>JAKBAU010000048.1 GCA_021808875.1 Pseudomonadota bacterium | reverse complement strand
CTGCCGGAATTTGCCGTATCGATATTGCTGTAGAGATTGCTCATCTTCTGCTGCGGCGGCATCCGCATGCTGGCTCCTGACATCGCACTGATGGGCGAGCCTGAAATCGGCGTGATGGTCATGCGAATTTGATCCTTGCTGGTAAGCCCGCGGCAAGGATGTGCTCCAGGAGTAAAGACATGGCTAAGCACCAGAACCAGGAAGCCTATCTGAAGAATTTGTATAGAATGGCGGCAAGGAAGCAGTGAATACTTCCAGGGGCAAGGGGCGGACACCTGACGTGGTGTGATCAGGCGAAGCTGATTTGATAACGATGATGAAGATACGGCTTCGTCACTCTTCGCAGCTTCAGGTTCACCAAGTGACCACGGACACCCGACGCCTGAGCGGAATTTCCTCCTCCCTGCGCAATCAATAATGAGCCGCTACCGGGTGGTTCACGGACACCTGATAGAGAGGCTGCAAGGTTGACCGGACAGCGAGAGGAGAGCGCACCTGGCAGGCCAGGTGATGCAAGAGACGGGATCAGGCGAAGGTGTCGCAGCCAGACAATATCTCGTCTCCCAGACGGTCGAAACGGCTCGCCATCCGCCCTGCGACGCGGGACATGCCCGGAGGTTCGCCGGCACGCTCCCCAGGGCCGGAGCAGCGGACCTGATTCCCCACATCCCTGGCAGGCACCCGGAGCCTATTCCCTTCACCGGATGACGTCTGGACAGAACCCCGGGCCATCTCGTAAAAGACGCGCCTTCCGCCGGGCTGGCCCGGCCGGGCCCAGGTAGCTCAGTCGGTAGAGCAGCGGACTGAAAATCCGCGTGTCGGTGGTTCGATTCCGCCCCTGGGCACCATTTGTTCTTCTCACCCCGTCCGGCGCCGTCCAAGACAATCTAAAAAACGCTTTAAATTCTGTTACTTGGTACACTTTAAGGCACCACGCGGTCCAGCCGCGTCCGTCGCAACCCTGCCCTCATCGTGGTATGTATGTGGTACCGACACCGTCCCTTCAGGGAAGATACCACAGATGGCCCTCTCCGATATGGCCGTGCGTAACGCCAAGCCCAAGGACAAGCCCTACAAGCTTGGGGACGGCAGAGGCCTCTACCTCCTGGTTGGGATCAATGGCAGCCGCCTCTGGCGGTTTGACTACATGTTTCAAGGCAAGCGGAAGCTGATATCGCTTGGGGCATATCCGGACGTCTCTCTGGCCAAAGCCCGCGAGCGCCTCGCCAAGGTCCGGGAGCAGGTTGCTGATGGGAAGGACCCATCTGCCGAACGGAAGCTCCAGAAGCTGATCGGCTGGACCTCTGAGAACAGCTTCCAGAAAGTGGCCGAGGAATGGGTCGTCAAGCTCGGAAAGGAGGGCCGCGCGCCAAAGACCATTATCAAGCTCCGCTGGCTTCTGTCGTTCGCCTACCCGGTTATCGGCAAACGCCCCATGACGGAAATCTCGGCGCCCGAGCTGCTCGGCGTCCTTCGTATCCTGGAAAAGCGCGGCCGGTACGAATCGGCCCGACGTCTGCGCAGTACCTGCGGTGCGGTGTTTCGGTATGCGATCGCCACGGGGAGAGCAACGCTTGATCCCACCCCTGCCCTTTTGGGCGCAATCACGACACCAAAGGTCGTCCATCGCGCAGCACTCACCACACCAAACGAAGTCGCAGCGCTGATGCGGACGATCGAGGCCTTCGAAGGTCAACCTATCATACGCGCTGCCTTACGCCTGGCGCCGCACGTGTTCGTGCGCCCCGGGGAGCTGCGTACCGCCGAGTGGACCGAAATCGACTTCAACAAGGCCCTTTGGACTATCCCCGAAAGTAAGACCAAGATGCGGCGCGCGCACCGTGTGCCATTATCGAGGCAGGCGATCGAAATTCTACGTGGCGTGCACGAATTTACCGGGCAGAAAAGGTTCGTGTTTCATTCGGTAAGGACATTTCGCCGCCCAATATCAGACAACACCATCAATGCCAGCCTGCGCAGACTGGGCTATGACAAAACCGAAATGACGGGGCACGGCTTTCGGGCAATGGCATCCTCGCTGTTGAACGAGAGCGGCCTCTGGAACGCAGATGCGATCGAGCGTCAGCTCGCGCATGAAGGAAATGACGACGTGCGTCGGGCGTACCTGCGCGCAGAATTTTGGGACGAGCGCGTCCGCATGATGCAATGGTGGTCGGACGAGCTTGATAGGCTACGGGACGGTCCGACGGACAGCGGAAGTAAGCAACCAGTTTCGTTCAAAAGGGGGCGGCTCAAATGACCGCTCCTGCCCCTAAGCGGACGCCCAGCCGCCTCCGTAGCCCGAAAACAATTTGTATTTTGTTCACGAGGTTTCAAGCAGCTAACGACAAAGCTTGGCCGAAATCGCTTCCAGCATCAGCGTTTGTGCTCCTTGACTGCTCGACGAGACGCGGCAAGTGCTATTTCAGCGACGTCTGAAAGCCATTTAGGTGCGGGATTTCCATACAATGCAGCTACCGGACGCAGTCTCGCCTCTTTCGCCCGATTGTAAGCAGCGGCTTCATAAACAAGTCTGGCAACAATCCAAATCAATCGAATTCGAAAAGCGACCAAGGGACTCAATTCTCCGGAAAACTCTTCCAGACTGTCTTTCTCCGATAGCGATTCCTCTATGCGGTGCATGTCCGCCAGCCGCCCCTTCGTAAAAAACTCATCTAGAGAGCTAACGTCCCAACTGTGCGAAATGTCATTCCGCGCGGAGCGCAGTCTATCCATCTCTTCCATCAGATCTGGCGATAAGACGTTGAATGCATAAGCCAGCCGAATTCGCTTAGAGAGGTCAGACAGAGGCCCATAACCATTCAACATCGCCGCTTTGCCACCCGGAATTCTCTCCGGCAACGTCTGCTTGAAGACCGCCTTCAACGTTTCGTCGGCGAAAGCACAAACAATTACAGGAAGAAAGCGCGCATCTTCGCTAACGATTAGGTCGGCCAATCGCCGCAGACTACCCAAATCCAACACTTCGCGGTCGATAGCATCGATGAACTGCTTAATGGCGTGCTCCTCGAATGACCGTGTATAATTGCGATAAATTTGCAGCCCTGTTTTTTCGCCGTAGCTTAAATCCATGGCTGCGATGTCGGTGTCAAACCAATCTTCATCTGGCTTAGGCATCGTGCCCACTATCCTGCATTGAGCGCTCGTCGGCGCCCATAAAAATCAGGTGACAGGTACTCCTGTCACCTGACCACAACCTGCATCAATTTGCCTGTGCACAGAATGTATCAGAACGGTTGTGCGCCCGTGCATTGCGACGCGTGCATCGTCGATGTCGGAAGCTCTATTTGAATTTCTTTGCTGCAGCGCGTCTTACCGCCTCTTCGCTGACCTTACCGGTCGCTTGTCGCATCTTGCCGAGCGTCGTATTCGGGTCAAACTGTGGGACGGGCTTGGGTAAGTTCTTGTTCAAGGTGTCGCTGCGCTTTTGCTGAATCTCGCCAGCTTTCGGCGGCTGCTTATCGCGATGGCGACCGTCTAACCCCGGCTCTTTCATGTTCTAGCACTCCGTCAAGGTGACTTTCTGCCTACGGCGTGAATCGCCTGCCACAAGGGCCCTATTCGCCGTGAACTGCATACAGGCAATCTGCTCACGCAGGAACTACCTTACGCTGTGGCGTTCGCGGCAGCTCCTGGCGTAAACAGGCCGGCTGCCGAGCGGCAAGAGAAGTCGGGAGCCACCCAAAAGCGGACACTCGGCCGCCGCTGGAGCCCGAACACAATTTGCAGATTGTTCACGGCTTGCGGCGACGCGGGGTCAGCGATGGGGCAACTACCGCGTTCTCCGGGCGGATTCGATTTGGCTGCTTTGCACCAAGTGCGGACATTCATACCAGGGCCAGATACCCGCGTTTGTCTGCACGGGACTCGGACGAAATCGGCCTCAGATGACGGTGACGCTGTGAGGCGTCAGCCCCGAGCTGAACACGCATTCAAACGACTGCTCGATGATTCGCCGATGGAACACGTCGAGCGAGACTAGGTCGTCGTGCAGGTAGGAGAGGTGAACGACCTTCGGCCCCTGGGACAACCCAGCCCTGATCATCGGCGGCATCGGGCGGCGAAGGACCGCATCGTAATCCAGAAATGCATACCGAATGAAAGCCCGGGCGCTGAGATTGAAATCGAAGACCAGGTTTTCACCTTCGGGTATCGGCACTGTCCAGCCACGGTCGGAGAGCAAGCAGCGCTCGGTGCTATAGGTATGGAGATAAATCAGAAGGGCATGCTCGCGGTCCTCGTACATCGCGGCAAGCGCGTGCTCGAGCATGGTGGCGTGACCGTCGGCCAGCGGCGTCAGCAGCATGAAGAGGACCCGCAGCCAGGCGCCGTACTGCTCGTCGGAGATACCGAGCTTGGCGCAGAGGTGCTGTTGCTGGGGCCGGCGACCAGTAAGGATGCGCTCGTACTGAGCATAGATGCGCGGGTCGGTCGGGTGATGCTGGCCCATCAGGCCAAACGTATTGAGCACCTTCGCGACCGAGTACGGGTTACGAACGAAGTTCACCATCTTCGCCACGAACAGATCGAACAGCTCCTGACTGACTGCGTTGCTGCGCACTGCATGGGCTTGCAGGAGTTTTGCCGTCAGATCGCGGATCCTGTCCTCGTAGACGCCGAAGGCCTGTTCAAGATTGGCGCGCAGGCCGCCGTCGGCGACGTCGAACGAAAACAGGTCGAACATCGACAGCGATCCGGAAATGAGCCTACCTTTGGGTTTCAAGAGCCGAAGCTGGTGCTGCTCCCGGTCTACGATGTCGAACTCGTAGATGCGCTGGTTCTCGGGCCGGGCGTCGGGGTTGATGGCGTTTAGGCGCTGCTCAACCTGCGAGACAAAGTGCTGGTTCTTGCTTTGCCCGTGCGGGTCGTTGCGGGGCACGTTAGGAGCCATGACGTTCAACCCTGAGCGAACGGGGCGGCGGACGCCTCCGGCGGCGGTCACCCTTTCGCCCGGAACGGACATTGTAAGCTGAAAGTACGAAACATCATTTAATCGCTTAGCGCGCCACTCGGCCGCCCACACATTTCGTGCAGCATGGCGGTGCGCTAGCTAGCCGGCGAACAGTTTGCAAATTGTTCACAGGTTGCAGGGGCGGCAAGGCGTCCGCTAATCGCGGCCGGTGCGGCCCATTCACCCCTGAACAAAATGCAGCAAATTGTTCACCAGTTGCGAAAGCTACGGGGCTTCCGCTTCGGAGCAAGCCGCGTGTTCACCAGTCTTGATTGGTACACCGGCGACCGTCTCTGGCGCTGGCAGCGGAAGGTTCGCCCAAAGGCTAGCGCAACCGAGATCGCAAAAGGCCGACAACGCAGCAGCCGCCGTCCAACGGTACGGCTGTGGCGCGACGGGCCCATTGAGCAGTACATGCTTGCATGGACTCCGGTCTGTCGATTCCGTCTTGCGTGGATGGGTACGCCTCACTTCGCCAAGTCTTCGGGCGAGCCGGATGCATAACGAAAGGTGCATGTCCGGTTCTGGGAGGGGTGGTGAGAAACCGGCCGTCGCAAGACGGTACGGCGCTCGCCACCTACTCTACACATCACCGTACTCCTCGACAACCTCTATGAACCGGCCTCGATCGAGGAAATGGAAGAGTTGTCTAACACGAAGCATCGACCCAAGCTCGACGCCATCCGTGATGCGACCATGGCCCAACGAATACCAGTGTCTCCTGGATAAAAAGAAGGGGCAGGGTCACAGTCAAGCTAGTTCTCACAAATAATACAACATAACGTCCTTTATGTTACACTATAAATTTGTGCCATAAATATCCGGTGCATCCGCTTTGGGTGGCTTCCATGCACTGCTTGCGGGCTTAGATATTAAGAAGCGAACTGCCGGCCTCGCGCGCGGCATAGATGGCCGCATGCTCTAAAAGCACCCGGTTGGGCTTGAGGTCCAAGCGTGGCGGCTTCCGATCGCCCTCTATAGCGACGACCGCGCCTTCAGTATGCACATAGACGGCAACCGAGCCGCCCGAAGCGATGACCTCGCGCATGAGTGCGTTGAGACGGAGGTTCGTCACCTGGGAGGGACCTGGCGTCCTGTAATGCTGGAACCGTCGATCGAGCGTGTCCGTCTCGCCGATGTAGGTTTGGCTAACGCCCCCCTTGGCGAGCTCGAATCGGTACAGCCCAGGACGCGGCTGCGATTTGGGGAATTTGAGCTTGTCCTGCGAGTCGAGTTCGACTTGACCAATTTCGCGCCACGAAAAGTGTACCGACAAATCAACCATCATCTGCAACAGCCCTTAATTGTAGCTTCGATTGATTCGAATGCGGGCACCGCTAGCATTGATTCGCATCCGCAGAACTGCTGAGGTCACGCCGTATTCCCGGCACGCGGTCGTGGTATCCATCGCTTCTCGAAGGATGTGCAATGCGGCCTCGTTCGAGATCAGGATTGTTGGCCCGAGCCAGTTGGCTTCGTCCTCCACGTCGCGGTCGATGATCCGACAACCGGTCGTGTCGATTGGAAGGGTAAATTCATGTCCCAACGCCAAATGGGCGATTTCGTGCGCCAGGTTGCTATTACGTCTAGCTGGTTTGTGGCTGTCATTGAAAATGATAACCCGGCGATTGCCAGGCAGCGGCACGGTAGCAGCCGAAAATGCCCGCGGCTCGACGTGGGTAAAGTGGCGTACCGCGTCCGGACACTCTTGAATGAAATCGCTGAGCGGCACGACGTGTGCGCCGAGCCGATCAGCAACGACGAATAAATCTATCGGCGCATGAGGGGTGAGTCCCAGCTCGTGGCGCAGACGTAGCGAAATGCGGTTCGCTTCAGCCTTGAAACCGCGTCTGAGGCTCATTTCCCCTCACTCCTTGAACCGATTGTAGGCTGCTTTGACAATTTGCTCGATTGCGATCGCGCTCTCTTTTGAAAGTGATGCGTCGGCGCGCAAAACCGCAGTGATCTTGGCTAGTGTTTCGGGCTCTCGGCGACGGCCATCGGCGCGGCCGCGCATAAAGTCGTTGGCACTTAATCCAGACCAGGCGAGCAAGGCGGCCAACCCTTTCGCATCCGGGCACTTTCCCTGTGCCATACGTGTCAGGGTCGACGGATTAACCCCTGTTTCGGCCCCAACCTCTTTCCAGGTCATCTCTTTCGCTTCGCGCTGGCTGTCGAGTGCTGCGTAGAACGCCTCAGTGTCAAAATCGTCACGCATTCCCCCTCCTTTAATTGAGAACTTGCAATCATCATGCAGATGTGCAATCTTGGCGATAGTTGCAGAGTAGCAACGAGCACCGTGATTCGCAATGGAGGTGAAAATGCACGGCGAACACCCCGAAGCCGAGGGCCACAGGCCCGAACATCATCATGAGCCGCATCCGCGTGTGGAAATTCATGTCAACACCAAGCCTGTGCACCTGATTGGCCACCGGCACACTGGCCTGCAGATCAAGCAGGCGGCCATCGCGCAGCATGTGAAGATCGAGCTGGATTTCCTGCTCTATCTCCTGCGGCATGGCGAGCCGAACAAGCTCATTGCCGACGAGGAGGAAGTGCACATCACAGACGATTCGCGCTTTCACGCGATCGCCGACGACGACAATTCCTAGTCGGGGGCTCTACATGACCCCCGAAGTCGACGGAGCGATCGGTGAGATCGCCGCGGCATTTCCGAAGTGCCAGCTCGAATCCGTTGAGGACGGCAATGGGGGCGCATACGTCACGATCAAGGACGTGCCGATCCCGGGGCCTTACGATCAGGATACGAGCTGGTTCGGATTCCACATCACACACACCTACCCCTACGCTGATGTCTATCCGCACTTCGTGCGCCACGACCTTAGCCGACGCGACAAGAAACCGCTTGGCGCGGGCCTTTCTATAGGGTCGTTCCGCAACCGGCCCGCCATCCAGATTTCGCGCCGATCAAATCGACTTAACGCTGCGACGGACACGGCGCTACTTAAACTACAAAAGGTCATCAAATGGCTCTCTCGCAATTAGACGGACCGTGGCGCCTGATTTTACCTCAAAATCTCTATATGCGGCTCTACGACCATCTCTTTCCGGGCGACCGTGACGAACACGGCGCGGTCATAGCCGCCGGTCTAGCGACCGGCCACCGAGGCGTTCGACTTCTCGCCCGCGAGCTTTTTCTCGCAGAGGACGGAAAGGACTATGTCGTCGGCAAGCGCGGCTATCGCATGTTAAAGGCCGATTTCATAGCAGACCGCATTCAACATTGTCGCGACGAAGGGCTTGCCTATCTCCCAATCCATAACCACGGCGGCCGCGATCGCGTTGGCTTCTCAGCCGATGATTTCCGTTCACACGAACGGGGTTACCCTGCCCTGCTGGACATCGCCGAAGGCCTGCCTGTCGGCGCGCTGGTGTTCGCTGAGAACGCCGTTGCAGGAGACATCTGGCTTCCTGGTGAAAAGCGCATCGAGCTCGCCGGTGCTTCGATTATTGGCGCCAGCTTGTCGCAATTGGCGGCAGAGCCGCGGCCACGCCCTGCGGGACGTGATGCTATGTATGACCGGCAGGCCCGTCTTTTCGGTGACGCGGGTCAGGACATTCTTGGAGGTACAACAGTCGGCATTATTGGACTCGGCGGTGCCGGATCGCTATTGGCCGAATATCTCGGCCGCCTCGGGGTCGGAAGGTTTGTCATAGTAGACCCCGAGCGAGCCGAGCTTTCAAATCTGCCGCGCCTCGTCGGGGCTTCCAGAGCTGATGCCTTTGCATCGCTCACGGGCCTCAATTCACCGCTTTGGCTCCGACATCTGGCAATGCGTCTAGCGGCGCCGAAGGTGAAGCTCGCGAAGAGAAACATCCTGCGAGCCAATCCGAACGCCCGTGTGGATGCCATTTTTGGCAATTTCCTTGAAGCAGAAATTGCAGCCAAGTTTGTAGACTGCGATTACCTATTTCTCGCGGCCGATACGATGCGCGCCCGCCTATTGTTCAACGCGATTGTGCATCAATATCTTATCCCTGGCGTTCAGGTGGGCGCAAAGGTACGTGTGGACCAAAGGTCTGGCGAAGTCCTAGACGCCTACAGTGTCGTGCGGCCGGTCACACCCGAAAGCGGGTGCCTTCTTTGCAATCGCCTCATCAACAGTGCGAAACTTCAGGACGAAAGCATTTCAGAAAAGGAACGCCGGCAGCAGCGCTATATCGACGAACCGGAAATCGTGGCTCCAAGCGTAATTACCCTTAATGCAACTGCGACCGCGCAAGCCGCGAACGATTTTCTCTTCTACATAACCGGTCTGCAAGACCCGCAGGTGTCACTGGCATATCAGCGGTTCCAGCCGCAGGGGCGGCGCGTCTGGCTTGATGAGGCGCGAAAATCGCCAGACTGCCCCGAATGCGGTAACAGCTCGCGAAGCAGGCTGGCACGCGGGGATAGCAGGAGATTGCCAACGATACATCGGCGCTGAGCTTTCTACGCGCCCTTCTGGTCACCCCACATTGACCGGCACGAGCGTCATGGTGTCGTTGCCGAAAATGTCGATCACCTTGACCGCGACCGTATAACGTCCAGGCCTGTCGTATGTGTGCACCGCGGTAGTTAGTTCAAGCTCGCGGCTCTTCCGTGTACGGAAGCTTTGCCACTCGTTCTCGAATATGTATCCGCCCGTCCAACGCTCCTCGAATGCCGCCAGGGCCAGCTTATCCTGAGATGGCTCGAACCCTGGAAGGGAAACGGCCTCAGCGTGCCCCGTGCCGACCGGCACCTTGATGATCTCCTTGCGGCTCATATAGTCGAAATCGACGGCCCAGTAGTCCACCCAATCCGTCCAGTGCTTGGTGAGTTTCTCCTTCCGGACGATGCCGGCCTTGTCCTTGCTCACTTTGTAGAGCTGGCCCTGTTCACACATGACCTCGCTTTTGCCTTCCTTCATGGCTGCAATCGCAGCCTCGGCAGCGCCCTGCGTGTAGTAAACCGAGAAGTCGGTCAGTTCGATGCTGACCGCGTGCTTGTTCTTCTTGTCGTAACGCAGTGTGGCCTCGACTAAGCTGATGTCGTGGAAAACCACCTGGCCCCTGTCCATGGCCCGTTTGTCGAACACTTCGGCAGGGATATATTTTGGCGCCAAGTCGATGCCTTTTAAGCGGGCCTCCTCCAGCACGGCTGGAAACAGCCCCATCTCGAACTCGAATGCCAACACGTCCACACGGGATGCGCCGCGCTTGCGGCATTCGGTGATGACCTCTTCGACAAAAAGCCGGCCGACGGGCAGATTGATGGGGCCGATCACAACGAGACGCCCATTGCGGGCGCCGTGGAAGAACCCGTCCTGGGCCTCTACGCCATCGCTGCCGCCGATGCCGGTGGCCTTATAAGCGCGCAAGATCAATTCCCGGAATTCGCTCTCTTTTCGCGCCAGTGCCTGTTCCTTTTGCGCTCCGGTTAGGCGTCCGCCGACGTTAAGATAAGCTTGGCGCTCATAGCGGCCGAGGTTCAGCACCTCGAAGGCGCGGAAATTCTTCTCCGCGGCCTTCATTTCGCGCTGCACGCCGATGAGACGTTTTCGCGTGGCATGAATTGCGAATTTCCCTAAGTCCGCGCCTATCCACTTACGTCCCAGCTTTTCGGAGACCGCCACGGTGGTGCCTGACCCAACAAAAAAGTCAGCGACAACATCCCCCTCATTCGTTGCTCCAAGAATGATTCGCTCCAGTAATTTCTCTGGCTTCTGCGTTGGATACCCGACAAGCTCAGAATCAATCGACGCAGCGGCTCGACCAGTGACTTTAGGAATATCGCTCCACCAGTCGTATGGGTTTTTGCCTTCGTCTTCGTAATATCGATAGAGCTTCTTCTTATCTGTGCCGAAAACTTCCTTATAGCGCCGTCCGCTTTCATCGACCTTGGTGAACGACGAGGAAGATTTCTCAGAGTAAAGATCAAATGGTATTTTGACAGCGTCCTTATTCAGGAGATAGTTGTTCGTTCTGGAGTACCAAAAGATTGTATCGTGCTTATTAGGGTATGTGCTAACTGGCCTCCCACCCTGCGTGTAACACCAAACAATTTCGTTTCTAAATCCCGGCTTGTCATCTTCGCCCCCTCTACCAAATAGTTCGTCCATGACCAAGCGAAGGTATCCTGCTACCCGCCAATCACAGTGGACAAATATGCTCCCTTGAGATGACAGCAAATCGCGCATGACAGAGAGACGTTCGTAAATCATGCAGATGAAGCTGTCCGCCCCCCTTCCCCACGTATCGCGGTAAGCAATCTGCTCCAACAGGTTCGGCTCTTTGTGGAAGGTCTCGCCGCCGACCTCTACGTCCATGCTGAAATCCGCGCCCACGTCGAAGGGCGGGTCGATGTAAATCAGCTTGAGGCCGCCGGCGTCTTCGATTTGCTGACGCAGCGACCCAGCCTTGAGGGACGACAGGATCAGCTTGTTGTCGCCCCAGATCAGCTTGTTGGTCCAGCCACGCAACTGACGGCCGCGGCTGTCGAACAAATCCTCCATGGCCTTCGTCTCGGCGCGCGGCTCGTCAATATGTTCAAGTGTCTGAAATGGCAGCACCGTGGTGCACACGTCGCGCGTCTTGCCGTTCCAGACCAGCTCAACCTCGCGCTTGTCCTCGAAGAGGATGAAGCGGTACTTTTCCGGCAAGGCTTTGCCCTGCTGAATCAGGGTCACGAGGTCGCGTTGCTCGGCCTCGCTCAGCTCGTAGGATTTCTTGTCTTGGCGCGCCATCGTTAGCCCCCTTGATATTCGCGGAATGCGCTCACCAGCCCCGCGAATGACGACGGCTTGTGTTTCTCGAAGCTTTCCTGATCGACATAAACGAAATGGTATTGTGGGCCGCCATCGTCTTTTGTCGCCTCGGTGGCGTCCTCGCACCATTGCCGCAGGCGGGCCATTTTCTGCGGCAGGTCGAGTTCCTCGCGGCCCTTGGTTTCGACGATCCAGACGCCGCCCTCGACGGTGCGGACGATGAAATCCGGCGTATAGCTGGACAACTCGCCATTGGCTTTGACGAATTCGATCTTAAAGCCGACGGCCATGTAATTTTTGCCATAGGCCTGCACGTCGGATGCGGACTCCAGAAAGCCGGCAAAGGCCAGCTCCAGGCTATCGGCATTGGCTTCGCCGACGATGCGATTGAACACCGACTTTTTCGCGGGCACGAAGCCGCGCGGTTCGGTGCGGAACGGCCTGGTGTCGCGGAGCCGGATGTGCCCATCGATGCGCGAGCAACCGCCCTCGTAGATGGTAAGAGCGTTGATCGCGGCGCGGAAGCTGTCGAAAATGACCTTGCTGGCTTCCGGTTCGGACAGGTTGCGCAGGATGACCGGATCGTCTAGATCGACGACACGCGCAAAAAGATGATCGCGGATGAAGGTTTTGACTTTGGGATAGAGCTGGTCATAGCCGCCGACCAGGCGCAAATCCTTGACTAGTTGCCGGGCGAAGAAGGCGACGACGGAGCGGTAATCCGCCGTTCCGTTGCTATCGAGCTGGATGGTGTGATCGACCTCGGAATCGAGCATCTTTTTGAAGACGATTTCGCGCGTCTCTTCCGCGGTGAAGGCTTTGACGGGCAGTTTCGGGTTGTCGAAATGCTCCGGTGCCAATTCCGTCAAATCCTTGAATTCGCGATTGTAACGCCGGGTCAGGCGCGGGACAGAGATGTCGAGCGCGTCGATATTCTTTTCGTGGGACTCAGTGTCCACTTCGACGATGAGCGAATCTTGGCGTTCCCGCCCCCCTGCCCCGCCCATCGGCACGCGGTCGAAGGTGACGCCCTCGTTTTGGATGGATTCTACGAATTCCATGAATGCCGGCGTGCCCATGACCGAGACCGTTTCACGTTGCTCGGTGCCGAAATACATGCGCCGCAGGCCCCGGCCGAGCGTCTGCTCCGGCAGGATATTGCTCTTTGCGGCATAGGCCCGCAGCCCGACGATGACCGTCACGTTGCGCACGTCCCAGCCTTCCTTGAGCATCAGAACCGAGACGATCGCTTTAAATGGCGACTTCCAGGTGTCGATTTCGTTGGATTGCCGGCGCAGGACCTCCAGCTCCTCCTTGCTCTTGCTCGACCCGGCCTCGGAAATCTCGCCGTTGGTCTTGGTGTGGATCACCAGCACCGCGCCCTGCAATTCTGGGCAAATCTTCTCCAGATGCGTGCCGACCTCGTCGCAATTCTTGGTGTCATCCACCATCACGAAGAGCACGGCCTTTTTGCCCAGCGTCTCGTGTTCGGCCGCACTTTTGCGCCATTCCTCTACGCCGAGCTGCAGATAGTCGGCGTATTTTTCGCTGATGATGGGGCTCTTTTGTTCGGCCAGCCGGCCGCGGCTGGCGGCATCGGGCAATACCGGATGCTTGACGACGTTCTGGGCGATCGCCTCCACCAGAGGGTAGTCGCTGACGGTTTGCACAAAAATCGCACCGTTCTCATGACGCGGCGTAGCGGTTACGTCGATCTGGAGCGCGAGCCGCAAATCCTTTTGCAGCAAGCGGTGATGAATGTCCTGGATGCTCTGGAACCAGGCGAGGCGGTTGTCGTGGATATGGTGAGCCTCATCGTTGAACACCGCCAGCTCGTCGATCTCGCGCACGATCTCGCCGAGGTCGGTCTTACTGTCCGTAGTCTTGCCGGCGGGCTTATCGCCGAAGGGTGCCAGGAAATAGTTGCGCAGATCGTCGTCGTCGAGTGAGGGCTCCGGCACGTCGCCGAGGTAGACGCGGTGAATGTTGGTGAGGAAAATGTTGCCGGTCGGGCGGACGACACGCACGTCGTCCTGGATATGGAGCGCGACCTGGAAATCGTCGCGCCAGTTGCGGCCGCCATGGCCGTTGTCGGGCAGCACGGGATCGTTGAAGAAAATGCACAGCCCGTCGAAATCGGTTCGCAAGCGATCGAGCACGATGATATTCGGCGCGATCAGCAGAAAATTACGCGCCAGATTGGAGCCGGGCTCGTAGAGCTTGTGAAAATAGCTCCACGCCATCAGCAGCGAGAGGACCTTGGTCTTGCCTGCGCCTGTCGCCATCTTGACCACGAAACGCGGCCAGTCCTCATCGAACATATTGGCCGATACGGCGCCGGAGGCATCGAAACGCAGCAGGTCGAACTTGTCGCGCGCGCCGCGCACGTCATAGAGCCAGATGACAGATTCGACTGCTTCGCGCTGCGCAAAATAATAGCGGAACGGGCTTTGCGTGCCGTCGGCTTGCTCGACGAGATGTTCTGTATCGAACCACCAGGTCAGTAAGGCGCGCGACGTGTCCGACGCGCCGGCATAGCTAGCGTCCCGCCAGGTCTTGACCTCCTTGCGGATGTTGGCAACGAGGGGCGGCAGGAGTTTTTCATAGGCCGTGCTGCGGAGCTCTTCGGCGGCCGGAAACCAGCGGCTATTCGGGTCGAGGACGGCGTAGGGGGATGTCGGAAAATCACGGTGCAGCGCCATTACGGTCTATTCTCCATGTCGTTCCACCACATCTCGGCATTCGCCGCCGTATCTTCGATCAATATATGCCCTTTGTGATTGTCCGTCTGCGGCAAGCACTGCGGTATTGGGGCGCGCGCGCAAGGAAAGGCGACATGTCTTCGGTAAAATGATGCAGTTTCGTCATGGCCCCTTCCCCTCCGCTGGTTATTTTTTACTTTTGCGCTATTTTCGTCTGTTCTGCCAATACTTTTAATGTTCCGCTGGCCGTCGCGAATTGCGGTGCTTCGCCATAGACCATGCTTTGCACGAAACCAGCGTATTCGGCGGCAAACTGCGGATCGGCGAGGATGCCTTCGGCGGCACGGAGCGTTTCGCGCATTGGGTCCTGCTGGTAGGCCGGAAACAGATTGCCGCGCGTCTCGGCGTCCTCCTGCATGATAACGGCGATCAGGCTTGCCACGTCCGCGGCATCAAGATGCTTTTCGAGCAGGTGGAGGTCGTAGATGTGGCGGACCAGGGTCGGGTCCCTCTTCTCGCGCAAACCCGCGAGCTGGGCGCCGGCACGGCGCGTCAGAGCCACGAATTTTTCCGCCGCGTTTTCGGCGAGGTCCGACGTTGCGATCTCCGGAATCTCCGGAGGTCGCTTGAACGCTTCGGCCACGAAGGAGGCGACGGGGCGATTAACCGGCGGGCGGCGCTGTGGCCAGGCAGAAACCTCGATCTTGATCGAGGATCGCAGCTCGGCATGGGGTGCGGTGATGCTTTTGTATGGCAGG
>JAKBAU010000047.1 GCA_021808875.1 Pseudomonadota bacterium | reverse complement strand
GACAAGCGCCTGCGCCCCGACGGCAATGCGCAATATATCCGCCTCAAGGACCGTTTCGCCCATTATGCCGAGGATCCTTACGTCCCGGTGAAGCCACGGACGCCCAAGACTGATCACGTCACCTTCGCCTTCGTTGGCGGCGGCTTTGCCGGCCTCGTCACCGGGGCGCGAGTGGCCGAGGCCGGCATCGAGGATGTGCGCATTATCGAGAAAGGCGGCGATTTTGGCGGCACCTGGTATTGGAACCGCTACCCCGGCGCCCAATGCGATACCGCCTCGATGGTCTATATGCCGCTGCTCGAAGAGACCGGCCACCGGCCATTGGAAAAATACGCCCACGCCCCGGAGATCCTGGCGCAGTGCAGGCGCATCGGCGTGCAGTTCGGGCTCTACCGCAACGCACTCTTCCACACCGAGGTCACCGATCTCAGCTGGGATGAGAGCCTCGCGGCCTGGTGTATCAAAACCAATCGCGGCGATAATTTTACTGCGCAGTTCCTCGGCGTCGGTACTGGGCCCCTGCATGTACCGAAGCTGCCCGGTATCCCCGGGATCGAAGAATTTGAGGGCCACAGCTTCCACACCAGCCGGTGGGACTATGCCTATACCGGCGGCGATCCCAATGGAGCGCCCCTCGACAAGCTCAAGGACAAGCGCGTCGCGATCATCGGCACCGGCGCAACAGCCGTGCAATGCGTGCCACATCTCGCCCGTGCGGCCCAGAAGCTCTACGTCTTCCAGCGTACGCCCTCCTCCGTCGACGTGCGAGCCAATGAGCCCATCGATCCAGACTGGTTCAGCAATATCGCGACACCTGGATGGCAGCAGCGCTGGCTGGAGAATTTCACGGAGAACCAGGCCGGCGGCGGCGCCGACGAGGATCTGGTGCAGGACGGCTGGACCGATCTCTCCCGCCGCATCCGTGCGCGCATCGCTACGCTACCGCCCGAGCAGCGTAACCCCGGGGCCATGTGGGCGGCCTTTGAGGATGCCGATTTTGAGAAGATGGAGGAAATCCGCGCCCGCGTGGATGCCATCGTGCGCGACCCGGAAGCCGCACAGAAGCTCAAGGCCTGGTATCGCCAGCTGTGCAAACGCCCCTGCTTCCATGACGAATATCTGCAGGCCTTCAACGAGCCCTCGACCACGCTGGTCGACACCGACGGCAAGGGCGTCGAGCGCATTACCAGGACGGGCGTCGTCGCCAATGGCGTCGAATACGAGGTCGACTGCATCATTTATGCAAGCGGCTTCGAGGTCGGCACCGAGTTTACCGGCCGCGCCGGGTTCGATCTCACCGGCCGCCATGGCCTCAGACTGTCTGAGGCCTGGGCCGAAGGGATGCGCTCGATGCACGGCACCCATGTGCACGGCTTTCCAAACCTGTTCTTCGTCCAGCCAACGCAGGGCGCCAACCTGATCTCGAATGTACCGCACAATCTTACCGAGGGGGGAAAGACGGTCGCCATGATCATCGCCGAAGCGCAAAGGCGCGGTGCCCGGGAAGTCGAAGTGAGCAAAGCCGCACAGGAGGCCTGGGTCGAACTCCTCCTCACCGGACCGGGGCGCATGATCGGCTCGCAGGATTGCACGCCCGGGTATTACAACAATGAAGGCCAGGATCCCGGTCCCGCGGCGCGCTATGCCATCGGCTATCCCCAGGGTGCCACCGCCTACTTCCGCTATCTCGAGGGTTGGCGGAATTCGGGCCAGTTTGAGGGCCTGGAATTCCGCTAAATCACCTCGTGCCCCACGCTGTCTATGGGGCGAGCCATGACCCTCTACCTCTTTGAACCCCGAATGCCGGGCGGGGTGAAGGGACAGCTTCGCGGTTCATCCTCGCCGACCCAAGGTTACGGGCGGCGCTCGTTTCAATGGATCATGCCCTCGGTCATCGGTGGACGGTCGAGAGCCTGGCCGAGGAAGCGGTAGCATCGCGAACCGTCTTTACGTTGCAATTCAAAAAACTCGCGACCTGTCGTCGATGGCCTGTCTGAAGCGGCGGCGCATGTTGCAAGCTGCGGAACTTCTGGCCACGTCGCGTCAGTCGCTGGCCGAAATTAGTTCTTCGCTGGGTTACGAATCGCAAAAATCCTTCAGCTTGACCTTCAAGCACGTCATGCGGCCGCTCGCCGCGGCAGTACGGCCGCGAGGTACGCATCGCAGCACTGCGTCCTGAACCGATACATCCCGCTTCGTGACGCAATGCGGTCGGCCAAGAGAAGAACACACCAGCGAACGCTCGCGTCAAACAGGTTCCCTGCCCACCAGACAGCACGATTTTCAGCCGGGTTGCCCCCGCAGATGATGAGAACTCATAGGGCAAAGTCATGCTTTGAGAGTGCCGAGACTTTAGCGCAGAAAAGCCGGCATTTTTGGATCACATTTTCCCCTAAGCCCCTCAGCCAATCGACAGCCAAGGCTTTCTGCAGACACTCATCATAGCTTCCACCCAGGTAAAGTATGATAGAAGCATGCGCCACATCGCGTCTCTACCTCCCCAAGAGATGAACTCAATCAATCGCTCAAAGGATATCTTCAAGCCATACGGCCGCACGTCCAGGTTTCGACTCCATTCGTTCGCTAATTCCGTCCATTTCTGCTTCCAACTTGGAAACCGTCCGGCTGCGGATCAGCCAGGCGCGCCTCAGCAGTCTATGGGTCAAGTGCCGCCAGCTTTGGCGCGCCGGGCTGCCTGACCTTCGCGCCCTCGCTTCTCCATATAGTCGGCATAGTCTCGAAGTCGCGCGGGATCGGTACCCAACGATTTAATCATGCGCGCGGAGGATTGGGGCATACAGACCTCTATCGCTTTGCGCCGGATAGCCTTGATCACCGTATCGGCAACCTCTTCGGCAGTGACGCTCTCGGCAAAAAATGCCATCGCCGCATCGTCGTCTGCGGCTTCCTGCGCCAGCATCGGGGTTTCTGTGGCCGTCGGATGGACGATGGTGAAATCGATGGTGCCGTGACGTTCTTCAAGCGCGAAGCCGTGATGAAACGCGCGCAACGCGTGCTTTGACGCGCCATAGCTGGCCAGGCCGGGAAACGGCAAGAAGGACGTCATGCTGCAAATCGTGACCAGATGTCCGGAACCCAGTTGCCTAAAGCGGCGCAACGCTCCGATCATGCCGGTGAGTGGCCCCATGAAATTCGTGTCGATGGTGGCCTGATGATCGGCGATGGCGACATTTCGCGCCAAGCCGGTCCGAACGATTCCTGCATTGTTGATGAGAACGTCGATCCTCCCAAAACGAGCAATCGTGCTGTCGAAAGCTCGTTCCCAATCCTCCGGATCACGGATATCGAGCTCCACAACATCTGCATAAGGCTGCAGGAGTTTTGCAACCGCCTGGGCCGCAGCAACATTAATGTCGGCCAGCATCACGTTCTGTCCTGCATGTGCGAGCTTTGTTGCCAACGCAGCGCCGATCCCGCTTCCGGCACCGGTAATCAGGTAGGTCCTGATGGTTTTAGGCTTCATCGTGGTTTCTCCGGTGTGATGACTGTGGCCTATTCGCGTGCAACTGCCGAGTTGAAGCGCGACTTGGTCATCCATGTGACGAACGAATGGATTTTAGGGGCAGCCTTCGACCAATCTCCGTCGATCGACAGCAAGCCGAAGATGAAGGACTGTGGCGATGATAAACGAGGCTAGCAAACAGAGGCCCGAGACCAGGAGAACTCCACGCGAGTCGACACGGTTAACAAAGAAGGAGCAGAGCAAGGGTCCACCCGCAGCGCCCAGCGCCATTGCGCCTGGAACAAAAATGGCAGCCCTTCGTGTAGGATCGGCCTCGATGACAAGCGGTAGCTGAAACGGCATGAAGAAGCCCCAAAAGAAGCCGAACACGACGCTCAGCGCCATGAATACGGGTTGAGTCGGAAGTGTAGCGAGCGCCGCCAACACCATTAGGTTTACCGGCAGACAAACTAAGTAGACGGCATAGTAGGAAATGCGCTTAGCGGCAGCTGCAGCCACTCCTGATCCGATGATCGATGACCCAAGGGCCGCGGCAACGGCAAATCCTGCCTGCTCTGGACCGAGCATGGCCTGGCCGGCAAGTTGAGCCAGGTAGGAGAAGAACCCGATGAAGAACGCATAGAGTAGAACCACTGCGACAAGGCTAAAAAGTCCTGCGCGGGAGAGCTTTCCCCCACTTCTTCGGCGGGACTCATCCGGCAGTACCGGAAGGGGCATCATGCGATCAGGTATAACGAGGAGCGCAGATCCTCCAACGATCGCGGCGCCCGCCAGAGCGTAGAACCCTCCATTGGCACCGAGCGTCTTCATAAGCGTGAGCGGAAGAATTGCCGCAAAAAGGATCTGAGCCGCCCCCTGTGCTACCAGGAAGATAGCGTTCAACCGCGCCGGGGTGGATGCGCGCGCGATCATTAGCGACACAATCCATCCCAAAACACCTTCCGCCAGGCCGGCCACGCCTCTTGCGATTATTATCCCGACGTCGGATTGCCCGGTTGCAACGATGTTCGCTGCGAAGAGCACCGCCGCAGCAATCAGGCCCCGCAGCCTTAGTTGATCGGGCTCGAACAGACTTTCGGCCAGGCCCACGCCAAGCCCCATGGCGAGAAATTCCGAGGTCACAGTCCAACCGAGCGCCATTGCGGAGAGGCGATGCTCTTCGACTAGTGCGCCCAGCACCAACGGCTGCACGCCCGCGATGATCAATGCCACCGTACCGACGACGAGAACCGCGCTCATCTGAAGTAGCGACGGTTTCGGCCCAATCCAGTGATCGAGATCAAGTTTCTCAGCCGAATGCTCGACAATTTTGTTGATCGCCATGCCAGCCCCTTCGCGGCCCCAATATGGCCATGCGGCCGAAGTCTGACCGTCGTGCCAAGGTATATAATATAGCTTTTACTATATTCCGCTCGTTGTCAAGCAAGGACTTTGACCCTAGAGCGCGACAAGGTCTCCTACGAAGCAGATGACAATGACGGAGCGGCTTGAATGGTCCAAAGCGCAGAGATAGCATTCGTGGAATCAACCCGGATTAAGCCGTACTATGAGCGCCTCGTTGACGTGGTCAGGGCCAAAGTGACTTCCAAAAGGACGGAAACCCCGCGCAAAAGAGCTGAATCAGCAAAAGCGCGTTCGCATAAGAAGAAGGCTGACCTGCGGGAGCCCCCATCGGGCGGTAAGCCGCTCCAAACTTACGAGCGTCTCATCGCTGCCACGGGCGAGTTACTGGCCGAAGTAGGTTTCGAGCGCTTGACCACCAATGCCATCTGTGCGCGCGCCAGTCTTTCTCCGCCAGCGTTCTATCATTATTTTGATGATAAATACGAAATCCTCGAGGTAATGGCTCGTCGTCTTCTCAAACGCCAGAACGACGCCTATGCCGCCTGGTTGTTCAAGGGGGGAGCCTGGTCCAGCCCCGACAAGGCCGTTGAGGCTCTAGAAGAATGGTTCGCGATTGCCACCGAAATCACCCACAGCGAACCTGGTGCGATCTGGACGATGCGGGCCTTGAGAGCACTTCCCAATCTTGCCCATGTACGCCTGGAGTCGCAGCGCCAAAGCACTGACCAGATGTTCGCTTTCTATCGCCGCCTGCTGCCCGAGATCGATCCGACCGTGCTATGGTGCCGACTGCGCATACGCTCCGAGTTTGGTTGGGCGGTGGACGAACTTGCCTTGGAGGAAGACCGAGTGCCCAAGGCCATCCTGCTCCGCGAGGCTGCACGCATTCTTGCGATCTCCCTCAGAGACGAGGAGTGGAAGTAATATAGTACTTGCTATATTTATTTTTGCATGCCACATCTTGTTCGGAAGTGAAGCAATTTAGCGTGCATCATCAGCAAGAGATGCCGACCAATCAGTGGCAGCCGTTAGCTATCCATTCCGTTGAGGCAGGACGCGCGCGCTGTGGCGGATCTTGCAATCTGACCGAGTGAACCCATGCCCTCCAACAATTCGTCACCCACGCCATATGACCGCCTAACGGCACTCGGAATTAGCTTGCCTGCCCTGTCACCCACTGTGGCTAATTTTGCTCCAGCCGTACGGTCAGGGTCCCTACTCTACTTATCGGGCCAGGGACCTGTGCATTCATCCGGCTATTTCAGCGGCAAGGTTGGCGGCGAAGTATCGATCGAGTCGGCTTACAAACACGCCCGCTTAGCGGGATTGAACCTGCTGGCGGCTATCGAGGATGCAGTCGGCCTGGACAAGGTCTCTCAGGTTCTAAAATTGTTTGGGATGGTTAACGCGACGCCTGACTTTATGGCGCACCCGATCGTGATCAACGGCTGCTCGGACCTGCTTATCGAAGTCTTCGGACGGGAGATCGGCCGGCATGCCCGCTCAGCCGTAGGCATGAGTTCGCTGCCTGGCCAGATCACGGTGGAGGTCGATCTGGTGGTGGCAATTCGGGATTAGTCGGCCGGGCACGTGGTATCCAAGATTAAGATCTATGTCGGTCCTTAAGGACCTCCGCCGATCGCCCGACGGGTGGCGTTGATCGCCTGACGGGCCCCGTGGCCAAGCAAGGCTCCATCACTTGAAACCGTTACGAATTGAAACCCCATCAGCGCCATACGAGCACCATAGGCAGGTGTCGCATTATGGATGCCGGCGAATTTTCCACGCGATTTGGTCGCCACAAGAACGCGCTCATAAATTACGAAAACCTCAGGTTCCTCCCGGTCTAGAATCGGAGGCATGCCCATCGAGAACCCGAGGTCGCTGGGGCCAACATAGATGCCACTGATGCCCGGGACATCCAGGATCGCGTCGAGATTGTCGACCGCATCGCGGGTTTCGATCTGCGGCAGGATAAGAACCTGGTCGTTGGCGATCTCCTGATAGGGAGTGCGACCACCATAAGCCGCTGCGCGGACCGGACCATTGGAACGTTCGCCCATCGGGGGATAGAGGCTCGCCTTGACCAAGGCACGAGCTTCCGCGACCGTATTGACCATAGGGCATATGATGCCCCAGGCACCGGCGTCGAGCACCTTGCCTATGATACCCGGTTCGTTCCAGGGTACGCGCACAAGCGGCGTCACCGGATGGGCCTGCATCGCCTGAATGCAGCTAACCGCAGATCTGTAGTCATGTAGGCCGTGCTGAATATCGATGGTGACGCTATCCCAGCCCATTTGAGAAAATATCTCGGCAGTGAAGGGACATGGGATAATCGACCACCCATTCACACAGACCTCGCCGGCTTCCAGTTTGGCTCTCAGCTTGTTCGGCATCAGCGGTTCTTCCACCTTTCTGGGACAATTGGAGTAATGGGTGCATTCGGCTCGGCACCGGAGACCGTCAAAAGTAGGTGCGCAGCGATCCTGTGACCGTGTAGGCATCGTTCACGACATGAAGAATACGCCACTTGTCGAAAGTCAGACAGGGATGGGATATCCCAAAGCCAACCAGGTCGCCGACCCGCCAGGGCGTGTCGCTGGGGATCTCAAGCCAGGCGTGCTGATCGTCGAGCCTAATGACTTTATGTCCGGCGGGCACTGCACAAGGCACAGTCGGCCCGTCGCCCGGGCGGCACCAGACCAATGGGACAGGCATGTGGTCGTAGGAGACGTCGCGCTTACCCATCGCCACAATTGCCTTGCCAATCTCCGGCACAGATTGGACGTAGGCCCACACTTCTAGGGCAGGCTTGAGCCCTTCTCCAAGGCGTGCCAACTGCGGCTCCCGCGCCATCAGCTGCGCAAAAAGATACGTATACATGATCGAGTCGTGGGTAAGATAACACCCGGCTCGGAGCAAGACTAAACTCTCCTGCCGCAAGCGAATTCGGGTCAATCTGCTGGCGACGATATCATAGAAGGCGGAGCCGCCGGCACTGAAAAGGACCAAACCTTTAGCGAACAGATCCTCGACGGCACAGGCTTGCGCGAGCGCTACGACCTGCTCGGCAAAGGCCTCTACCTTGGCGACAGTTCCGGCTTCCGTCGGCTCTCGGATCAACCCCTCGAAACCTTCGACCCCAGAGAGCGCCAGCACGTCAGCATGGCGAGCAACCTCCCGCGCCAGCTCCAGGCCTTGGGCAACCGAACGACAACCGGTGCGTCCACCAGCATAGCCGATCTCCACAAGTACGCGCAGCGGCCGATCAAGCCCCAGAGATCGCGCGATACTCGCGAGCTGACGTACATTATCGACTGAATCGACAAGGCAGTAGAATTCAAACTCGGGATCGCGCTTCAACTCCTCCATCACCCAAATGGTGGCACTTCGTCCTACAAGCTGATTGGCCAACACGATCCGCGCATAGCCAAAGCGCCGGGCCACCTGAAGTTGGTGTGGTGTGGCGAGCGTGATCGCCCAGGCACCATCCGTAAGCTGCAGATCGAAAAGCCCTGGCGCCATGCTAGTCTTGCCATGCGGCGCGAGCCGGGCCCCCGAAAGGCCAAGAAAAGCCGTCATCCACGTGCTGTTGTGAACCAGCGCCGACTGCTTGAGAACCGCCACTGGCAAAGGCAGATCCTCACGCAGAACATTCCAGCCCTTCGCACCAACATCCGCGAGGCGGACGACACCGGCATTGCCCGGGACGCCTTTCTCGCTGGGATCGAGCGGCAATTCCGGGAATCTTGGAGCGAAGGGGGGCATTTGCACTCCGAAGCGGATATATCACCAGGGCTTGCTCAATAATTATACTTTTTACTATATTATGATACCATGTCCGTCAACCAACTTATTATTGATTTTACGATAATACGGCAGATTTTTCGTCAATTTGTCACCAGACTAACTTTACATAAATATAGTTATTGCTATAGTTGGATCCTATCGACACCGCCGGCAGGATCGGCTTAGCAGATGACGCGCACCGTGAAGACCCTCGTCTCAGACCTCGCCTTCGGCGAGTCCCCCCGCTGGCGCGCGGACGGCCTCTACCTCGCGGATATCCACGCCAATCGGATCGTGGTGTGGCGCCCCTCGGGCTTCCTCGATGTGGTGGCAACGTTCGCGAGCCCAGTTTCGGGCCTCGGCTGGCTGCCCGACGGTCGATTACTAGTTGTCTCTATGCATGACCGAAAGGTGCTCCGGCAGGAACGGGATGGCCGGTTTGCCATACATGCGGACTTGGCCCTGATCGCCAGCTGGCACGCCAATGACATGGTGGTCGCGGCCAACGGCGATGCCTATGTCGGAAATTTCGGCTTCTCTCTGGAAGCGCCGGGGACATTTAAGCTCGCGAAACTGGCTCGCGTAACAGCAACCGGCGTGGTTAGCCAGGCAGCCGACGATCTGTTCTTCCCCAACGGGTCGGTAATTACCCCGGACGGCAAAACCTTCATCGTTGCGGAAAGCGGACGGCGCAAACTCACCGCCTTTGACATAGGAGCGCGAGGGGAACTGTCCAATCGCCGCGATTGGGCGACGCTGCCGGAGCGAGCCTTGCCCGATGGTATCTGCCTGGACAGAGAGGGAGCGATCTGGGTCGCCTCACCACCTAGCCACGAATTGTTGCGGATCGCCGAGGGTGGAGAGGTCCTCGATGTAATCCAGACTGAGCAACAAGCCATTGCCTGCATGCTCGGGGGTCCTGATCGACTTACCCTTTATGTCTGTACCTCCGATTCCACCGATCCCACATTATGTCGAACCCACCCTACGGCCCGACTCCTAAGCGTCGAAGTCGATGTGCCGGGCGCGGGCCTTCCTTGAATGCCTATCGCTGCGAATAGGAACTCTCCAATGCCCAAAGCAACATCAGGTGTGCAATCCTTAGTCGTCGTCAATGCCGTCTCGCACCTGGCGTTGGAAGTGTCAGACTTGGCGCGCTCCATCTCCTTCTATGAAAGCGTCCTGGGGCTGGACATTTTCCAGGACAACCGAGATGACCGCCATCAGCCGAATGTTAAGGGTCTCATTGGCGGCTTTGCTATCGAGCTCGCCCAAACCGCGTTTATCCCCCACCACCGCGTGCGCCGTATTAAAACCGACAAACCTGCGGGCCACCCCTGCCTATCTTTCTCCATTCCTGACGCTCGGAGCGCGTTTCAACGGCTAAAGGTGGCAGGGCATACTTCCACAGAGTCGATCACGGTATTCCAGGGAGCACAATTCTTCTTCATCACCGACCCGGACGGAAATGTATTTGAACTGATTGAATTCCCGGGATCCTTCAAGACCCTCGGCGACCTGGCACCGCTCCTGCGTAACCGCGCGGACAAAACGACCAAATCCTCCGGCAGCTGCTCTACACCAGAGAGTTCTTAAACGCATCACGTTCAATCCCAGGCGATCCACCTCTCCAGCGCCGCGACCCAGCACGCGACCAGAGACGCACCTAGTTGAGGCGGCTAAGGTTTACGGACTCCTCACCCTGAGCGATCCACGAGAAACGTCCTTAAGCAACGACATGACAAAGGAATCATATGAAGATGGTCGATTTAGTGATCCGCGATGGCTTGATCTATGACGGCACTGGCACAGACCCCATCGTAGCGGATATTTCAGTGGATGCAGGACTGATCGTCGAGATTGGCCAGGTGACATCGTGCGGGCGCGAAGAAATCGACGCGCGTGGATTTATGGTTACGCCGGGCTGGGTCGACATTCACACGCATTATGATGGCCAGATCACCTGGGACAGTCGCGTGACTCCGTCGTCGACGCTAGGCGTTACAACTGTGGTGACCGGGAACTGTGGTGTTGGATTTGCCCCAGTACGCCCACAAGACCGCGATACACTGATCCGGCTGATGGAAGGCGTCGAGGACATTCCCGGAGCGGCTCTGCATGAGGGCTTATCATGGGATTGGGAGAGCTTCCCCCAATTCATGGATGCTATCGACCGCTTGCCTCATGACATTGATGTAGCCGTTCAGATACCCCATGGCGCCTTGCGCGTATATGCCATGGGTAAGCGCGGCGCCAACCGCGAAGCTGCTACGCCTGAAGAAGCACGCATAATGCGCAACCTGACTCGAGAGGCCATCGAGGCAGGTGCATTGGGGGTTTCCACCACCCGAACCATGGTCCACCGCACCGCCGATGGCGACTTGACGCCCACATTCGGAGCAGCGCGTAACGAGCTGGCAGCGATCGCCCAGGGGCTGGCTGACGCGGGATGGGGCGTATTCCAATTGGTAAGTGACTTCAGTTCAATCGACGAAGAATTTCAGCTTATGCGGGACTTAACAAAAATCTCCGGGCGACCACTCAGCTTCTCGATGGTTCAGCAGGACCAGGCGCCAGACCAGTGGCGGGAGCTAATGCTGCGCCTCGATGCTGCGGTTGCCGCCGGATGTCCGATAAAAGGGCAGGTCGCAGGCCGAGCGATCGGCCTCATGCTGGGGCTACAGGGCTCGGCGCACCCCTTCATAAGCAGGTCCGCGTTTCGCGAGATCACCGACCTGCCTTTGGCCGCGAAGGTTGCGGCCATGCGAGATCCGGATTTCCGGGCGCGGTTGATCTCCCAAGCGCCGCAAGACAGTCACCCTCTGATCAATTCCCTTACCGGCGCATATCACAAGTTCTTCGAGCTTGGCGATCCGCCAAACTATGAACCAGACCCCAAAGATAGCCTCGGCGCTAAGGCGCAGAAATTGGGCATCAATCCCGATGAACTTGTATATGAGGCGCTTCTTGCCAATGAAGGGCGCGCGTTTCTCTATTTTCCTATGTTGAACTACGCTGACGGCAACCTCGACAACGTTAGATCTATGCTGACCAATCCGAACACTCTTAGCGGCCTATCTGACGGTGGCGCGCATGTTGGCTTGGTCTGCGACGCTGGGCTGCCAACCTTTATGCTCACGCATTGGTGCCGAGATCGTACTCGTGGCGAAAAGCTTGATCTCGCCCAAGTTATCCGTTGGCAAACGAAAGACACGGCCGAAGCCGTGGGACTATCGGATCGCGGCATTTTGCGTCCCGGCCATCTGGCGGATATCAACGTAATCAATTTCGAACACTTATGTCTACGCGTTCCCTACATGGCCTATGACTTACCGACGGGCGCACGCCGTCTTATGCAGGAGGCGGAAGGGTACGTTGCGACGATTAAGACCGGAAAAATCATAAGCCGAAGTGGACAGGCTACAGGAGCATTACCAGGACAGCTCGTGCGTGGCCGAAAGGCGTAGCATCAAGAGTGGCGCAATTGATTCAGGCCGCATTTCCAGGCCTTAGGCCAGCGCGTCAAGCTATATGTCGATTCCAGTTATTCGCACCGCATCTCCACACAGTTCGCGGGATTTATGGCCCACCACGCGTCGAGGAAACGGCTTCCCAAGGCAATCATTGTGCCTCCAGCGATAGCCCAAACCTCCCGAGCACGATGACTGAGGCTTACAGCTTGACAACAATGGATCACATGCGACTCCGAGGCGCGCCCAGTTCCTTCGAACGAAGAAGGCTCGGTTAGGAAAGGAACGGCAAGAGCGCTGCGCGGCTAATAGACATTACGATGCTTCGCAGCCAGCGATGCGATGCATCGGCATCCATCCGCGGGTGCCACATTGCGGAAACCGTGATCTCTGCCGTGTCCACCGGGAGATCGAAGGTACTCAACCCGGCCACCAGCGGACTGGTGATTGCGACGGCGCTGGCAAGGCAAGACCTTGGTATAAGAGCCACGAGATCTGAGTCTCGGGCCAGCCTCATCGCATCCGGAAAGCCGGGCACGACGGCAACGATCCTTCGCTGTAATCCGAGCGTCTCCAAGGCACTATCGACTGGCCCATGGAAGCAATCCTTCCGGGACACGACGACGTGCCCGCATTCTGCGTAACGTTTTGCAGTGACGGGACCAGAAAGTAGCGGATGTGCCGCCCGCGCAGCTCCGACAAACCTGTCGCGGAAAATCATCTGGGTTCGCACTTCCGGAGCGACAACTCCTGGTGTCCCAATCTCCAAGTCGACCAGACCTTCGCGCAGCGGCAACGACTCCTTGGCCAGCTTGGCAACGAAGCGGAGTCGAACGTGCGGAGCAGCCCGCATCACGGCCGTCACAATCGGGGCTGCACACAAGGCGAGGAACCCTTCACTAGCGCGAATAACGAACATACGGTCGAGTGTTTTCAGATCAATGTCCGTAACAGGCGGAGTGAGTACTCCGCGGGCATCCTGGACAAGCAGGTGAACACGACCGCAAAGTTCGAGGGCCCTTGGTGTCGGGACCAGGCCGCGGCCCGCTCGCACGAGGAGCGGGTCTCCTGTGGCGGCCCTAAGCCGGGCAAGTATCCGGCTCATGGCCGAAGTACTGAGCCGCATCCGCTTTGCCGCTCCAGTGACGCTCCTCTCGGCAAGGAGCACATCCAGAGCAATCAGCAAATTGAGGTCCACGGCTTACCCTACCCTCCTACGCCCGAGCATCGGGCCATGGCGTAGGACGCAAATATATTATGTATCCTGTGCGTCTGGCGCCATTATCAAGACGAGTTCATTTTGGATGCTGACACCACGCGACAGATGCGAAGACATGAGCACTATTATTTCAGAGATGGAAGGCCCGTCGATCCTGATCGTGGGCGCGTCCCGCGGCCTGGGCTTCGCCTTGGCTAGGGACTTCGCTGGCCGCGGCTGGAAGGTCCTCGGCACGGTCCGGAGCGGCGAAACTCCGCTCCACACCTTGGCGGCGAGCCATCCCGGCACCATCGAAATCAGGCCCCTCGACATTACCGATGTCGACCAGATTGCGGCGCTGCGTGATCGGCTCGCGGAGCGGCTGTTCGACATCGTGTTCGTGAATGCTGGCACTGCGAACCGCCGGCAGGGCGAGACGATTGCGCAGGTGTCGACAGAGGAGTTCGTGCGGGTCATGCTTACCAATGCTCTTGGCGTCATGCGCGCGGTGGAGGCTCTTGGTACGCTGGCGCCGTCAAACGGCATGATCGGTGTCATGTCGTCCGGTCAGGGCAGCATCACAAATAACATCAATGGTGGTTATGAGGTCTATCGCGGCAGCAAAGCGGCGCTGAACCAATATATGCGAAGTTACGCGGCCCGCCATGCCAAGAGCCGCCTCGCGATAGTATTGATGGCGCCAGGCTGGATCCGCACCGAACTAGGCGGTCCAGACGCACCGGTCAGCGTCGAGGAAGCAGTGCCTGCCATCGTCGACGTGCTGATCGCGCAGCAAGGCGTTCCCGGCCTGCGATATCTCGACCGCAATGGGCAGACCGTACCCTGGTGATCGGCCCTAGGAGAGTCTGCCATGACGCTGATTCACATTCGAGGAGCATTTCCTCACCGCGGAAATCGAGAGCGCGTGGAGCCGCAGACGCCTCGAGTATCCCTTCCTCAGGCCGGCCTTCGACCAAGCGGCAGCAATGATGGCTCCGATTTTCACTCATCCGCGCATCCCCAACAAAGCGAGGCGAAGAATCTATTCTTCGGGCTTTACGCCGGAACTGGACGCGGCATTGGTGAGCACCGGCCCAGACTGGCATTCTGACGCCAGAATCGCCAATTCATAGCCAAGGATGAACGTCATCTAATCCCTTCCGCAGACCTGGCGATCAGCGGCAAGGCCTGCCTCACCAGCGGCACCAGCCTCGAGTCACTCTTCTTTGAGAGCTCCAGTAACTGCGCGCGCATACGCGCTGTCCAGAACTGGTCAATGTGGTTTGCGATTCCGGGTACCGCGCGGGCCTCCCCCTGCGCAACAAAGAAATCGGCAATCTGGTTTGCCATATAGATCAGCTTGTCATCAGTGGTCATCGCTGTCATGGACTTTTCCCACATGTCCGAATCAACGCGTTTGCCATCATAAAAACGCGTAACGCTGACAAGAAGCGCCTTCTATGCTACCGAAAAAGTATACCGCATCTGAACCAATTCCACCACAACGGCACGCATTGCACCGAGGCTCGAGGAGTTCTGGCCTCAAGGCTGACAGATGGCGCAGCAGGGATCACACGAGGTCTCCCTGGGATGCATACCTGCCGGCACCTAAAAATCTCACTCCCTTGCCCCGGCAACAGCCCCTCACCTGCCATACGCAAACGGTCAGAGCAGGCGCCATAGGCTTCATACGCATCAACGACATAGGCAATTCCGGGTGGGGCATCCGGTACACATTTGTTGGTTCGGCCTTCCTGGCTGGCAATACGACTACGCGCGGGCGGCCTGACACCGGACGCGACGGTCTGGCATCGTTCCAAAATTGTCAGCATGACCGTTTTGTGGGCGTGGTCATAACTGACGGCGGTTCAGGTCCTGTGCGGGTGACGGGCGCCGTCCCGTGCACCAGATACTGTCGGTAGGCCGTGGGTGTTTGCCGTGAGGTCGGCATAGTGCTCCTGCCACTCAGTC
>JAKBAU010000282.1 GCA_021808875.1 Pseudomonadota bacterium | reverse complement strand
TTGCGAATGCCTATTCCAACTGTCCGATCTGTGTGCCCTCCAGAGCCAGCCTTGCCACCGGCCGCTATGTGCACGACATCGAATACTGGGATAATTCGATCGCCTATGACGGCCGGGTTGCAGGCTGGGGTCACAGGCTCCAGGAGGCGGGCATCGGTGTCGAATCGATCGGCAAGCTCCATTACCGCAATGCCGAGGACGCAACCGGCTTTGATGTGCAGCACATGCCGATGCACATCGCCAATGGCCTCGGCATGGTTCACCTGTCGATCCGCCGGCAGTTCAAGGATTTTGTGCACCCGCGCCGCAGCCGCGCCGCGATCATCGAAAATGCCGGTCCCGGCGAAAGTGACTATACCCGCTACGACCGCAAAGTGGCCGATACCGCGGTAAGCTGGCTCGCTGCCGCGAGCGAACGCAAGACCCCCTGGGTTCTCTTCGTCAGCTTCGTCACCCCGCATTACCCTCTGATCGCGCCCCAGGAATTCTACGACCTCTATCCGGTGGAGGAGATGCCCGATGCCAAGTTTGGTCCCGGCTCTGGCTTTGCCGCCCATCCCTGGCTCGCCGATCTGATTGCCAGCAGTGTCATGACCAAAGAGCAGCAGCGGGCCGCGTTCTGCGCGTATCTGGGTCTCATCAGTTTCATGGACGCGCAGGTTGGCCGGGTGCTTGATGCACTCGATGGTGCCGGGCTGCGCGACACCACCCGTATCCTTTACACCTCGGACCATGGCGAGAACGCCGGTGCCCGCGGGCTGTGGGGCAAGTCCAACCATTATGAGGAGGCGGCGCGGGTGCCATTGATCCTCGCCGGGGCAAGCGTGCCCGCGGGCAAGGTCAGCCGCACCACGGTTTCTCTCGTCGATGTCTATCCCACGGTGCTTGAGAGCGTAGGCCTGGCGCCGACGAGGTCGGATTTGCCGGGCCGCTCGCTCTTTGGGCTTGCCAATAGTGCAGATAATGAGGACCGGGTCGCGTTCAGCGAATATCACGCGGCCGGCTCGCCGTCCGCCTCCTACATGATCCGCAAGGGGCGTTTCAAGCTCATCTACTATGTCGGCTTTGCGTCCGAACTCTTCGACCTCGATCGTGATCCCGAAGAACGGGAAAATCTTGCGGCCCATCCAGACTATGCGGCCACGCTTGACCAACTCGAGGCCCTGCTGCGGGAGTATGTTGATCCGGAACAGGAAGATCTGCGTGCCAATGAGGCGCAGCGCCAGCTGATAGAAAGTCTCGGTGGTCCGCAGGAGGTGATGGCGAAGCTGGCCCTGAAAAAGCTCTATACGCCGGTCCCTGATGGATTGAAGGTCTAAGCTGCCCTGTTGCCAGTCACCCGCAGGGCGCACAACATTGCGTTGCTGTTGCTGCGTTTATCGCAGGTAGCATCCTGATATGCTGCGGGCCGTTGTTTGAGCAACGCGGGTAGCGCCGTCTGCACGGTGTCCCATACCACGTCAAGATTGACGTCGAAGTAACCGTGAGCGATATGGTTGCGCATGCCGAAGTGGGGGCGATCACCAGTGCTCTTGCGGTTCTTCTACTTCGAACAGCGCCAGCAGGCGCCCTGGTGCTTGAGCGATGATGTCATTTTCCCGGGGGGGTAAGTACCGATACCACATCGTCTGCGGTAGTGGACTGATCGGAAGCGATTCGAAGGCTGTAACGCGAAGCTTTGCGCCAAAAGTGCGCATCCTTCCCGGAGCCTGGAGGCCACACCGAATCCATACTAACCTTGTCCGGGATTCCTGAGTATCACCCGGGCCATCGGCATTCAGAACATAAGTCCATTCCGCGGGGAAAAGTTGTAAGTGAACGGCTCAGCTCCCGGTGAAAGGCAACATGGCACCGTTTCGCGCCAGAGGTGAATTATCGGGATTTCGTTCATTTGCCCGCCAAATGGGGTTCGGCAAGGCGGCGCTATATTTGTACCATCGGCCAAAGGATCTTTTGCGCCTGTGTCTCGAAGAAGGCGGACCCTATCAGCAATGGCGAACCGAACAGGGGCGCCGTGCCATGCTTGACGCAGCCCTGAGATTGCCGCCGCTTCATGCTCCGGAGCCTGACCGTGGCGCGAGGATCGCATTTCTCAGTGGTTCACGCTACTGGTACCAAACAGTTTTTTGTTTTGCTTCGCTGCAAATTCATGTGCCCTTCCGTATCACCCCGCTCATCTTTGATGACGGTTCTCTGGACAACACCGTCCGCGCCGCGATTTCGCGTGTCATTCCGTGGGCTTTGTTCACGAGTGCCAATGACATCGAAGTGAAACTTGATCGTGCATTGCCCGCGAATGGATTTCCATGTCTTCGTTCGCGTCGGCGGGAATATCCTCACCTTCGGAAGCTGATTGACATCCATCTTGGCGCCTCAGGCTGGAACCTGGTTCTGGATTCCGACATGCTGGCTTTCCGGCGTCCTGATGAGCTGATCGCGTGGTTTGAAAAGCCGCACACTCTTTATATGCAGGACGTCAAAACCTCGTACGGCTACCCGTGCACCTACCTGTCAGGCCTTGCGGGCCGTCCGCTCCCGGAACACGTCAATGTCGGGCTTTACAGCCTGTTTGGGCCCGACATCGATTGGCATGCCGTTGAATACTGGTGCGGTCGTCAGCTTGACGAATATGGCGGGCATTTCTGGCAGGAGCAGGCGTTGACGGCAATGCTGATCGCGCAGACTGAAGCCAGGCCATTGTCGGCCACCTCTTATCGGGTTCTGCCTGATCTGGAAGAGGGCAAACATCCCACCGCTGTTTTGCATCACTATGTTGCCTACGCCAAAAGATCCTATTTTCAATATGCGTGGCGACGTGTG
>JAKBAU010000046.1 GCA_021808875.1 Pseudomonadota bacterium | reverse complement strand
ATGAATGGCGGGTCGGCGACATGGTGTCATGGAACAATGAGGGGCTGATGCACCGCGTCGATCCGTATACTGATGGGCGGCGCACGATGCACCGCACGAGCATCGCCGGCACAGAACGGCCGGGCAAGCCGGCAAGCCTCGAAGCGGTGGCGCAGACGCTGGAGCCGGTTTGAAACAGACGCGCCAAGCACAGAGGCACGAAAACCCTCGATGACACTGTGGCTTTATCAAAAGGAATGAAAGAATGAGCGGCAAAACTGCATTGGTGACCGGCGCGGCCAACGGCATTGGCCGTGCCATCGCCAAACGGCTTTCGCGCGACGGCACCGCTGTCGGCGTGCTCGATCTGCTGGCGGAAGGCGCGGCAAAGGTTGCGGCGGAAATCACCGAGAGCGGCGGCCGGGCCATTGCCCTTTCGGCAGATGTCTCCAGCCGCTCTTCCGTAACCTCAGCCGTAAGCACGTTGCGCAAGGCATTTGGGCCGGTAAATATTCTGGTGAACAATGCCGGCATCACCGGCTTCACGCCTTTTCTCGAATTGACTGATGACGATTGGGACAAGATGCTCGCCGTCAACCTGAAGAGCGCTTTTATCGTTACGCAGATCGTTATACCGGATATGATCGCGGCGAAATGGGGCCGGATCATCAACATCTCCTCCTCCAGCGCACAAACCGGTGCCGTTAACATGGCTCACTACTCCTCTTCCAAGGGCGGCATGATCGCCCTCACCCGCACGTTGGCACAGGAATTTGGAGAATATGGCATCACAGCCAACACCATCCCACCGCGTTTCGTGCATAACACGGCGATGTCGCTCGCATCGTTCGAGCGCGACGATATGAAGGCGCGTTTCGATGCCATGGTACAGGCCGGCCCGATCCGCCGCCATGGCGAACCGGAGGATATTGCCGGCGCCGCCGCTTACCTTGCATCCGATGAGGCCGGCTATGTCACGGGCCAGGTCATCGGCGTGAATGGTGGCCGATATATTTGAAGGAAATGCCGGGTCGTGCCGGTGGCCATATGACCGACCCGCCTGGGGTGATTTGGCAAATGGCCCTGCAGCATTCTAAGCTGGCATTTCAACAACGGGAGAACAGACGACATGCTGCTGGAACGTGCCGAACTAGAAATCAGACCCGGCGCCGAGGAAGCGTTTTTCCAGCTCATGCTGGAGCGTGGGCTGCCTTTGCTGAAAGCCGTGCCCGGTGTGAAATGGGCGAAACTCGGCCGCGGCGTGGAAAGCCCCGGCAAATTCATGTTCCTGGTCGAATGGGAAAGCCTGGATGCTCACAAGGCATTCAACCAAAGCGAAGTGTCTCCGGAATTTCGGTCGCTGTTCACGCCGTACTCCTTGACGGGCAAAATGGAACATTTCCAGATGCATGAAACAGATTAGCTGGGCAACCCGGGCTATAGTGACGCTCACGGCTGAAACCTTGCGCCTCGATGCCGATGTGAGAGAGACAATCGATGCAGGACATAATGCTTCCGGCCCGCAGCGGCCATGACCCAGCGGCAATTGCCGCCCATGAGGCCGAGGTCATTGGCAAACCTCAGCGGATAGAACCGCTTGTGGAAAGCGAGCTGAATGCCGAAAGCCTGCAGGTGATACTAGAAATCCGTCAATCGATCGGCGCCTCCTTGGATGCGCCGATCCCGGAATATTGTCTAACGCTCGCAAAACACCCCGCCATTTTGCGCTGCCAGATGCAAATGGGCACCGCGGTTTTCCGGGGCGTGCTGCCAGTACGTGATCGTGAACTGGCCGTATTGCGCATTGGCTGGCTGCTGCGCGCGCCTTACGAATGGGGGGAGCATATCGATATCAGCAAGCGCAACGGCGTGGCGCCGGAAGAGATCGAGAAAGTGACCATCGGCTCCAGCGCACCAGGATGGAGCGCGCATGACAAAGCCATTCTCAAGGCTGTCGAGGAAATGCTTTCACAACAGTCGATCTCAGATGAGACCTGGGGAATGCTGGCGACGAGCTGGAATGAGCAGCAACTGATCGAGTTCACGATGATGGCGGGCCAATACGTGGCGATTGCACTGGCACAGAATGCATTACGCATCCGGCTTGAGCCAAAAAACCTCGGTCTCACCCATAGGTAGTGGAGGGCGCGAAAGGCGGCAGTTGGTGACATGACCGATTGGGGAGGCTCAGAGCTCGTCTGTATAGCAACACCGGTTGGCTAGCCAAATACACCTTTGGTGAATAATGATCCCTCCCATTCATCTGTGAACTCGTGTCTGTTTACGGATAAGCCAGTCCTTGACTAAAATAGCCATAAGGGGTCGACATCTTCCGGTGCGACGGCCAGTCGTCAATGCTACCTCCAGCAAGGGGGGCTGCTCGCTCCCTGACACACAGCCTTGACCTCTTTTTGTTCTTCCTTAGCGTTGTTTAGCGTACTTTCAACGCTATGCCCTCTACAAGCGCCGCTATGAGCGCTCACTACGAAGCCGCGGCAGGCGGTTCAAACCGGATGGATACCTTTCACTGGCGGGCTGGAGTTCAATGATCATGAGGTCATTTGGCGGCGGTTCGGCCGGGTCCACGCCAAGCACCCGGATATGGTGTTGCTTCATGGCGGCAGTCCAAGGGGCGCGGAGCGTATGCGGTGATGCACTCAGCGGTTGCGTTTACGGAAGAGGCCGGTGGTCAATCGGGATCAGTGCGCGCCCAACGGCCGATATCCGCCCGATCCTGCTCGCGCGGTTCGACCCAGCGCCATTGTCCGGCGGTTTTCTCACGCTTCCAGAACCAGGCATCACTTTTGAGATGATCCATCATGAAATCCGCGGCCAGAAAAGCATCCCGCCTGTGCCGTGCTGCGGCGGCCACCAGCACGATCAGATCGACCGGCTGCATCAGCCCGGTGCGATGTACGATCAGCACTCCGCATAGGGGCCAACGCCGCCCGGCCGTGGCGGCAAGCGCCTTCATTTCCGGCAGTGTCAGCGGTTCAAAATGGGATAGCTCAAGCGCCTCGACCGCGCCGTCGCCCCGAACCTGGCCAAGAAAATTGACAATCCCGCCCGCCAAGGGGTTCCGGGCCGTGAAGCCGGCCAGCAGGGCGGCGGGGTCAAAGCCTGCGGCGGCAATCCGGACGTCGATTTCCATCTCACCCACCGCTCACGGGCGGCAGAAACGCCACCTCGTCATCATCCGCCAGCGCTAGCCCTGCCCGCCCGACCAGCGTGCCATTGATGGCGATCCTGATGCAATCTTCTGCTAATGCCACGGCGAGAGGAGGGGGCAGACCCGCCAGCACCTCATCCAGTGTGGCCGCCGGTGCCGCAAACCGTTCGGACGCGCCCGCAATATCGCGCAACCTGCCTAGAAAAACGAGCCTGATCGCCATCTCAGCCGCCCGTCATCGACATATGCCGATCTAGCATTGGCTCTTCGCCAGGGTTCCCGATCGCAAACATGTGGCGGGCCGGTTTAATTTTCATGGCAAGGTCGAGCGCTTCGGCGAGGTGCTGAGCGGGCCGATCGGAACGCAGCGCCGCACGCAAATCAACCCGCTCCGCGCCCCCAAGGCAAGGAAAGAGCTGGCCGGTTGCTGTCACCCGGATGCGGTTGCAACCCTCGCAGAAATTATTGGTCATCGGCGTGATGAAGCCGAGCCTGCCGCCGGTTTCGGCGACGTCGAAATAGCGCGCCGGCCCGCCCGTGCGGTAGTGGCTCGGCGTCAGCGTCCATAATGACTGCAACCGGCTTTGCACGGCGGTCAGCGGCAGATAGTGATCGGTCCGGTCTTCGTCCACCTCGCCCAGGGGCATCACCTCGATCAGACTATGGTCGAAGCCCTGGCCATGGGACCAGGCGATCAGATCCGGCAATTCCTGCTCGTTCACGCCTTTCAGCGCCACACTGTTCAGTTTTATGCGCAGCCCGGCTTCGTGCGCCGCAGCAATGCCTTCCAGCACGTGCGGCAGCGCGTCGCGGCGCGTCAGCCGTGCGAAAACGGCGCGATCCCGGGTGTCCAGCGAGATATTGACACGGCGCACGCCAGCGGCGCGCAGCGGGCCGGCAAATTCGGTAAGCCGGGTTGCATTCGTAGTCAGTGTAAGTTCTTCCAGCCCATGGTCCAGCTTGCGGCCTAACATCTGGACAAGCTCCATCACATCGCGCCGAACCAGCGGCTCTCCGCCTGTTAGCCTAATTTTGCGGATGCCGCGGTCGATGAAGCCGCTGGCAAGCGCATATAATTCTTCGAGGCTCAACACCTCCGCCCTAGGCAGAAACGACATGCGCTCCGGCATGCAATAGACACAACGCAAATCGCACCGATCGACCACTGACAGGCGCAAATAAGTAATACGGCGGCCAAATTGATCCTGTATTGGTTTGTCCAGCGCCAATGACGCATCTCCTCGCTGAATTTGCACATGGGGTCATGTGGCTACGACGTCCCCCAGTTTACCATAGCGTGTTGCCTCCATTTTGTGAACAATGGTTCACAAATATTGCAAAAAATGTAGCGAGGACACAGTCGGCGTTACAAAGAGCAAGACATTGAAGTCTTGGACTGTTTTATATCATTCAGTGTTTTCAACAGACTGAACAGCGTCGCGGCGTGACTTGCAAACACACATAAAATGAGCAATAAAAGAACAAATGATCACTACAAGGAGGGGCAAAGCCCCTCACCTCGCGAGGGAGATCGCCGAATGACGAATCTGTTTCCGGAGGCGCAGCCGATGGACGTGGTCGCCGAGGAAGGCGACACCATCGAATTGAAGCGCACCTATTGCAAGATTTGCATGACCTGCTGCGGGCTCGTCGCAGAGGTTGCCAATGACAGCAAGATTCTGAAGGTCAAGGCCGACCGCGAGCATCCGATCACAAAAGGATACAGCTGCCCCAAGGGGCGTGCCACGGGCCAAGCCTATCATCTTGACCAGCCGATCACGCAGCCGCTCATGCGCAAGGACGGCGAGTTGGTAGAAGTCAGCTGGGATGAGGCTCTGGACGATATTGGCCGGCGCCTGCGCAAGGTCGTCGATACCTATGGCCCGCATTCCGTTGGCATGTATTTCGGTAGCGGGCTTGGCCTAGATTCGTCTGGCTACTCCATGGAAGAGGCCCTCTGGAATGTGCTCGACTGCGGACCAAAATTCACGCCGTTAACCAATGACACCACCGCGAAGGTGATGATCTCCGGCGCGATGGCGAGTTTTTACGGCATTAATCCGAAGACCGACTACGACAATTGCATGATGGTCATGTATGTCGGCACCAACCCCATGGTCAGCCACGCGCACAACACCGGCATGTACCAGCCGGGCATGTTTTTAAAGGCTATCAACAAGCGCGGCGGTGAAATCTGGGTGATCGATCCGGTCCGCACTGAAACGGCGAACTATGCCAAGGGCTATATCGGAGCCTTCCCGGGCAAGGATTACGCCGTGCTGGCCTGGATCGTACGTGAAATCATCGCGGGCGGGCCGCTTGATCCGCAGCAGCCGATCAAGAATCTCGACAAGCTCCGCGACCTGCTGAAGGACTACGACCGGGCCAAGGCCGCTGCCATTGCCGGCGTCTCCGAGCAGTCGATGCAGGATCTTCTCGATGCGATCAGGCGGCGGAAAATCGTCGCGATTGAAACCGGAACCGGCTGCGGCATGTCACCGGGCGGCAATCTGACGAACTGGTTTTGCTGGCTGATCATGGTCCTCACCGGGTCCATGAACGTCAAGGGCGGACTGTGGATTCACCCCGGCGTGCTCTTCCCCTATGACAAACTTGTCGATCATCTGCCGCTGCTCGAAAGTCCCTTTACGCGTGGCTCGCACGTTCGCCCGGATGTGAAGGGCATCTGTGGCGATTGGCCCTGCGCCGTATTGCCGCAGGAAATCGAGCAGGGCTACATGCACGGGTTTTTCAACTTCGGCGGCCATCTGTTCCGCTCCTTTCCGGATGCGAATGCGCTCCGCGAGGCACTGCCCAAGCTGAATTTTCATGTCAGCACCGAGATCCAGCACAATGAGCTGACCCCCTATTGCACCCATATCCTACCGACCAAGGCCACGGTAGAGCGCAACGAATTCACCCGTTGGGATACGTTGAACTGGAACGTTCATCTGCAATATGCGCCGCGGCTCGTGAAACCGATGGGTGAGCGGCGCTCCGCCTGGTGGGTCATTTCCCAGATCATGCGACGTGCGGACCTTCCGGTGTCTGACTACGTTCCCAATGAGCACAGCGATGAAAATGATGATCTGATGCAGTCGACATTATTCTCCCAGGCGCGCTGCTCATGGGAAGAGCTTAAGCAAAAGCGCGTCGCCGAATTTCCGCTGGATCTGCCGGCCCCCTGGGTGGACCGGCATTTCGAGCGTACCGGGGGATGGGAGCTCTACCCGCAGGAGCTGGCCGATCAGTGGCTGCGGTTCCGCGCCGTGGACGAGGCAAATCTCGGCAAGCCCAGGCCGCTCGTCTACTCGTCGCGCCGGCAACGCCGCAAGTTCAATGGCCAGTTCAGTTTCCTCGGCGAGATCTGTGACTGCCTGATCAACCCCGAAACCGCCGCTGAGCATGGCATTGCCGATGGGCAGAAGGTTCGTGTCTGGAACAAGTCGGGCGAAATTTTCGTGACGGCCAAGATCGATCCTGACGTGGTCCGCGGCGTTTGTTCGATCCCGCATGGCCATAAAGACGCCAGCGTCAACAACCTGACTTCGACCTTCGATATGGATCCGTTGGGCGGCATGGCCCATTACAGTGCCGTGCCGATCAATATCGAACCCTTCGTGGAGAAGCATGCCGATGCCGACGCAGCAACACACTGACCTTCGCCAAGGACTCGCAGAATGACTTTTGTTGTCACCGATAACTGCATTCGCTGCAAATATACCGATTGCGTCGAGGTCTGTCCGGTTGATTGCTTCTACGAAGGTGAAAATATGCTCGTGATCAAGGCCGATGAGTGCATTGATTGCGGCGTCTGCGAGCCGGAATGTCCCGCCGACGCTATTCTGTCCGATGCAGACGCAAGCGCAAAGCCCTGGGTTGACCTTAACGCCAAATATGCGGCGATCTGGCCAAACATCACCGTCAGGCAAAATCCCCCTGCCGATGCTGAAGACTATAAGGGCGTGACCGGAAAATTTGAGAAATATTTTTCTGCGCGGAGTAACGGGGAGAATTAGCTCTTTGGTGCGTTTATTCGCATTCAACTTCATTCGCATTCAACCAGGTAAAAATGGTACCGGTTGAATGCGATCCCGTGAAGAATCGAAGACGCCCTCCAAGCCGCACTTTCATTGCATCAGCCGGACCGGCTTCGCCGGCGGAATGCCGCAAAAGGCTTGTCCCTTAAAACGTAAAATGCTCCATATTCCCACCTACGGAAAATGGGCTCACCAGGGCAAGGAACGTCGGGAAGCTTTCCGCTTTCGTGAAGGCGATATGATCTTCCATCGTGCGCCAATTGATGAGTAGAATGAACTTGTCGCGGTTTTCGACGCCACGGCCGATCTTCGCCGAATCGGCGCCAGGCAGCGCAGACAAAAGGGGGATACCCTCTGCCAACATCATCGCTTCGAATTCCTCGGCTCGGCCGGGCGCGATAATCATTTCAGAGCGTTCAACCAGCATATTCTTCTCCCTTGCTATATCGTTCTAGAATTCTGCGGTACCATTCATTCGAAGGCCAGCGCAGATACGATTTCACCCTTTGCGAGTTCCCGCTGGCGGGGCGAACAACGGATGAGCCAACCGGCATCGGCCAGAGCCGACTGCGCGCCGGTATCCTGATTTTCGAGCGGATACAAGCCATCTTCTCGCCAAGCGGCACGAACAAATGCTTCACGGTCTCCCGCTTGGTTCAACCGCACCGCGAGCGGCAGCCGCCGCCATTCAAGAGCGGCTGGGCGGCGTTGGCCCAACATTAGCGCCAGCAGTGGCCGCAAGAACAGCCGCGCAACCACCATCGCGGAGACCGGATTGCCCGGCAGACCGAGGATATGACTGTCCGCCGCGTGCCCCAGCCAGACCGGCTTGCCCGGCTTGATAGCAACATTAGCGAATAAGAGTTGGAGACCGTGCGGCGCGAACATCGGCTTGCCAAAGTCGCGCTCTCCGACTGAAGCACCTCCGGTCACGACGATCAAATCGCCATCGGCAAATGCCTCGCCGGCGGCTGCCTGAAGTTTTTCCAGCCGGTCCACGACCCTCACGGTTCTCATGACTCGTCCGCCCCACTGCCGCACACAGGCCGCTATGCCGAAACTGACCGTATCCGGGATCGTGCCCGGCCGGTGGTGTGTGGTTCCTGGTTCGACGAGCTCATCGCCGGTGCTGATAATCACCACGCGGGGCAACTGGGCCACGGTCACCGTCGCAGTTTCCGCAGCGGCAGCCGCGATCATATCCCGGGGGCCGAGAAATTGGCCAGCCGCAAGAAGAATGCTGCCTTCTTTGAAATCGCTTCCGTGGCACCGCACATGCGAGGCTGCGCCAGGCTTGCGCTCGAGTAGAATCCACGCGCCTGTCCGCGCAACATCCTCCTGCACAACCACGCGCTCAGCTCCCGGTGGCATGGCAGCACCCGTAAATATGCGGACAGCCTGCCCCGGCCCCACGGTTTCCGCAAAAGGTGTTCCAGGATAGGCCTCCCCGACCACTTTAAAGCGCTCGCCGGGCTCAAGCATATCATTTCTGCAGACAGCGTACCCGTCCATCGCGGAAACATCACTGCGGGGAAAATCCATGCCGGCCGTCAGGTCTTCGGCCAAGACACGCCCATCAACCGCGCGTAACGGTAAATTCTCGCGCCCGACCGGCGTGACCCGTGCCTCCAAAATGCGAAGCGCCTCATCGAACGAGATCATCGTGCTGCCTGGCTTCGTGAGATGCGGTGCTGCGCAACGCTTTGTCGCCGAGGCCGAACCGTAGTTTTCAGCAGTTTTCATGGGCACGCCTCGCCCCATTCCATCCATCCGGCGAGACTGCGCCTTCCATTTTGATACGTACCGTTCCATTCCGCGAGCTTGAAAATAGCTTCAATATTGCCCCGGACCGGGCGCGTGAGACGGCACCCGCCGAATACCGGCGTCCACCACGGTTCTACACGGCGCTGCCATTTACTAACCGCGGGGTCCGGTGCCAATCCATGCTCACAAAACAACAGCCTGCCATCGGGTTTGAGGACCCGCTTGATTTCCTTCAAACAGCAGCCGGGATCCTCGACCGAACAAAGGGTAAAACTTGATACAACAGTATCGAAGCTGCCATCGGCAAACGGCAAGCGTTCCGCGGCCGCTTCGTGAAGTGTGATCGGAAATTCGAGCTTTTTCGCGGCTGCCTTCGCGATCGCGCGGAGTTGTTCGGAAGGTTCGACACCCACGAGCTCCGACAATTTGTCACGATCATAATAGCCCAAGTTTGCGCCTGCCCCAAAGCCGATATCTAGGACGCGCCCTCGTGCTTTGCAAATAATGCGTTCACGAAGCGGCCCGAGAGCCGCGCAACCGCACCCAATCCGGACGATGTGCGGCACCATTCTGCGTGTGTACCAGCCCGTCACGGGCTTATCCCTGTTTTTGTCAACACAGCGATGTACCCCCGGTTTGAAACCTTCGAAATGGCCGAAAGCTCCCCCAACCGCGGCGTTCGATGCGAGCGAACCCCGTCAAAACGAGCCGCTTTACCACAACGGTCTTTCAAGCAGGGCTGCGCGGCGGTCGCGAATGATACGTGCGCGCTCGGCAGGGGAAATGCTCGGCGCGCCGGCGGGAAGGCAATTTCGAACGTCGGATAACTTGAGCCTGGCGACAGTGGGAATGGGCTGAGAATCGCAATCCGTCCAGCGTCCCTGGATGACGCCTCGCCCATAACCGGCCGTGTCGAGCCAGTTCGCAACACCCGGGTCGCCGGCCGAGATGACGATGCGCAATATACCATCCGCATCCGTAGGCGCTTGAACATCGTTGAGGCTGGCATGGTTATTATACCAGTCGGTCGTCTGATAGATCTCGTTGGTCAGTATGAGTGAACGATAATGGCATCGCCCTGGCATCTTAACCTCGACAATCAACGCCTCATCATCGGCAAGCTCATAAGCGCCCTCATAATAGAACTGTCCCGTTAGTCCGCCGGAATCGCTAAGATCGAAAGCCTTGAGCTTGTTGATATAACCCTCGGCACGCAATTTTTCGTGGTGGTTCACGAACATCAGCGCGAGAAACTCGACGGATGGTCTGAGCCCGCGCAGTTTGACATTGAACATATCGGCCGTTGGGCGCGGCCGCTGCGGCGCGACGTCCAATCGTTCAATGGCGATGGTCGGCGAGCGTTCCGTGGCCCAGGCGCAACTCACCAGGCGCATCATCAGCATGTTGGTGGACGGTGAAAGCGCCCACCAGTCTCCCTCATATCCCATCGGCCGCTCAACGCTGAGGATGACGTCGAACCGGTCATCGCCATCGACACTCAGGCTATTGATATCATGAACCGCCTTATGGGGACCGCTCTGCCCGCCGGCCCTGGGCGTATGCCCGACCTCCGAAATGACGGCGATCCGCAATGAACCGCGCTCGCCGCGCAGACGGAAAATGCCACCCGGCGTGATCGACGCAGAACGGTACACCGTATCGGCATTCGGCTGGCCAACGTTCAATACCTGACCAATAGCTGGCATGAATTGTGGATGATCGCCATCGCTGCCGAGCCACCCCAGCACTTGGCTAGCAACGGCTTCAAGCGCCATCCGTTCGATTTTCGTAACGAGATGTGGATCGGATCGACGGTCCTCCGGGAGGAGCTGCAGCATGCGCTGAGGCAATGTCTGCACGCATTCGGCGAAATCATTCCAGCCCGGAAGCGCTTCGGCTGCTGCTGTCATATCCATCGTGCCCGCCATTTTCTGAATGAGCCTATGAGCTTACGAAAGCTGAATAAATCTCAAATGCGGACATCGCTCGAATTCCGTTCCGGTCGAAATTATTGCCACGCATGCACAGGCCACGCTGGCAGGTATTGTGACCGACCGTACCACATATTATACGAGACCTACAATATGGATCGCCGCCCAGGAGCACGGCGGCCATTCGAATAATCGAAATGGGACGGACAAATGGCGAGCGCATATATCGAGATTGACGACCTGACCGACCCTGTTCGCAGCGCCGCGCAACTGCAGGCAATTGCGGCGGCTGAGGCCGATCCGGTTACAATTGACCAAAATGCCATCCTTGATACTGCCCGGCGTGCCACAGGGCTGTCGGACTTCGGCCCGCAGGATTTTCACGAGCGGCTTGCGCGCCTGATCAGCGAATGGAACGGCGATACGCGCGCCTATGCGATCAAGCGCGCCTTCCTGCAGCGCTACCTCGTGCGCTATGCCACCAATCGGCTCCTCATCCAGGACACGCTCAGAAAGCATCCACAGATCCATGACGAGGTGATCGAACGGCCGGTCATCGTCGTCGGCCTGCCGCGTTCCGGCACAACCCATTTGCTCAACCTGCTTGGCGCCGACACGCGTTTGCGCTCGACGCCATTATGGGAAATCAACGAGCCGGTGCGCAACCTGCTGGAGCCTGATGCGCCGGACGGGGGAGACCCGCGCTACGCCCGCTGCGCCGCGGCATGGGAGCTCTCGCAGGCGGCCAACCCGCTGTCTGCCGCGATGCATCCGATGGAGCCCGACCATTTTCATGAGGACATTGAACTGCAGGGCCCGGATTTCGCCTCTTATAATTTTGAATGGGTTGCCCGCTCGCCCAAATGGCGTGACTACTATCTATCTACCGACCAGACGCCACACTATGAATATATGAAGACCGGCCTGAAGCTGCTGCAATGGCAGGACGCGCAAGCTGGGCGGCCGCGCAAACGCTGGGTTACCAAATGCCCGCAGCACCTTGAGCAGCTTCCCGTGTTGAAGACAGTGTTCCCGGATGCCACGGTGGCCATCACCTATCGCGACCCTGTCGAAGTGATCCAATCCGCCATCACCATGATCGCTTATGGGGAGCGCATGTTCTATCCGGACATCGATGCCAGTGGCCTGCTCGATTATTGGAGCGACAGGGTTGAGAAACTGTTGCGCGCGTGCGTGCGCGACCGGTACATCTGGCCGGAGGCGCAAAGCGTGGACGTGCCGTTCGATACCTTCATGGCCGATGACATGGCGGTTGTCCGCGCGGTGCGCGCCAAAGCCGGATTGCCAAACACAGAAGAGGCGGATCGCGAAGTGGCGGCGTTCGTTGCCAGCCATCCGCGTGGAAAACATGGACAGATAGCATACCATCTGGAACGAGATTTCGGTATTGCCCCGGCCGAGCTGCGCCAACGCTTCAAATTTTATTTCGACGCCTTCCCCTTCCTGAAACGCCCCGCGTGAAAGATCTGGAACGTGCTAGAACTGTCATGCCTTCCCACGTTCAGGTGTGGCATCGCTGCCATCGGCGAGTTGCTGAAGCGCACGCGCGAACCAGGCGACGGTTTCTGGGGGAATCTTTCCCGAAAGCAGGTGGCGAGTCTGCAGGGAGAAGCCATTGAGCAGGATCAACATGCTTAATGCGCGGGCCCGCGCGTCGGGAGGTCCCAGCCACTCCGAGAGGGCCTTAAGAACCACTTCGTCGGTCACGCGCTTCGCCACCGCGCGTGATTCGGGATCGGCGATGGCCATTGCCATTACGGCAGGGATCAACGCATCACGATCCCGCATAATCAGCTTCGCCATTTTCGCGCCGAACTCGGCCTTTTCCTTCACGAAGAAGCCACGCGCGTAGATGGCATGCATCAAAGATTCTTCAAACAAGGTGGCCTTGTTGGAAAAATAGCGCAACACAAGGGAAGAAGCGACACCGGCCTGCTCAGCAATGTCTCTGATACCGGTACCCGAATAGCCATGCGCTGAAAAAAGATCGAACGCGCATTCCAGAATGCGCTGCCGCGTCTTGAGCGCGTTGCGTCGCTTCGGTTGGGGGGACGGTTGAATCTCCATCTACCGACGATTAGTGCGACTGTTCACGCAAGGCAAGTTGCCCCCGCTTGGCCGAGAGCATAGCCTATGAGCCAACCGCTCAACAGTACGCCGCGTGAATGCCGTGCCCGGACGCGGGCGGCGTCATGCGCCGTTGACCCGAATCATTACCTTGGCCGAGCCGGAAGTCCCTGCAACGCCCAGGGCAGCGACCACGTCTTCGAGTGGAAAGCGGTGGCTGATAAGCGTGGCAGCCTTTTCCTTGATCCGCGGCAGAGCCGCTACAACATCATTCATCTCGGTCGGGTAGTCAGCCGCTGTAGTAATGATCAGCTCTTTGCTCAGCATGCGCACGAAGTTGACCTCGACGGGCTTCGTGTAGACCGCACTCACTACCAGTTTCGCCTTTGGCTTGGCCATGGCAATCACGTCATTGGCGATGTTTGGAGCACCCGCGGCATCGAGATAGGCATCGGTACCAATGCAAGTGCCGGTGTAGAATGGAACCGTGCCATGCAAGGCGCGCTGAGGCGCTCGGCCAGATTCTCGCGCGCGGGATTGATGCCCCCCTTTGCCCCCAGTGCACGCGCGCGTTCCAGACGCTCATCCGAGGCTAGATCATCAGCGATCTCTAATACCACTGGCCCTAGACATTGACCGTTGCCCAATCTCGGGTGCCGATTGACCTGATTTTTTCGGGCTGGCTGATCAGCCAGTTCCATGCGTCTTTGCAGGCGGCGAGGATGGCATCGTAATTTTTCCAAACTTTTGTGCAGAGTTTATTGGCGCGCAGAAACTGCCAGACATTCTCCATGGGGTTGAGTTCGGGCGCATAAGGCGGCAGGGGCAGCAGCACGATATTGTCTGGCACGACGAGTTCATGGCCGATATGCCAGCCAGCACCGTCGCAGACGAGCACGGCCAATGCGCCGCTGGCAATTTGCGTGCTGATTTCGGCCAGATGCAGGTTCATGCCTTCCGTGGTTGCCCCCGGCATGAGTATCGCCGCACCAACGCCACGGGCGGGGCAAATGGCGCCGAAAATATAGGCCGTGTCGTGCCGGTTATCCCGCACCATGGGCGGGCGTGAGCCGACCTTTGCCCAAATATAGGCATGGCCACCTTTTTGTCCGACCCTGGCTTCATCTTGGAACCAGATTTCGACAGGTTGTTTGATGTCCCTGCCGGCAATGGCCTTACTTATGCTGGCAGCAAAGTTTTCTTGAAAGCCTCCTGGGCGTCACCGTCTTTTTTGGGATGATGAGGACGAGGCTGGAGCCGTGTCAGCCCAAGTTTGTGCAACCACTTGCCAACCGTGCGCTCGCAAATCTCCACACCAAACCGCGCGGCAATTTCCTTTTGCAGATCGCAACAGCGCCACCGCACCACGTCATGGCGTTCAGGATCGGGACCATCCAACGTCAGTTGTCGCAACTCCTGCATCTGCTCCGTGGTCAGCCTGGGTGCGACGCCAGGCGGCTTGCGCGATAACAGCCCGGCGGCGCCGGCCTCGTTGTAGCGACGGACCCAATCGCGTAGGGTCTGCCGATCCATGCCGGTCAGCCGGGCCGCCTCCGTGCGGTTAACCCCCTCCTTGATCATGGCGATCGCCAACAGCCGGCGGCTTTGCTCCGCATCTGCAGTCTTTGCCGCCAACCGACGTAGCTCTGAGCTATCCTCGTCAGACCGTGTAATTTTGACCGCCGCTCCCATTGCCCACCCCATGCGAATCGACTCTAGGCGCAGCGAATCACAGCAAGGGACAAACGGAAATCCCTCAGGGATAAAAAAGAGTCAGAGCTTCAGGCCCCTGGTATAAGAACCTGACCGAAAAAGATAGTTGAGCGATTTCAGCTGGTTGTGATTCTATTGGTTTGCCACAACTGACGGAATCACGATGACTTGGACTGAAACCGCCCGGCAGCGATACTGCCGGGATGATCTTCGCTATGCAAGCAGCCTTACCGATACCGAATGGGCTTTGATAGCGCCCTTTATGCCGGCACCGGCGCGGCGGGGACGGCCGCGCTCTGTATCTCTGCGCGTGATTGTTGAGGCGATTCTCTACATGTTGTCCACTGGCTGCCAATGGCGGCAACTGCCCAGGGAGTTCGCACCCTTCACAACGGTACAGGCATATTTCTACCGTTTCAGCCGTGACGGCACTCTGACCCGCATCAATCGGGCGCTGGTCGCGAGGGCGCGGGAGCTGGCTGGACGCTCGGCATCGCCAACGGCGGGCGTGATCGACAGCCAGTCGGTGAAAACGACCGAGGCGGGCGGGCCGCGCGGGTTCGATGCGGGCAAGAAGATCAAGGGACGCAAACGGCATATCGTCACCGATACGCTCGGAAACCTCGTCGGGCTTGTGATCCATCCCGCCGGTGTTCAAGATCGCGACGGTGCGCCCGGCGTGCTCAAATCCATCCGCAAGAAATATCCCTCGCTGCGGCATGTCTTCGCCGATGGTGGCTATGCCGGGCCCAAGCTGCAAGGACGCCTCGAGAAGATCGGGAAATGGACGATCCAAATCGTAAAGCGCTCCGATACCGCAGAAGGATTTGAACTCCTGCCCCGCCGATGGGTTGTCGAGAGGACCTTCGCCTGGCTCGGCAGATGCCGCCGCCTCGCCAAGGACTTCGAGGCAACAATCGCCAGTGCCACCGCATGGCTCATGCTCGCCCACATCCGCCTGCTCACAAGAAAAATCGCACGCCAAAGTTAGGATGGCTACCATTCAGAGTCAGATGGGGTGGTTGCCGCCCTCCCCAGACGGCATCGCAATGTGCCAAATTGGTGGTGTTAGGGCTACTGAACGCA
>JAKBAU010000045.1 GCA_021808875.1 Pseudomonadota bacterium | reverse complement strand
GGTCTGAAACCCCTCCATCCCGGTCACCGGTTGTCGCGTATTTTTGTCGTAAGTATACGAATGCTGCGACAAAGATACGCGACAAGAAAATTCTAGGCTGGCCGGGAGGCCGCCTACCTGTCGCATAATTTACAAGTTACGCGACATCGAGTGGGCAAATAGTTCAACGGCCATGCTCACATATCAGAGGGGTAGATGGCGCTTTATTTCGACCGCCACCTCATCCGCGTGCGTCTTAGCAAGATCGTGGTCTGCGCCAGGAAAAACGCGAAGACGTGCATTTGGGAGGAGAGCCAAAAGCCTCTCTCCGACTGCCACCGGGCTGATCGGATCTGCATCACCCCAAAGGAGCAATGCCGGCGCTTTGATGGATGGTATTTGACTCGAAAGATCGTTGACAGGAGCGGCAATCCATTTTGCCGCATTTGGGAATGCGGCGAAGTAGTTGGAGCGCCAGTTCGACCCACCGAGATCAGCAACTGGCACTCCACCGGAGGTAACGGCTAACACGAGGCCCCTGACCATTTCAGGGAATGCCAACGCCAACTTGAGTGCGATCACGCCGCCCATCGATTGAGCAATGATGTTAACGGGTTCCGTGATTTCTCTAGCTACCAACGTAACGAGATCGTCGATTTCGTTAATATCGGGGTGCGGCGGTTCTTCGCCCAATCCTGGCCACCCGAAGAACACCCCTTCCAGTCTGGCGTGTTCGGCGGCCGGCCTCCAAAAAGAGGCACTACCCGAGGCCCCGGGTAGAAACAGAGTCTTATGCATGGTTCAATCCTATGGCCGTCTTTACCATTATAGAAGATGAGGCCAGCTTGTCGCATATCTTAGAGGTTATGCGACAAATAGCTAAAGGGCAGCAATTACCTCCCCTGCTGATACGATACGGGCAAATTCACCATTGAGATTTGCCAGTGTCATCGCATGGATATCCTCGGCCGAGTGTTTGTCACCGTCTGGACCTATCCGGTCGAAAGTCCAGGTGGCGTCACGGACCAGCCATGTATCAAAACCAAGATTACCTGCCATCCGCGTTGTCGTCTCGACGCAATGGTTTGTGGTAGCACCGCAGATTACGACGGTTTGGAGACCAGCCGCGTGCAACCGTGCTTCCAAGTCAGTTCCAATGAAAGCACTGTTTACGTTCTTCACGATGACAGGCTCCCCGTCTCTCTCCTGGGCCTCATCCTTCACAAGATAACCCGTTTGATCGGGAGCAAAGGGAGAGCTGGGGCTCGTGCCCTCGTGGCGGATGTGGAAGATTGGCGCATCCTTGGCCCTGAAGGCCGCCAGCAAATCGGCAATCCGAACTGCTGCGTCAGGGTTGTTCCGCCTCTGGCCAGCAGCCTCCCATTCGTCAAAAGCCCGTTGCACATCGATAACAATAAGTGCGATCATTCGTGCTCACGATTCCAAAATGATTGTCGGTTCGTGGTGGACTGGAAAGTTCATCGAACGTGCGATGAAGCACATCTCGTGAGCTCGATGGTGAAGAGAACGCGCAACAGCTTCGTCAGAGTTTGATGAAATCATGATGCGGGGGCGCAGGGTAACGGAGGTGAACTGACCCGCCCCACTCGTTTCCTCGATCATGATGCCTTCCGCGTCATCCTCGTAGGAGGTAACAACAATCCCTGCCTGTGAACAAAGGCCTAGATACCAGAGCTTATGACAAGCCGAGAGTGATGCAACCAAAAGCTCTTCTGGGTTCCATCGCTCAGGGTCGCCACGAAATGCTGGATCAGCCGAGCCATTAATCCTTGGCTTTCCAGGTGCGCCGATTTCATGGGCGCGCTCGTAACCCCGATAGGATTCGGTTCCCGTCCCCACATTTCCGGTCCAGACCACCCGAACCGCATAATGATGCTGTTTGTCCACGTCACTTCACCCCGTCGAGCTACCGAATAAACCTCATAATGATCCATTTGGGGAGGCTGGCCAACCGCCCATCACGATTGTGGATGGCCGAATATGCCTGTCGCACAACTTAGGATTTACGCGACAAATCGTCATGCCTCTGGCAGCGGCCAACTCGCGAGCACGGCCCCTCCGACGATCACCAGCGCCGCTATGCCCAGGGCGATACTGGCAGGGGCTTTCCCTGCGAGAACAAGCAGAAGGGTCGAGATCAACGGCGCAAGGTAGGACAGGGAACCCAAAAGTGAAAGGTTGCCGTGCTTCGTTGCATGATCCCAGGCCAGGAAAGCCAGACCGGTTGGCCCAATCCCGAGAAGCAGAACGGCTCCCCATTGCCAACAATTCGGCCACAACGTTGGCTCAAACATGACATGCGCAAGCCAGCCGGCCAGCGATACGGCTGCACAGACGCCGATCAGCATTTCGCTCGGGATGCCCGCGAAGCGGCGATTGACCACGGAGTAGCCTGACCACACAACCGCGCAGCCCAGGGCCGCGAAATAGCCGAGAGCACTGTCGGCGGCGGAACCCGTCTCCGCACCATGCCCAACGAAAATGAGCGCCACCCCCATGAGGCCAAGCCCAGCCCCCGCGAGATGGCGCACTAGCAAGCCCGGACTGCCTGGAAGCAAGGTTGAGAAAATCACGATCAGCAACGGCCACAGATAGGCGATCAAGCTCGCCCGTGCGGGCGGGATTGTCGCCAGCGCGAAGAAATACAAAGCGTGGTATAGGAACAGCGCCAGAAAAGCCGTGATCCAAGGGATGACCGGCTGACGCAGACGCGCCAAAGCCGTCTTGCCACGCAGGACAAGCACCACCAATCCGGCGAGGAACGCGACCCCAAAACTCAGGGACAGCAGTTCGAAGGGTGGAATACCGCGCGCCGCCACGGTCAGAAGCGCTAGTCCTGCCCAAAATGCGATAGAAACGCCCCCGAGCGCCGTCGCGCCAAACTTTCCTCGCGCCTCCATGTCCCTCTCGCTGCAAACCGGAACTGGATGACTAGCAAAATGCCAAGAGGCGTCTTGTCAGAACCTACAAAAGTTTAGGCTTTTCCTGCCAGAAGGCCTTTGGCCTCCGACGAAGCTCCCCTGGCGTCTGACCTCGGGCATGCCGCAGGGCACGGGTCAGGGCACTTTGATCCCTGTGCCCCGTGCGCATCGCCACCTCCGCGATCGGCACGCTCGTGCCGGTCAGCATCCGCACCGCTGCATTAATTCGTAGGGACGTGAGATAGGCATGGGGGGTTGTCGAAAGTCGATCCCTGAAGGCCGCATGAAGCCGCGTGGCACTGAGGCCGGCCGCTTCGGCAATATCCGCAACGGTGATAGAGTCCGCCAATCGGTTGTGCATGAAGGTGACAGCCCGGCCCATCAATAGGCCCAGCCGGTCCGAGGCAACCCTGTGCTCCGTCAACCGATCAAGCAACAGCACGGACCAAGCCCAATGCAGATGAGACGGGAAATCGCCTTCCTTCCTGGCGGCGGTGACGTAATCCAGTAATCCTTGAATGTCGGCGCCCATCTCGAAAAAAGCGGGAATAGAAGTTTCCAACTCGGGGCTGCACATTGCAAAAGGCACATCGAGAACAACAAAAGCATTCTTGCCATTCGCAAAGAAACTATGCGCACGCCCCGCCGATATGAACGCCCCGATGCTGTCCTTCACCTGCCCAGCATCGCGTTCAATCTCGATTTCAAGCTGCCCATGGAAAGGCAGGACGATCTGATGATGCTCGTGCGTATGATGCGCGACTTCACCGGAATAGCGCCGAAGCGAGACCAGCTCCATCTCAATCACCTTGCCCGTGATCTGAAACGGTGATCGTGCAGCGCTGGGCTTTCTTAGTCTTGGCGACTGCATCACTGCACGCGGAAAGTTCTTTCTGATTTGATGTCATAATATTCCATGTATCCACCAGGTTGTTCCATTCAGCCGGATTCCCTTCCTTCATCAACGCGGCCCCCGCATTCCAATCGTCCGGTTGCTGCATGACGATCGAGGCAACACTACCATCCCACCCGAACGGCAGATGGCTGGCGAGGAACGGCGAGGCCACCAGACCCAACAGCAGCATGCCCAGCCCAGCAATCCCGGCCCAGAGAAACACCTCATCCCGTTGCTCTTTCTTGCCGCGCATCTGGCCGATCATCCCGGCAAGTTCGCGCTTGGTCCCTGACGCCTCGATGCTGGCCTTCTGGTAGGCCCGCTCAGCCTCTCGCGTCGCGGATAACCCGGCATTTTCGATCCGGGCCGCGTGCTGCTCCGGCGTCATCTCAAGCGCGGGATGCTTCTCGATGGCGGCAAGATGTTGGGCTATCGCCGCCATGCCCTTGGAAATGCGGCCCAGCTCCGGCGCGTAGTCCGGGGGCCGGTTTTCGGCCCACGCCTCTGGCAAAGCCTCCAAGGCCCGCCGCGTGACAACCACTTCGGCCCATACCGCCGAGACCTCGCGCTTCAGTTCCTCGAACGCCCGTTCCGGACCGCCTTCCTGGCTCTCTTCCTCCGTTACACTCATACGCCCTCCTTTTCAGGTTCTACATGCCGATACCGTGCCCCCGGCTGCGGCCAGGCGTCAGGCTCTGCTCCAGCTCATGGGCGATGCCCTCGCTCTGGCGGCCGGAATGTCCCAGCCCCAGCTCATGGCGGCGATTACGCAACAGGGATTCCACCTGCGGATCGCGTTCCAGGCCCTTGATCATGGCCGTCATCTGGCGCTCCACCTTCCCGCGCGCCTCGTCATGCCGCCAGCCGCGCAACTCACGATGTTGAGCCTGCAATTCCTGCCAGCCCCGCACGAAGCGCTCGGTGCGCACCTCCGGATTGGCAAGGGCAGCACGCTCACGCTCGATGCCGGCGACAAGCTTCACGGCGCGCTCACGCCCCTGAAGCTCTGTCATGGCCCGCCCCGCCGCCGGATCATGCTCCAGCGCGCTATGGAGATCGCGCACCGCCCCCGGCCGGGCCGCATCCAGCGCCACGCCGGCATCGCGCAGCGCAACCTTCTGCACATCCAGCACCGGCAAATCCTGCTCTTGCATCCGGGCCGCGTCCGTCCAGGCCCGCGCATAGCGCTCCACAGCGCGGGTCAGCGCCTCCCGCTCCCGGTGCGCCGAGGGCATGACCGGCTCCCGGCCGCGCTCCAGGTCCCGGCCGGAGTCATGCGCTGGCGCATCACGCGATGCGTCTTTCTGCATCACGCGGTCGGCCGGAATACGGCCGGTGCCGAGTTTCAGCCCGTCGAACATGGAGCGCTTGCGTTCCGGCTGGGGAGCCGGAACCTCCACCTCGCGGCCAAGCTCCGGCCCTTTCTCCTTCCCGGCCTCTGGCTCCTGGCCGAGACCGTGCCGCCGCGCCTGAGCCGGCCGCGCCTTGGCATGTTCCGCCACCCGCTCACCCAAGCCGTCTAGCGCCTCAGCCGCGCGTGTCAGGCCCTCCGCCTGCCGCCCCACCTCTGCCGTCAGCCCAGGCAGGCGTTCCTTCAAGGTCCGCTCGGCCTGACGATCGGCAAAGCCCCGCGCGGTGATCGTCCCGCGATGCTCGTCCCAAACTTCCCGGCTGGCTTCCAGCCCTGATCGCGCCCGATCCACCAGGCTGCCCCGGTCGGGCACTACCTGCCCCTGCCCGGCCTCCCATACCCTTTCTGGCACGATGATTTCGCTGCGGATGTCGATCCCGCGCCGTTCGGCATAGGCGGCCCGCTCGTAATCCAGCGTGGTTTCCTTGGCCCCGGAACGGCTGAGCTGGCTGACCAGCCGCGCCTGCGCCAGCTCGTCAGCATTGCGCACCTGCCAGACATGCCGCTCGGCCTGGGTGCCGTCCGGCAGCCGCACCGGCTCCGAGCCCGTCACCTCCAGCCCGATCCGGTCTCCGGGCTGGGAACCGGCCTCCGTCATGGCCCGCTCCAGATCGACGCCCCAAACCGTGTGACGTTCGCCCCCGCGCTCCAGGGTGACGTAGTAGCTCTCCCGGTTCGCCGGATCATGCGCGTAGGGCACGGCCCCATGCTCCACCAGCATCCCGCCTTGCCGGCCGGCGAACTCATCCCGTCCGGCATAGAGCTGCACATCGTCCCGGTGCCGGGTCATCGCCACATAGGTCAGGTGCCGGTCCATCGTGCCCGAGGCCAGTACATAGGCCCGGTCCACCGTCGCCCCCTGCGCCTTGTGAATGGTGGTGGCGTAGCCATGATCCACCGCCGCGTAATCCGCCATGGAGACCGACACGGCCCGCCCCAGCCCCGGCCCCTGCGCGCTATCCAGCCGCACCACCAAGCGCGCCCCCTCAACCGACAGCCCGTCATCACCGGGACCAGACACAAGCGCCACAGTGCCCAGCATGCCGTTCTTCACGCCCAGCTCGCGGTTATTCTCCCGGAACAGCACCCGGTCCCCCGGCGCGAAGGCCCGCTCGCCCTCGCTGGTGTGGAAGGTCAGCTCCCCCTCCAGCTCGCCCCGCTCCTTTCTCACTGCCCGGATCGCCTCATTCAGCGCCTGCACATCCGCGTTGCGGTGCGCCAGCACCAGCCGCGTGCCCTCCGGCCGGGCGTCCATGTCGGCCGTCACGTCCCGCACGATCTCCGCCCGCGCCGCAGCGGCCGTTTCCTCGAACCGGATGCAACCCCGCTCGGCATAGGCAGCCAGCCCCTCCGCCGTGCGATGGCGTCCAAAGTCCACGGACGCCTCGCGCTGCCAGCCTTCCCGCTGCCGGCGGATCTCTTCCAGCTCCACGAACCCGACACGCTCCGCCACCGCCCGGAACGCCGCCCCCGGCCCGATCGGCTGCAACTGCTCCGGGTCGCCCACCAGCACGATCTTGGCCCCGGCCGCATCCGCCACCTGGATGAACCGCGACAACTGCCGCGAGCCAACCATCCCGGCCTCGTCGATCACAAACACATCGCGCGGCCCCAGCACATCACGGCCGCGCTCCCAACCCTTTTCCCAGCTCGCCAGTGTGCGCGAGGCAATCCCGGCCGACTCTTCCAACCCCTCCGCCGCCTTGCCTGCCAGCGCCGCGCCGCGAACGGTAAAGCCTTCCGCCTCCCACGCCTCGCGGGCGGCCGCCAGCAACGTGCTTTTGCCCGCACCCGCCAGCCCCACCACCGCCGCGATCCGCTCCGGCCCCGTCACATGCGCGATGGCCTCACGCTGCTCGATGCTCAGCCCCTTACCCCCGGCCCGCTGGATCGCCGCATCCTGCCGGTCCAGCGCCGCCTCTACCCGCGAAGCCCGCACACCGAACGACCGGCCCAAACCCATGCGGTCGGCGCTGCGCGCCATGCCGCGCTCGATCTCCATCATCTCCCGCGTCGAATAGCGCGCAGGCTCGATGACTTTCCCAAACTCGTCGCGCTGCTCCGCCCGCAGCTCCACCAAAGCGGGCGAGGCCATCACCTTCGCCAGCGCGTTTTGGAAATCCCCATCGCCCTCTTGACCGGCCGCCCCCCAATCCACCGCCCGGTGCAGCGCCCGCGCAATGTCGCGCCGGTCAAACACGCTTTTCTCTCCGGTAATGAGCGTCAACACCTGCTCGGGGTTTTCGCGGATGCGTTCGGCGTTGCGCTGCGCTGTCGCTTCATCCATCCGGGTGCGTGACACCTCCTTACCGCGCCGCTCCATCTGCGTGGCGTGCACGCCCATATGCTGCGTCGGCTCGATCTCCAGCCCGCGCTCCCGGTGTGAGCGATGATCAATCCGCAAATCCAGCCCGGCCCGCGCCAAATGCTCGTTCGCGGTTTCCTCCCATAGCGTCCGCAAGCCGCGAACCTGATCCGGGCAGCTCGGCAGCCCAAGCGCCTTAAGCTTCCGGTTCTCCCATTCCAGATGGGATTTCTCGGCAAGCCCGGTTTCCTCGACCCGGCGCGTCGTCATCAGCACATGGGCATGATGATTGCGAACATCCGTCTGCCCATGCGGCGCGTGGATCGCAAAATCCACCGCCACCCCGTACCGCTCCGCCACCTCGCACGCGAAGTTCCGCGTCAATTCTAGCCGCTGTTCGGCCGTCAATTCATGCGGCAGGGCAACCTCGATCTCGCCCGCAACCCGCGAATCCTTCCGCTTCTCGGCCGCCTCCGCTGCATTCCATAGCGCCGAACGGTCCCGCGCCCACTCAGGGCCGGAACCGCGAACCATCTCCCCCCTTTCGGAAACCGCATCGCCGGGCAGCACGATCTCAGCATGCTCAACCCCGGAACGCTTGGTAAAATCGTGCGTCAAGCCATCCCGCTCATTGGTCAGCCGTTCGGCCGCACGGTAAGCCGCCGACGCCACGGCGCTTCTTCCGGTCGCCCGCGAGACAGGCTTATAGCTGCAATGATAGATTGCCATCGCCTATCCAACCTAACCAGCACCGAGTTGCGAAGCAACTCATAAGTGCGCCCTTACATCTCTCGCTGACGCTCGATCTCGTCGGGATGGCTCTCTACGCTCGCTCGTAAGAACGCCACGGATTCAACGACGATGACCCGCGTAGTAGTTCGCTTTATACTGCCAAAATAATGGCAACCGGAAAGGAATACCAATGGCAAGACGGTCAATTGAGGAACGACTGGCTCAACTCGATGCACAACGCAAAACCCTGCAATCGAGGCTCAGCAAGCAGGAACGGGCCAAAGACACACGGCGCAAGGTGCTACTCGGCGCGCTTGTGCTACACCGGCTTAATGCCGCGAAGGAAAAAGGCGAGGATGCCGGATGGCTGGCAGAATGGATCAGGCGTGAGTTGCCGGGATTCCTGACGCGCGAGGATGACAAGGCACTGTTCACCGACATCCTGGAAACACCCGCCAAGGAACCGGATACCGGTAAAGCGGACGCATGATCGCCTGGCGTGCCTTCCGCAAAATCGCGATCTGCTATTTCTGGCTGGCACCAGGTCGATCGTCGCCGGCAAGCTGCGCTATTACGCCGATCGTGAGTTCAGGGGAATATTCGACCAGGCGTAGCCTGGCGTCATGGAGCGATGTCGCGAGCGAATTCCTTGACGCGTTTTACCAGCTCGTCGGTGGTAATTTCTCCGCGTTGGTAGGCTTCGGAAAGGGCTTCAAGCATGCGGCCCTGCGCGAACCAGTGCGGATCGTCTGGGGTGGCGGTGTGTCCCGGTCGGCCGGAAATCGCCGGGAAGGTGATGCCAGTGACAGCCGGGTTTCGTTCGAAAATGCCGGCGAGTAGTTGGTCAACCCGGCTGGTGTAGTCGCTCGGAAAATCCCGCGACACGCGCACGGGGCCGGCCGATGTGGTTACGTCCAGACCGCCGACATGCGGGAACAGGTCGAAGATGCGCGTCAGCGCATCAACGTCCTCTGCCGTGATCTGGCTTATCCCTTCGCCAATCATGAGTAACTGCCATGGCCGGCCCTGTCGAAGCTGGCTGAGGCTGGTTTGGGCATCGGTGTTCGCGCTCATGGGAGCGCCTCCCATGGATTGAGCAGCGGCACACCGGTTGTGTGAAAGTCCGCGACGTTGCGGGTCACGATGGTCATGCCATGGGCCAACGCTGTCGCGGCGATGAGCGCATCCCGTTCGGCGTGAGGATCAGGAACATGCAAGGTCGCGCAGCGCCGGGCGACGGCTGTATCCACGGGGAAAATACGGCCCTCGAACTCCAGTAAGACCTGCTTTTCCAGCCAGGCACGCAGCAAACCCCCTTGGTCGGGGTCTTTCCGCTCGATTTGCAGGATTCCGATCTCGATTTCGAGGATAGTGATAGCCGAGATGTAGAGGGTTTTGGCGTCTACGCTGTCGGCCCAGCTAGCCACCTGTGGGTGCGCCCTGCCCAGGCGCACTTTGCGTAGTTCTGACACGACATTGGTATCGAGGATGAACATCAGGTGAAATCAGCCGGGCGAAGGCCGATGCTGACGCGAGGCGGGTCAAATTCGATATCGGTAAGGCCCGGCATGGCCAGAGCATCCGCAATGCTCCGGCGTTTGCCTGTGATGCGTCGGTATTCCTCGATACTGAGCAGGACGTGTGCGGGTTTGCCGCGGTCTGTGATGAATACCGGCCCTTCTGAAGTGGCTTTCTTGGCCCGACTGGTATCCTGATTGAACTCCCTGCTGGATATGGTGGTGATAGTCATGGGCGCACTCCTGCTGTCAGGGGCAATATGTTAATGTATAAACGTTACTACAAAAACTTTCTTTCGTCAATGCCACTTTGCTTTTCTGGCTGCGGAGAGAGGTCAAGGAGCCGCCCCGAGGCCGCAGCGGAGCGCAGTCTGTAGGGCGCGAGCACCGAACGGGCGAGGACGGCAGGCCTTGCCGGTCCTCGATGCCTCGGAGCTGCCCTGAGCCTATCGGGTGGGGTGCAGGGGCAGCGCCCCTGCGTTCAGCAGATATTTCAAGCCTACGCGCGTGACCATTGATCTGAGCGCAGGCGCGTAGCGACGAGCAGGTGGGTGCCGGGTTGGAAGCCGTGTAGCGGCCTGGGCGCCCGCAGTACGCGAGCCGGCGGGGGCGTAGCCCCAAGAGGTGGTGCGTACCTTTGGAGATCCGTTGTATGGCGGGTAATGGGCGCAAGTTATCCACACTCGGGACGTTTTAAGGGTTTTATATATTAGTTTTAAGGGTTTTAGCCTGAAAAAATGGCGATTTTGATTTGTAAATCAATGCATTACGAAAGCGTTCGGTCCTTAAAAGACGGACTTTGGTCCTTAATGGACGGGGCTTTGGTCCTTAATGGACGGCCGCAGGTCCTTAAAAGACGGCGTATCCACAGGTCTGAGGCACCTACAGCGCATGCAGCCTATGTATGCGCCCGACTCGCCTGCCAGCTCAGCCCGAAGTCCGTCTTTTAAGGACCAGCTTTCTCGGTGGAGGGCGTTGGGAAACTGCCTCGGAAGCGCATAACAAGAATGGGGCCATCTTGGCCTGGTTCCTCCGCAAGATCGTATTCGGGCAGTTCGTTGGCCTTGATGAGTTCGCGTATTGCAGCACTGGATTTCTTGAAAGCATCTGGGCTCCCGCTGCGTTCATGGATCAATCGGAAGGACCACCGGGCCTCACCCTTACCGGCAGCCACACGGGCCAGGCGATAGACAAAGCGGCCGAGACCAGGCGTCATCAGGAAGTAGTTGGGGTGCATCGTCAGCACTTCGGGATGTTCAGCCTCGACGACAGCGGCATAGAGCCATTTCGGCAGCTCTATCTCCACGGACGTGACGCGGCCGGAATCCTCATGCGACACGGCCTTGTAATCGTTGATGAGGCCAGCACCTTCGGTCACCCGGAGCGGGCGTCCATCCTTACCCCGCTGCCGACGCACAATCTCCACGGTGGTTTGCTTGAGCCGCCGTAAGGCGGCTTCCACCGCTTCGTATTGCCGCCCTCCATCTGACTGACGGCAAAATTTTAGGATTTCCGAGACGTGTGGCCGGAACGAACGGCCTGGCTTTTCGCCCAGACCAGCACGATAGCGGTTCATGGCTTCCGTGAGGTGAGAAACACCCATCAGCACGATGTCGTAATCCCATATGGAAGCCATACCATCAGGTCCGCTGGCCACACGCACATGACCGCCATCCGGCAGGTTGTGTGTCATCACCGAGTTGGCGCGCGGATACTTTTTCGATAGCCGGAACACGGCCACGTCCATGATGCCGCGATTGTCCTTGGCTGCCACGTCCCACACGCCCGGCACGAAAAAATCAGCCTGCGCATCGTCAGGCGGGGGAGTTCGCAACAGCGGTTTGGCTCGTGCCGCAGTGGCTCTCGCTCTCGCCTCCTGGCGTTCTTCCTCAGGAACTTCCTTGAGAGACTGACCACCCATCAAGGAGTCTATGTAGGGCAGCAGCATTTCGGACACTTCGCCTAGGACATACCAACGCTTGCGCTCCTTATCCCATTGTGCGCCATGCCGCTTGGCCCAATCCTTGTCGTCGTAGCCAATGGTCAGGTAGGTCCGGGGACGTGGTGTCGCGCGTTTGCCAATGCCGCCTTTCATCAGTCTCGTGCCCTTGCCCTTTTCTACCATACATCCTCCAACTTGGCCGACTATATGAATATTCTTTTCATATTCTTTTTCATTTGAAAACATCTCCTTCTATGGCGCGATAAATGGCCATGTTGATGATGCCTGCCCTGCCCTGTCCGGTGCGCTTGGCGATCTCGTCCACGCGGCGCAGCAAATCGGGGGCGATGGTAAGGCTGATCTGCCGCTTGTTCCCTTTCGCCACGCCCTTGTTGTAGGCGCCGGCGGCCGGCGCCGCGTGGGCGGCGTCCGGGGCACCGGATACAAAAGCATCCACGGCCGCCGCTTGCGCGGCTGGCGTCGTCTTGGGCTTACGTTGGATTACCATGCTATAGGCTCCTTTTAGGAGTTCGTATGGATATTAAAAAGCGATGAAATCAATGTTTCTAGTTCGGCGCAGGCTTTGAGGTCGCGCGGGGCCAGCTCAGCCACGGCCAGGCCAGCACCGCCGGCATTACTGAAAGCCTTGCGGCGCCGGATCGGCACCGGCAGGTAGGCGAACTGCGGAACCTCTGCGACGGCTGCCGCTGCCTCGGCGTTGTCGGCCGAGTGCTCGCCAGGATCGGCCTGGTTCATCACGGCAAAACATCGCAAGCCATCGCGAACGCTGTTCGCTTCGTCAACCAGTGAGGCCATGTCATCCAGTGCCCACACGTCGTAGGAGCGAGGAGCAAAGGGCACCAGCAGCACATCGGACAGAATCAGTGCCGCACGCAAGGCCGTCGAGTCACGGCCGCCGGCATCAATGATGATGTCCTGCCATTTATCGCGCTGCTGCTGCACCTGGCCGCGCAACTCCTTGCCGTCTGCATACTGCGCGCACGCGATGCCCGGCTTTCTGCCGGCTTCGGAGCGGGCGGCAATGGCCGCCGCTGCCGTTCCCTGGCGGTCGCCGTCGATCAGCCACACGTCACGCCCGGCCATCGCGCGGGAGATGGCGAGCTGTACGGCCAACGTGGTCTTGCCGACGCCCCCCTTGGTATTGCCTACGGTTAAAATCATATGTGCTGCCTTTGGTAGTTATGTGCATTACATATTAGTTCTATTTGAATATTAAAACAATACTAAACGTAAGGGCAGGCACTGCCTGCCTACAATCTCCCCAGGCCGCCCTGGGGATGGATGGAAGCACCCCAAGGACGCCCTATGGATTTGTGGACAGCCAAGCAGGATTTGGCTTGCAAGGGCGGTCGCAAATATTATATTTTGATATAATTAAAAGGAGATTCCTATGCACACCACAAACTTGCGCAAGGTCGGCGGGTCTATCATGCTAGCCGTGCCACCCGCACTGCTCGATGTCCTGCACCTGGCACCGGGTACCAGGGTCGGCCTGGCTGTCGATAACGGCCGCCTGGTCGTCGAGCCGCAAGCCCGGCCGCGCTACACGATGGCCGATCTGCTCGCCGAGGCCGAAGCAGCCGGCGTCTATCCGCTGCCGCCGGAAGAACGCGAATGGATCGACGCCCCGGCAGTTGGAAAAGAACTGATTTGATGAATCGCGGCGATATCTATCTGGTCGATCTTGAGCCGACAGCAGGACACGAGCAGCGCGGCCATCGGCCGGTGCTGGTCGTGTCCCCGGATGCCTTCAACCGCCTGACACAATGCCCGGTCATCCTGCCGATAACCAACGGCGGCGATTTCGCCAGGCGTGTCGGTTTCGCGGTTCCAATCAGCGGCATCAAAACAACAGGCGTCGTGCGGTGCGATCAACCGCGCGCGCTCGATCTGAGCGCCCGCAATGCTCGCAAGGTGGACACGCTGCCGGCGGCGATCCTGGATGACGTACTAGCCACGGCAGCCACGCTGTTCGAGTAGGGCAGGGGTAAGCGCGATCGCGCTGGTGCCACGAGGCGTGAACCCGCTGAGGCTCAGATCCCCGGCGGGCAGCACGATCGGGAGTTGAAGGAGTTTCCACCCCTTCCGCGACCACCGAGGCGGCAAGCGCGCGGCCGAGCCCGAGACCGCCAGCACGATCGCCTCTGCCTCGCCGAGCCGAGGATCCTGGCTGATTAAGATTGCGCAGACGGAAGATCGCAAAAATCAGCCATGCGGAATTTCAACTATTCCGCGAGCCTGGACATCGATAAGATCTAAAATGAAAGAACGGTAATATATTTGACAAGAAGGGTCTTTGGGATGGTGTCGCTGCGGCAACGCTTCATTCGTGTCGTGGATTGCATCAGCGCGAAAAGCGTCATTCTCTATGATCATCCGATTGCGTCTTTTGCTGTTGTGATGATCAGTGCCATCGCTGTCATGGACATAGCCTTCTATCTTCACGGCCATCACCGTGCCCAGTAGCGAGGAATAGGTAGAATCCCAGCGCCGATGATGCGGGCCGCGCTCGAATTCATCAGGCTGGTTGTGATACACACGTTTGTAGGGCAAGGGGCGTCGGGCCGAGAGACGGTTTGATGCGGTGCGAATGACGGTTGACTAGCTGTAGCTTCCTCGTGCCATGCGCGCCGGCGATTTCAAAGCCAGATGAACAACGCCAGAATAAAGGCCCAGGCCGCGATCGAGACAAGAAAAATCAACAGCGCCGCCTTCGGCCAGGCGAGCCGTTCAGCATCCTCGTGGCGTATGTATCTTGCCGCGGCACTCAGGCGCGAAATAACTCCGACATCAATTTGCATCAATTGTATCCATACGGCGAAGACCTTGGCGTGATTGGGGGGCGGTGTTTCAGCATCCCCTGGGTCCGTTGATCAGGCTGCCTGGGCGGCTGTACGTGGATCTTGCTGCGCGATCCAGTTCCATGCGCATTAGATGTCCGATCCGGCCGTGCGACTGAATGGGACCTTTCGGCACCCACCGCCGGCGCTCGTCTCGTTGCGTGCTTCCCCCCATCTCCTTGCCCGTAGCGTCCGGCTCCTGCTCCGATCGTCCGCCCTCGGGGTAACGAGTCAGAAAACTTTACACGTCTCTCATTTCATACCGGAATCGCCATGATAAGAGGTTGAAAAACAAAAGTTAATAAAAATGGCACTGTTTTTGCTTTCAAAATTTCAGCGGTAAAACGGCACATCATTAAATTTTACGGCAAACGGCAGCAACCTTCGTGGCCCAAGGCGATTAGGAAATGAGGACGATGAAACGTAAATCAATGAAATCGGCATTGCTCGGCGCAGCGGTATGCGGCGCCATTGCTCTGGTCGGAACGCCGGTCGCCCATGCGACGCCTGTGATCACCATCACCCTGCAGGAGGCCGGCTACGCGAATTATGTCACGCAGTCTCCGGCCCCGGGCGGCCCCTATTACAATGGCTCTTTCGGTACGTTTACCATCAACAAGATCGGTAGTAGCGGCGATCTCCTGCCAGCGGACAACTTCAGCACCAACAGCATCAATACCTCCACGTCTGCGGGCGGCACGCTGTATGTCTATGCGTCGGAAACCGGAATCACGTCGCCGACCGGCATCCAGTCCTTCCTGAGCGGGTTCACGCTGAACCAGCCCTCGGGCGCGCTGTCGAGCGTAACGGAGACCACGTACTACGATGCGAGCAATGCGCTGAACGGAATGGCCACCCAGTTGGGTACGGCGACCTTCCTGGGGCTCAGTTCCGGAATCCAGAATTCCTCGCCTGTGGCGGTCAATCTCAGTTCGACCAACCCATACTCGATCACCGAAATGTTCAAGATTGTCGCGGACGGCAAGGGGTCGGACAACGCCACCATTACCATGCAGGTCCCCGAACCCGGTTCGCTGGCACTGATGGGCACCGGTCTGCTCGGCCTCGCCGCGATCATACGGCGCAAGCGTCGCCGCGCCTGACCACAAAAGCCGGGCGTCAGAACGGCGCCCGGTCGTCGCCGGCTGCAGGAACACATCACAACATGCCCCGCGCTTCGCGTCACGTCGTGACAACACTACCTTGGCTGCGCCGCAATTGAAGTCGCTGCCCCTTTTCGAGCGCCGCCAAGACGGATGGCCAACTCAGCCGCAGTCTATATCTGATAATGTTCCCTTATCAGATCCTGGATTGCTAATGCATTCTAGGGGACTTTCGACGAAATTCCATGATACGGGTTCTGGCATTGCGGCTATTCGCCCAATTTATACAACCAAAGATATTTTTCATGAATGACTCGACCAAAAGTAGTGTCAGTATATTTTACATCTCGCTTGTCTAAAATATCTTATTCATTGATTTTACGAGCTTATTTAGATCGGCATGGGAATTGCTTGTTCTATTTTGCGGCCAAAATCGGCGCCTCCCCTGCGTAAAGCAGCCGAACCGAAATGAACCGACCGCGTCAGTCAACGCCAGCCTTTCGAAAGGGACGTTCATGTTGA
>JAKBAU010000044.1 GCA_021808875.1 Pseudomonadota bacterium | reverse complement strand
TGGGCCCTTTGTCACGTATGAATCAGCGTACGCGGGGCGGGGAAGAAAGCAGCCCCGAGATTCGCTTAATTTAGGGCGAAATACCCCCTTGGCAAGGAGGCGGATTGGGTGTAGAGGATCGTCCGACAGCGACTTCCCCTATTTTATTCTCGACGAAAAAACACGGTATCGTCATGACGCTTGAGGAATTCGACGCGTATCAAGGCTCACTCCAAAACAAGGAGGACTACGTGAAGGCATTCTTGAGGCAAACTCGCGAGATGGTCGCCGCGGGCACGTACGACGTGAGCAAACTCACTGCTGTCTTGGACGCCATCTACGCGGAATGCTGCCTAATCTCCGAAGAGGCGTTGCGATCGATGCCCTGGCCTACCAATGAGTGGTAATGGCGAATCGATTAGTGGGAATATTTTCCGGTGGATATATCTATGCCCCCCAACGATTGTTAGACGGCAACAACACCGCGGCCTCACTTGATATTTCGACTCAGGCCATTACTGAGATAAATCAGCGCTGCAAGGAGAAATGCGCCGTCGGGGACGAGAATGATCGCGACCCCCAGTGGTGTGTCGGGCGTTAACCGCATTGCCAATGGTGTCCACAGGAATATCAGCAGAAACGAAATGAGCGCCTTTGCCGCGTCCGAAAGACGCGGCCACAAGGTGACGAACGGAATGTTGGGCGGAGGAACCTGAGGCCTATCCGGCTTGGTATTGCGCATAGTTGCCGTCTAACTCAATTTAGGCGACAAATCCGTCGCATAACGCCGAGTGCGGTGTGGCAACCACCTGTAACGTGACAAGCCCTGTTTCATGGAGAGACTCACGTTATCACGCTCCGACCGCTTTCGAGAAACTCACTCGCCACCACGACCTGCCGGTATTGGCCGGTTGCGGTCTTTCCACGCCGGTCCGCAGCATGCCGATGTACTCGCATCGTGGTCATCACTGCTCACGCATCTCATTCCCCGCCATCGTCACCGTCCAGGTCTTGCCGTCAGGGGAACGCGCGCTTACGAAATAGATGCGGTCGCGACCGTTGAAGACGTTGATTGTGCGGTAGCGCACGCCCTTGGCATCGGGTGCGCCGAGATAGGTCCAGTGCTCGCCGGCGATGGTAAGAGCGCCGGGCGGGCCGAGCGCGGCGCCGTTGGGCAGCACGATCTGAGTGTGATAATGGCCTGGCGGGGAGTCTGGAATGAACACCACCAGCGGGCCGGGCTTGCCGTTGACGGTCTGCTGGCAGGCGAAGTAGCGTCCGATTTGCGCGCAGTCGTTGCTTAGCCGATCGGGCTTCTTGAGGGCGGGCGTGGTCTGCGTGACTTGCCAGGCGCCCTCGTATAGTCGCAGCGGCGCGTAGACATCGGTTGTGCTGGTTGCACGGGCGGTGACGAACGACGCGCTGCCGATCAGGCCGATCAGCAGTCTCCATCGCGCAATTATCGTGATATTCATCGCGGCGTCTCCCTGCTCGGGTTGACTCATGGATATCAGTTGGAGCCGTTGAGGTAAACCACTATCCGATGCGGCAGTAGATTCGGAGGAGATGGAGGGGCGGCTCTGGGATCTGGCGGCTGACGTTCTCTCGGCCTGAGCGGTACGGATCGGGGAGGGGGCATATTCGGGCGCTTCCTCCCCATTTTTTTGTTGTTGCCACGGAGCAAGTTCATCGCAGTACCACGGTGCCAGCACGGCGCCACAGCACGCTATCAGCACAGATTTGGTGTCTTGCCAAGGGTGTTATTCGCTTAATTTAGGGCGAATGCAGGATAGGCAAGCGGCTGCTGTTGTTAAACAATTTGGCCGTGAACGCCGATCAATTCATCGCCGCTCGGGTCTCGTCGGAAACGAAAGCGCGATTGCGCGCGCTCGCCGAGCAGCAGCATTTGACCGAGTCCGGTCTGCTCAAACACATTGTCGAGTTGATGTTCCAGGCCGGCAGTCCGCCGGACGAATCGCCGGCGGCTAGGGCTGATCAACCGGCACCGCGAGGGACTCGCCTCACGATCCGGCTGCGGCCCGACGATCGACTGTTGCTTCGTGAGCGGGCCGCCGCCCGCGGCATGGCGCCGGCGACCTATGTCTCGGTGTTGACGCGGGCCCATCTGAGGTCCCTCGCGCCGATCCCCAAGGAAGAGCTGCTTGCTCTCAAGCGAGTCACCGCCGGGCTCGGGGTAGTCGGCCGCAACCTCAACCAGATCGCTCGCGCGGGGAATCGTGCCGAGCCCGTGAATGGTCCGAGCCGATCCGATCTCACCGGGATGCTAAGAATCTGCGAAGCCCTCCGGGATCACGTAAGGGCACTACTGACCGCGAATCTGCGGTCCTGGGAGCAGGGCTATGCCGAGAAACCTTAACGAGCCCGGTTTCGATCTATTCAGCCACGCCCGACAGGGCCCCGGTCGCCAGGTCCGGTTGTCCCCGGCCGAAATCGCCCAGGTCGCCCGGACTGTGGGCCGCAGCCCCGAAGTCATGGTCAAAGTCCTGTCCCGCGGCGCGACTGATCTCGCCGCAGTCCGCAAGCACGTCGATTACATCGACCGCAAAGGCCAGCTTGACCTTGAGACTGACGATGGACAAAAAGTCCGAAGTCGGGATGCGGCGGAGGACCTCCTAACCGACTGGGACCTCGAGATCGACGAACATCGCCGAACCATGGGTCTTGGACCGACGTCGGGCAAGTTGCCGCGGTTGATCCACAAGTTGGTGTTCTCGATGCCTCCCGGAACTCCACCGGAAAAGGTCTTCGGGGCGGTGCGCAATTTCTGTCGAGAGGAATTCGCGTTGAAGCACCGGTACGCAATGGTTTTGCACACCGACGAGCCGCATCCGCACGTCCACGTCATCCTCAAAGCCGTGAGCGAGGAGGGAATCCGACTCAATATCCGCAAGGAAACGCTGCGAGACTGGCGGCAGGAGTTCGCCCGACACCTGCGAGCGCTTGGGATAGAAGCGAACGCGACACCGCGGGCGGTACGCGGCGACGTCCGCACGCCGAAGCTGGATGGGATTTACCGTGCACAAATGCGGGGCGACTCTTGGCACATGCGCGAGCGAGTTGAATCGGCGGCCGCGGCATTGACCCGAGGCGATCGGATCGCCGAGCATGGCAAAGGCAAACTCATGGAGACCCGCCGGCGGGTCGGTCATGCTTGGCTCGCAATCGGTGACGCCATGAGCGCGAGCGGCCACGCGGCGTTTGCCGGCGAGATCCGGCAGTTTGTGGCGCAAATGGCACCACCGAGGACGGAGCGCGAGCAGATAATCGATCAACTGCATCGGCATCAGGAGAAGATTCTATCGCCGGAGATGCAGATATCGAAATGACGACTGAGATTCGCCGTGCTCGAACGCGGCCTCTTGGCAATAATACTCGGCAATTGGGCCAATTCGTCATAGCGGCGCCGGTCGTAGTGGGTCAGTATGAGTTCTTGTAGACGATCGTTATCATGTGACCTCCATTTACCCAAGAGGTTACTTGTCAGGGGCTACTTTGGCGCATATGAACGTGATTTGCGCCTCTCCGCACCCGCCATGTAGAGCGCATTCTTGCGACGTGTTCGAGACGAGTTTGACGACTTTTCCTTGGGACGCGCAGAAGGTATTCGCCTCACCAATAGCCTGATTTAGTGCACCGGATTGTCCGCTGAACGGAACGCGCGCCGAGACCATCCAAGTGCCCTTTGTTGTTCGCACCGGCGCGGTGGTAGCACATCCAGCGAGTGCCAAAAGCGTGCTGATCAGCATTACCTTTTTCATCAAGCGTTTCTCCCTTGCGATACTTTGTTTATACCGTGTTGTTCAGAAACCCACCCAATCAGTCCGCCTCAGACACGTCCGCCGACCTGCTCACCCCACGCCTCCCTTGGTCCGCTTCGTAGCCACATCCAAGGGTTCAGAACAGACTTCGTGTTGTGAGTCGACTTCCACATTTTCGGACAGGTTCCCATGCAGACGGATGTCGTCCGTGGAAAGTGCGCCGCGATCGTGGGTCATATGGTTGGTGTCCGCGAGTGGCTGCTTCCGGATGGGACTGGAGCTCAATGAAGAGATGTTCTGTCATCTTAGGGATTCCAACTGCGCGACTTTGAACCGCTGGTATCGACTTTCCAATGCCACTCGGTCGGGCTTCTGGTCATCGCGCGAAGGCAGGACGATTGCCTGATGATGAAGCCCTTGGAGTCCGTGTTTCAGCATGGGTCCGTCGGTCTCTTCCAAGAGATCGCGCCGGATTTCGACGACATAGTCCGGTCGGATCGCCAGGAAGTGCTTGTCGAAGGCGGCGTGATGGAGCTTGCAGAGGGATATGCCGTTGCTGGTCACGGGCTCGCCTTCGGGGTCGCTGTCCGGAATGATGTGCGCTGCGTCGAGCAGCATGCCGTGCTTCAACCGGCAGAGCGCGCACTGCTCGCGATAGGCATGCAGAACTCGCTCGCGAAAGGCCTGCTGATGAATGCGCTGGCGGGCGAGACGGGTAATGTAGCCGCGACGGATTTCGGAGTCGGACTGTACGGATGACTCGGCTGGTAGGGTCTCCAGCTGCCGGAGCGCCAACGCATCGTCGACGGCGACCGTGAAGGTGAGCATATGGTCATCCGCACCGACGATGAACACCGGCCACGCCGGCACGTACGTTCCCTTTGCGATCCCGTACAAATAGACGAGGGGCTTGCGCTGTTGCATGCAGGTGCGCAACCCGACGTTGTCCCGATGCTGTGGATCAGTGCCCCGGTAGCGATAGCTCAGTAACCCGTCTGGCCGGACGGAATCGGTGTAGGGGCCGCCGGCCACCGTCGTGATCGACAGCGGCAGCTCGAGACACTTCGGCTTAAAGATTCCCTGCGGTCCGATCAGCCGGATTTGCTCACCCTGAAACTCGAATCCCTTGGCCAGGAGAGTCCGGTCCAGGGAGTCGCCGCGAACGCTGGTCTGTTCGTCGAGCCACGCGAAGGCCGCCTGCCTGATCGACCGGTCGTCCATGGTTCAGGCCGCACTCCCGGCCCATTCCCCGGACAGCACCTCGGCCTGCTCCAGCACGAGCTGCGTCGCCTTCTCCTGCTTGTCGGGCGGATAGCCATACTTGCGCAGGATGCGTTTGACGATCACGCGCAGCTGGGCCCGAACGTTTTCCCGCAGCGTCCAATCGATCGTGACATTCTTCTTGACCGTGGCGACGAGCTCGCGGGCAATCCCGGCGAGGGTGGGCTCGCCCAGCACCTTGACGGCGCTGTCGTTGACCTCGAGGGCGTCGTAGAACGCGAGTTCGTCCTCGCTGAGGCGCAGCGCCTCGCCGCGGGCGTTGGCCGCGCGCATGTCCTTGGCGAGCTGAATCAGCTCCTCGATGACCTTGGCGGTCTCGATCGCCCGGTTCTGGTAGCGGCGGAGCGATGCCTCCAGCAAGTCGGCGAAGGACCGCCCTTGCACCACGTTGCGCTTCGCGCGGTTCTTGATTTCCCCGCGAAGGAGCTTTTGCAGCAGCTCGACCGCGAGGTTACGCTGGGGCATGCCGCGCACTTCGGCGAGGAATTCGTCCGATAGGATGCTGATGTCGGGCTTCTTGAGACCGGCCGCCGCGAAGATGTCGATGACGCCGTCGCTGGTCACCGCCCGGGAAATGATCTGGCGGATGGCATGCTCCAGCTCTTCGTCGGTCTTGTTCTCGCCGGCCAGATTCTTGGCGAGAACCGCTCGCACCGCCTGGAAGAATCCGACGTCATCGCGGATTCGCAACGCTTCTTCATGAGGTACCGCCAGGGCAAGCGCCTGTGAGAGTTCGGTGACGGCGCGCAGCAGGCGGTTCTTGCCATCATCCAGCCGGAGGATGTGCTCCTGTGCACCCGGAAGGACAGAGAGCCGCTCTGGCGCCGTCCCCGTCAACCATTTGCCCCAGTCGAATCCATGGAACAGACCGCGGCAGACTTCGTACTTCTCGAGCATCAGGGCGACCGCTTCGGCCTGATCGAGTGCCGTTTCGCCCTTGCCGCCGGCTCCCGTGTAGGTAGCGAGCGCCTGCTTCAATTCATCGGCTAAGCCCAAGTAGTCCACCACGAGGCCGCCGGGCTTGTCCTTGAACACGCGGTTCACGCGGGCGATCGCTTGCATCAGTCCGTGGCCGCGCATCGGCTTGTCGACGTACAGCGTGTGCAGACTCGGGGCGTCGAAGCCGGTGAGCCACATGTCGCGCACGATCACGATCCGGAATGGGTCCCGAGCGTCGCGGAACCGCTCCGCCAGCGTTTCGCGACGCTTTTTGTTGCGGATGTGCGGCTGCCAATCGAGCGAGTCCGAGGCCGAGCCGGTCATCACCACCTTGAGCGTACCCTGGTCATCCCCGTCACCGTGCCAGGCGGGACGCAGCTTGATGAGTTCGCGATAGAGCTCAACAGCAATGCGCCGGCTCATGACCACCACCATGGCCTTGCCGTCCATCGTGGCGAGCCGAGTCTCGAAATGCTCCACCAGGTCGCGGGCGATGAGCTGGATGCGGTTCTCCGAACCGACCACCGCTTCGAGCTGCGCCCAGCGGCTCTTGAGCTTCTCCTTGCGGTCGACTTCCTCCCCCTCGGTGACCTCCTCGAACTTAGGGTCGATCTTCGGACGTTCGGAGTCCTTCAGCTGGAGCTTGGCAAGGCGGCTCTCGTAGTAGATAGGCACCGTCGCACCGTCGAAGACGGCGCGCTGGATGTCGTAGACGCTGATGTAATCGCCGAAGACCGCGCGCGTGTTGGCATCGGTCTTCTCGATCGGCGTGCCGGTGAAGCCAACGAATGAGGCGTGCGGCAGGGCGTCGCGCATGTGTCGCGCGAAGCCGTCAATGAAGTCGTACTGGCTGCGATGCGCCTCGTCGGCGATCACGACGATATTGCGACGATCCGACAGCACCGGATGCCGATCGCCTCGTTCCTCGGGGAAGAACTTCTGAATGGTCGTGAACACCACGCCGCCGGAGGCGACGGCGAGCTTTGCGCGCAGGTCGGCGCGGTCGACCGCCTGCATCGGGGGCTGGCGCAACAGGTCACGGCAACGCGCAAAGGTACCGAACAGCTGATCATCGAGGTCGTTTCGGTCCGTCAGCACGACGATCGTCGGGTTGGCCATCGTCGGGTGCAGGATCACGCGTCCCGCGTAGAAAGCCATCGTCAGGCTCTTCCCGGAGCCTTGCGTGTGCCAGATGACGCCGACGCGCCGGTCGCCGGGCAGCCCGCCCGCCCGCTCACCCGGCTCGTACCGGCCGGGCGTATCCGCCACCTGATCCGCCCCCGCCCATTGCGCTGCGCGCAGGGTCTCCTCCACCGCCGCGTTCACGGCATGGAACTGGTGGTACCCCGCCATCTTCTTGACGAGCGTGCCGGCGCCGCCGGCCGCAGCCGAATCCTCAAATACGATGAAGTGGCGCAGCAGGTTGAGGAAGCGCTGCCGCTCGAACACTCCTTCGAGCATCACCTGCAGCTCCGACTGATGCGGAGGAGCGTCTTCGCGACCGGTGATTGTGCGCCAGGGCTTGAACCACTCTTTGCCGGCACCGAGCGAGCCGATGCGCGCCTGCACCCCATCGGAGGCGAGCAGTACGGCGTTGGTTGCGAACAGCGCCGGCACTTGCGCCTGGTAGGTCTGCAGCTGCTGGAACGCGGACCACACGGTCGCGTTCTCGTCGGCGGGGTTCTTGAGCTCGATCACCGCCAGGGGCAAGCCATTGACGAATAGCACGACGTCCGGGCGGCGCGTGTGCTGGCCTTCGGATACGGTGAACTGGTTGACGGCGAGCCAGTCGTTGCTGGCGGGCGCGTCGAAGTCGATGACCCGGACCTGCGTCCCGGCGACGGCGCCGTCCTTGCGGCGGTACTCGACGGTGACGCCCTCGACCAGCATCCGATGCACCGCGCGATTTCGTTCGACGAGCGATGGCGCATCCGCTCGGGTGAGCTTGCGGAAGGCGTCTTTGATGGCGTCGGGAGGGAGGTCAGGATTCAGGCGCGCGAGCGCCTGCCGCAGTCGCCCCTCAAATAGAACGTCGCGGTAGTTCGGATCGCTGCGCTCCGCGCCCGCCTCGCCGGTGGCGATGTCCGGGCCGTGCAGCACCGCGTAGCCTAGCGTGTCGAGCCAGGCGAGGGCGGCGCCTTCGACGACGGATTCGGTGAATGCCCGATTCACCGTTACCTGCTTCCGGAACTGGCCGCTACGAGCCGCAACGGAACCGGGTCGCAATGGATATCGCGGGCCGTAATCGTCGGGCCTATCCGACTCCAACCCTCCAGTTCAATCACGACGGTTCGCTGTTCTGACGATCCCGGTCGAAGCTTACGAGCCAGAAGCTGTCCGAACCGCGAATCGTGTGTGGAGACGAAGAGTTGCCGTTGGTCCTTCGTTCGACGAAGGAGATCAATCAGACCCAGCAGGTTGATGTCATCCAAGCTCTGAAGCGGGTCATCAAGAATCGCCGCATCGAGTGGCGGCCTTGATACGCCCAGGTTGAGCGAAAGAAAGGTGCAGACGGCGAGGGCGTTCATCTGGGAACTGGAAAGAACCGTCTTTGGAGAGTCGCTCTGAACCTGCGAAAGCGGATCACTGACAACCGTCGCAAGCAGCCCGCGTCCACGCGAAACAGACGCAAGAAAACGGACCGCGCGGAAAGCTGGATGGACATCGATGCGGCTATAGATGTCACTGAGAAGAGGCTCTATTGCCTTCACACGTTCAGTGACAAAGCGCGACGCAGCCTCCCTCAGCGCCTCAATTACGCGCTGCGCTTCCTCTCCTGTCGCCGCACGCTTCCCAAGCTCCATATCCTCTCGCTGAAGCTTCAGGCGCGTCGTCTCGACCTCTCGCTGTAGTTCCTGAATGACCTCTTGGTCGCCAACCTGAGAGAGGCAAAGTGCAAATGCCTCGCCAGTTCTTTGCGCTGTGGCCAACTCGTCGATACGTAAAGTCGTAGCCTTTGCTACAGCCACAACAGCGGGCAGTCGCTCAGATCGGGATGTGACTTCGACCCCGAGCTCCTGCAGGCGCTTGTCGATGGAGAGCTCAGAGGCCTCAATATCCCGAATCAGCTGCTCCGCCGTTCGAAGATCGAGTTCCGCCGCTGAGAGTCCCTTCTCTTCAGCGGCAAGGGCTTCCAATAGCCGCGGCAACATGTCCGGCGGTGAAGTAGCAGTACTGGGTGTCCCTTCGCCCGCGGCAATTAACACCAGTCGCTGCCGCGTCGCATCGACGTTGTAATCCTGGTCGCACACCGGACATTTCTCGCCGAGATGCTTGAGTGCAAGCGTTGCCAGTGCCTGCAACTGCTGCGATGTCTCCTTCAGCTCAGCTTGAAGGCGACGAACCTCGACCACGCGCGCCTGTTCAGCCGAGAATTTTGCCCGCGCAGCCTGAACTTGCTGTTGCGCCTCAGCTACTTTGCCGCGCAATGACGTCAGATCGGGAAAGATCCTGGCCGCAATGCCGCTGATCTCCTGCGCAAGCGCGTCGAGAAGAGGCCGTCTCCGCTCGGCCGCGCGACGCGCTGCGTCGGCCTGCACGATGGCGCTGTCAATAGCGCTGGTCGCGCCCCGAGAAGCTATGGGCACCGCGCTGACTTTAAGCCCCATTGCCTGCAGCCGCGCCCACCACTCGGACCACGCAGCTTCGTCGAGACCGGCTTCCGCCGAAGTCGGTCTGGCTCTTAGCTCCGCGAGGCGTGATTCCATCGTCGACAGTCGGCCACGAAGCGGCTCGAGTTCCGCAGCTCGGCTATTCGTGGCTAGGCTCCATGCTTTCTTTGCTCGCTCCAGTTCGCCTTGCAGATCGGTCACCCTTCCGGCACCAACAAGTTCGCTCACGGCGCCAAAGCGCTCTTGCGCCGTGACAGAGTCAATGAATTCGCGCACGAGATCCTGTTGCAGGTACACGCTGCGAGTTAGGGCTGTCGCAAGGGCTTCCGCAGGATTCGCGGCGGTCGCCGCCTCCTTCCATATTTGCTGGATTAACCGCCCCTCTGCTTCTGGACCACGCAAGACTCCTTCGGTAGTCTCAACGGAGACAGTAGTTCGCGTCCCATCAAAGACCCGCGTGACCGTCAACGCCAAAGAGCCATCTGCTCGCCCAAGGCGCAGTGTAACGCGGGTTTGCCCTGTCTCAGAAAACTTGCACGCCAATGGTGCGTCATCTGGGCCGAGCCGTGGAATCCGGCCGGCAATTCCCCAAAGCACTGCGTCAAAGAGAGATGTCTTTCCGTTGCCGTTTGCGCCGACCACGATGACAGCGTCAGCATCCAGATCGAATGTCTGCTTCGTCGCGAAGCCGCGAAACCCGGCCAGTTCTAGAGACAGCAGTCTCATTGAGCCTCCTGCGTTCGATGAAGAGCCTCCATCAACGGTTCCTGCTCAATGAAGGACTTCACGAGCACTTTCGTCGTTGCCTGGCTGATGCCCTGTTCCGCCAACAACCCCGGAAGTAAGTCAAGCGCCGTACCTTGCCCGATGGAGCCTTGCGGATCGCGAAGAGGCAAGAGTGATCGCAACAGCCGTTCAACGTCGCCCGGTGTGCGAAGGTCTTCCCCAGTGGCAACCAACTTCCGAAGGCGCGTCGTGTCGGAGCGAATATCTTCGATGTTAGCGTCGCTCGCTGGAGCGATTGCCGTCGTCAGGAGCACTAGGTAACCGTCCCAGGCTTTGTTCTCAGTCATTCCCACATGACGTGAGATCACATCGACGAGTGCTCCTTGCAGGTCTGCCCACGACTGAAGCAACTCGGCAGTTGTCTTAAATACGGCGATGCCGACCACGCTGTACTTGTCCTCGAACAGTCGAGTCGACGTCGTGTTCCATTCCGGAAAGCCCTCTCGGATGGGTTGATATCCCCCGCCTTCCAGAACACTTGTAGATGCGGCAATGAAATCCGTCGTGGTCATCATGGAGCCACCTGCTGACACTTCGTTGAGTCTTGCCGGAGAGAATCGACATGAAATATCGGCAATGCCGTTGCGCCAAAGACGATGCTATCGGACGCGTCGCCAAGGAGCACATCCGCAGGAGGCGTGATCGGCATGGTGCCGCTGTTGTGCGTCCCGGCGACGATTGCACCGCCTAGAGGAATTGCTCTGTCTCGAAGTCGCCTTCGTCGTTGCGTCAGGGTGGCTTCGATTGCCACCTGACCGCGTGTCCCTCGACCGGAAGCGAACACGTGGGTTGCGACCGTTCGATCGCCGCGCCGAAATTCGACAACACCGTCCTCACATAGCACGGCTTTCGCGCCGGTGACTCGAGCGATCAACGCGGCCGCGAGAAGCAGGTCAGCGATAAGTTCGCGCGCTAACCGCTCCTCGGCCATGTATTCCTTCTCATGAAGTAGCCAATTCGCTCGCAGGCGGCCTACGTTCAGAAGCCCGATGTTCTGGAGTCGGTCCAGGAGAGTGGTCAAGTCTTCCGGTTGCAGTCGTTCTCGCTGAACCATTGCCTCCGCTGCTGCCTTGAGTTGACTAGCGTGTTCTACGACGAGTCGCTGCGACAACTCTCGCATGAACTCACACCATGGCTTTCGGACAAAGGCATCAGGGGCGAGCTTCAATGCCTTGAAGAACTCCGACTGTTCCGGATCACCCGGATCAACCTGATAGGCCTTGCTCCCGTATGGGATCGCTTCGCGAATCAACGTGGCGCTTTGAAGAAGTACGTTGGCCGGGCTACCCAAGCCTGCAAAAACGACGACAGGCGTCGGGAGAACCATGGCAGCCACGACCTGCTCCCACTTGCCTTTCCACTCTGTACCGAGCGCCGCTGTTCGCAGGACCCAGGTCTCGGGATCGGCTGCATTGGCGTTCCGGTGTAGGTAGTAGAGATTCAACGTTTTCTTGTTCGGCAGGTCATCAGGGCCGTCGATGACTCCGACAACGTCTCCAACACCGAGTTGCGCAATCGCGGTGGAGAGCGCGAGATCGAAGTTCAACGTGACTACCGACGCGATCGCCCCCTCTCGCAGCAGTGCGGCCGTGAGCAGGTGGCCGTAATTGGGTGACGCTGCCTTCAACTCGTAGTGTTGACTGAGTTGCTCCACGAGGAGGCGCTGCTCGCCCGTCTTGGCGAAGACGGCGTCGGCGAGACAAGACAGGTTCGATGGAAGCGTGCAATCTCCTACTTCCAGGACGCCATTCGCAACGAGCCGGTCGTGGCACTGTTGCGAACATGTCTCCGCAAGCGGGATCAAGGTCGGCGCTTCAAACGAACATCCTGCTCCGACTATGAGCGTGATTTTGCCACCCCCTGGAGCGGAAACAGCCTGGAGCAGTTCAGGGGGCAGAGTCATTGCGTCCTCGCGGTCGCACGCCCGGGCGGCACTCTGGTTCGCAGCTCGCCTGAAATTAGCCTGGGCAGCAATGCGTCGCGCAGGACTGCCAGCGTGCGAGCCTCGACGGTCCGACGCCAAGTGCTCTCGACGATAGGAGAGAAGATGACATCCAGTGCCGTCAGTAATGCGGGCGAGGGAATTGCCAGCTTCGCATCCGACAGATGATGCCGCTGGATGTGGCCCATCGTGGTTGCCTTTCCGGCCGCGATGTGTCGGAAGTCTTCGAGGTGGTAATGGATGCCGAGAAAGCAAAGCCACTTCGGGTACTCGTCCGACGTGACTTTGAACAAGTGCTGGTTCAGCGCACCGGGTCCTGCCGCCCACAGCACGCACTCCAGCGAGCCTGACCATGAGAACAAAATATCGCCGTTCTGAACGACGTAGGCCGGTTCGAGATCAGCGCTTGCACGGTCTGCCCCTTCGATAGTTCCTGCGCGTAGTTGGGCGATCTTGATGACCGGGAGAGATCGCTCACCGATGGGCGGGTATTTTTGAAGTGCAAGGCCATTCAAGAAGCGAGCCATCTCATCGAGAGGTTTCACCTCCCACCCCCTCGGAATCTCCCCCAACTCCGAATCCTCAAACGAATCGGGAAACAGATCCGCAAAATGCTTGGGCAGCCCTGGGTCGCGGCCGTCGGCCTTAGCTCGAACGGGGTCGAAGTCCACGAACCAAGACTTGAAGAGCGCCCGCGCCATCGCCTCCAGCGTCTCGTTCATCCGACGGTTCAGCTCGATCTTGTCGTCCAGGGTGCCGAGGATGTGCGCGATGGCGCGTTGCTCCTCCCTCGATGGGAGATCGAATCGAAATGCCTCAATTCGTGAAGGCGCTGTATGCAGAATCTTGGTACCGCTAGCTGAGGTCACGAGCTCGCGATTGAACTCCTGCCAGCGGAACAGCCAGTAAAGAAAGTCGGGCGCGACCATCGCGCCGCGTCGAGTAACCACCTTGCCAAGGCGCTGGTTGTGCAAGTAAATGCGACCATCATTCGGCACTCTCGCGGGAACTCCGAGAATCTCTCCCCCCGCGGTTTGGCACGTCATGATTAGGAGCATGTCGCCCGGTGTTAGTTCGTATTCCTTGGGATAGCTGCTCCGGTACTCCTTGACGGCCGTCTCCGCAAACCGAAACCCGCCCGTGTAGCGAAAGTTACCGACACTTACAACGATGGGTAGACCTGTGCGGCAGTCCTCATGGAAAAACTCGCTCTTGAACGGCCAACCGTGCTTGATCTCCACAAGATCGCCAAGCCTTGACGGTGTCCATCCGCTAACCGCCATACCCAAGCTCCTTTAGGTTGGCTGCAATCGCAGCATCCAGCCTCGCAGCCTCCGCCTGCTGCTCGCGCAGTGTCGCGGTGAGGCGCTTCATCTTCTCCTCGAACGGCTCGCCGTCGTCCTCGGCCGCCTCGGCGCCAACATAGCGTCCGGGCGTCAGCACGTGGCCGTGCTTCCGGATCTCCTCGAGCTTCGCAGCCTTGCAGAAGCCAGGCACATCGGCGTATTCGCCCGCGTCCTTGTCGCCGCGCCAGGCGTGGTAGGTACCGGCGATCTTCGCTATATCGGCATCCGTCAGCTCGCGGTGCACGCGGTCGGCCATGGTGCCGAGCTTGCGCGCATCGATGAACAGCGTCTCGCCGCGCCGGTCGCGGAAGCGACCGTTCTTCTTGTTACGGGCGAGGAACCATAGACAGACCGGGATCTGCGTCGAGTAGAAGAGCTGGCCCGGCAGCGCCACCATGCAGTCCACGAGATCGGCCTCGATGATGGCCTTGCGGATCTCGCCCTCGCCAGACTGATTTGACGACATCGATCCGTTGGCGAGCACGAAGCCGGCGAGCCCGGTGGGCGCCAGGTGGTGGAGGAAGTGCTGCACCCAGGCGTAGTTGGCATTGCTCGCCGGCGGCGTGCCGTAGACCCAGCGTTGGTCGTCCTTCAGCAGCTCGCCGCGCCAGTCGCTGTCGTTGAACGGCGGGTTGGCGAGCACGTAGTCGGCCTTGAGGTCGGGATGCTTGTCGGCGTGGAAGGTGTCGCCGTGCGCGATCTGCGCGTCGATGCCGCGGATGGCGAGGTTCATCTTCGCCAGGCGCCAGGTGGTGTAGTTCGACTCCTGGCCGTAGATGGAGATGTCGCCGATCTTGCCGGCGTGCGCCTCGATGAACTTCTCGCTCTGCACGAACATGCCGCCCGAGCCGCAGCACGGGTCATAGACGCGACCTTTGTAGGGCGCGAGCATCTCGACCAGTACACGCACGACGTGTGAGGGCGTATAGAACTGGCCGCCGCTCTTGCCCTCGGCGCTCGCGAACCGTGACAGGAAATATTCGTACACCCGGCCGAGCGTGTCCTTCGAGCGATCGGCGGCAGAGCCGAGGGCGATGTCGCTGACCAGGTTGATGATCTGGCCCAGGCGCTGCTTGTCGAGGCCGGCACGGCCGAAGTCCTTCGGGAGTACGCCCTTCAGCGAGGGGTTGTCGCGCTCGATTGCGGCCATCGCGTCATCCACCAGCGTGCCGATGGTGGGCTGTGGTGCGTTGGCCTTCAGGTGCTGCCAGCGGGCTTCCTTCGGCACCCAGAAGATGCTGGCGGCACGGTATTCGTCGCGGTCCTCTGGATCTGCCCCTTCAGGCTTCTGGGCGTCGAGTTCGGCGTGCTTGGCCTCGAACGCGTCCGAGATGTACTTCAGGAAGATGAGGCCGAGGACGACGTGCTTGTACTCGGCCGCGTCCATGTTGTTGCGCAGGGCGTCGGCCGCGGCCCAGAGCTTGGCCTCGAAGCCGAGGTTGGCGGTGGTGTCGTTCTTGATCTTCGTTGTTCGTGCCATGGAATTTCACTTCGATCGCGTAGGCCCACCGGATGGGCGCCTTGGTCGTACGCCGCCTCGCTTGCGCCGCGCGCTCTTTTCACCGCCGATCAGTTGAAGCAGCTGGCGTGTGGTCAGCATTCGGGTCTTACCGAACTCGCCGAGCGAAAGAAGGTCATGCTTGTCGCCGGTGACGAGAGCATCGGCATCGCCCGCCTGCGCCATCGCTAACAGAAAGTTATCGGCCGGATCCCGGGATCGATCGACGGAGGGGAGCTTGGTTACGGTCACCGCAAGTCGTCGCAGTTCGTTGAGCATCGCGCCGGCCGAAGCGGGTTCGATGAAAGGTTTGAGTCGCGGGTAGCGCGTGACGCGCCGGAACTCCTCGAACTGCTCGTCACAGCTGATCAACACAAAACGCTTCTCGCGCCAGGCCCGATAGAGCCGGTCGGGCAATCCTCCGGGAGTGATCAATGCGCTGCAGAGGATGTTGGTGTCGAGAACCACCCTCATCGGCGCGCCGTGGCAAAGCGCTCCGCACGCACCGACTGCAGGGCCTCATTGATCGCGGCTTCGATCTGCGCCGCCGGCGCTTTGGCATTGCGGGACTTCGTCTGTGCCACGGTCTGATCGAGCACGCGCCAGCGCACCGCCTCCTCGACGAACTTCGCGAGATCGCCCTTCTTCATGCCGCGTTGCGCGAGGAACGTGCGCACCGCCACGTCGGTATCCTTCGATACCCTTACAGTCCACCGCACCGGTTCATCCATACTTCATATCCTTTTGCGTCTAGACGTCAAAGCGTCATTGTAGGCTTTTTCCGCGGGGCCGACATCCAGCGCGAGATCGGTGATATTGAGCGAGCCGAGCCGATGCGCTTCGTAGCGCAGCCATCGCGCAATGACGGAGGGCGCAGACCGAACGTAGCGAAAACGTAGCGTTTGGTGCGTTTTGGTGCGCTTTTATGCCACTTTTCAGCGAGGGCGGGCCTGTTAAGTGGTTGATAAATAAAGACCTGCAATTTCACTTTCGCGACTTCGAACCAGGTGGTCGGGGGTTCGAATCCCTCCGGGCGCGCCAAATCAATGACTTACGCGCAGATTTCGGTCGAAATGTTGTCCAATATGAATATTGGTGGTAAGGACTCCGGCATCCCCGTTCTTCCGCCTTTGAACTGAGCGGCCGA
>JAKBAU010000043.1:13695-16498 GCA_021808875.1 Pseudomonadota bacterium | reverse complement strand
TGCCAATGGCTATTCGCTGGTGCGCCGGCTCGTCGAGAACAGCGGGCTTGAGCTTGGTGCTCCGGCGCCGTTTGCACCCCAGATGAGCCTTGGCGCGGCCTTGATGGTACCAACCCGGCTTTACGTGAAATCAGCCCTCGAGGCGATCCATACCGGCGCCATCAAGGGGCTTGCCCACATCACCGGCGGCGGCATCACAGAGAATCTGCCGCGCGTGCTCCCCGACGGATTGTGCGCCGAGATCGATCTGACAAGTTTTAGCGTGCCCCCTGTGTTTTCCTGGCTGGCGCAAAGCGGCAACATCGCGGCCGAAGAAATGTTGCGGACCTTCAATTGCGGCCTGGGCCTGATCGCCATCTGCGATGCCGAGAAAGCTGGCCTCGCCATTGACGCCTTCGGCCTGGTGGGCGAAAGAGCCTACCGGATTGGACGGCTGGTCCGACATGACGGCGCGGCCCTGGTGCGGTATCAGGGCGCCCTCTCGCTGTGACGGCAAAGCCCACCGCCATCCTCATTTCCGGTCGTGGCAGCAACATGGCGGCGCTGATCGCCGCGGCGGCCAGCCCCGAATATCCCGCGCGCATCGCACTCGTGATTTCAAACCAGCCGCAGGCAGAAGGTGTCGAGCTGGCACAGGCCCACAACATCGCCGTTGCCATCATACCTCATCAGGGCAAGACACGGCCGCAGTTCGATGCCGAGATCGATGCCACGCTACGCCGGCATGGCATTGAGCTTGTTTGCCTGGCCGGATTCATGCGCATTCTGTCCGACGATTTTGTCCGCGCGTGGAGCGGACGCATCATCAACATCCATCCCTCGCTCCTGCCTGCCTTCAAGGGCATCAATGTCCATGCGCGCGCATTGGCCGCAGGCGTACGTATTTCCGGCTGCACCGTCCATTTTGTCGTGCCTGAACTCGATGCTGGCCCCATCATCGAGCAGGCCTGCGTGCGCGTGGCACCAGATGACACCGAAGAGACACTGGCCGCCCGCATCCTTGAGGAAGAACATCGGATCTATCCCCAGGCGTTACGGCTGCTGGCCTCAGGACGTGTCCGCCTCGAAGCCGACCGGGCGGTCTTCAGCTGAGAATTTGCCCAGCAAGGGCTTCCGACAGCTGCCACAGCCGCGCGGCATCCGCATCATTGCGGGCTTCGCGGCTGGGGGCTTCGACCCGGCATTTGTGAAAATATTTGCCACTTTCGGCGGCAATTTCGGGCGAGCTGGCAAGGTAGATCAGGGTTTCGGCTCCCTGTGCCGGCGACAAAGCGAGGTTCTTTGCAAGACCAAGGCCCCAGCCGATCACGCCCTTGTTGTTGTCGCCGAACCTGGTGTTGACAAAACCCGGGTGCAGACAGTTTGCGGTCACCCCGCTGCCCTGAAGACGGCGCGCCAATGCGCGCGTAAAGAGGATGTTCATCAGTTTGGAGCGCCCATAGGCGCCCCACGCTGTATAGGCCTTGGCACTCTGCAGATCGTCGAAATCCAGTTTCGCCCCTTTATGCGCGGCGGAGGCGGTGCAGATGATCCGCGCCGGCCCCTTGATCTGGGCGAGCAGCTGCGTCGTCAACACAAAATAAGCGAGGTGGTTGAGGGCAAAGGTCGCCTCGAGACCATCCTGGGTTAGCTGACGATGCGCAAACATCGCCCCCGCATTGTTGATCAGCACATCGATCTGCGGACAGGCCACCGCGATCTCCCCAGCCACCCGCCGCATCTCGGAGAGACACGACATGTCGGCATAAAACACGCAATGGGGGCTGTGACCGGCAATTGCGTCGAGGTGCTTCAGCATCTCCTCACCGCGGGCCCTATCGCGGGCAATGAAGGCGATACGGGCACCTCGTTGGGCGAGGCGATCGGCGGCAACCTCGCCAATGCCCGAGGTTGCGCCGGTAATGACCACTGTCTTGCCCTGCATGGGTGCTCCTTGCACGTTTCTTCGCGCGACGAGCACTTTAGCGGATCAGCCCACGATCTCCAGATCCGAAAAGAAAAACTTGATTTCCTGCAGCGCAGTCTCCGGTGCATCCGAGCCATGTACCGAATTGGCCTCGATGCTTTCGGCAAAATCCTTGCGGATGGTGCCAGAAGCCGCGTTGGCAGGATTGGTGGCACCCATGACCTCGCGATTGCGCGCAATGGCATTCTCGCCTTCGAGCACCTGCACCACGACCGGACCAGAGGTCATAAAGGCAACCAGGCTGGCAAAGAACGGCCGCTCACGATGCACCGCGTAAAAAGCCTCGGCCTGGGCCTGGGACAAACGCAGACGCCGGGAGGCGATCACGCGCAGCCCGGCTTTTTCGAAGCGATCAATGATCGCTCCGGTCAGATTGCGCCGCGTGGCATCGGGCTTGATGATGGAGAGCGTACGCTCCAAGGCCATGATAAGACTCCTGATCAGGGGGGATTTTCGGCCGCTCTATAGCGGGGCCTATAAAAGGGTGCAACCACAGCCCGCCCACCCTTGGCCGCAAGGCACCGGGCGTACGCAAGGCCTTCGCTGCTTGCCCAGCGCCCGCCGCACCCGCTATGGGAGCGGCATGATCAATATCGACAATCTGGTTTATCGCATCGCCGGGCGCGAAATACTGTCAGGCACCAGCGCCAGACTGCCTGCCGGGCGCCGGATCGGGCTTGTCGGGCACAATGGGGCGGGCAAGTCCACGCTGTTCAAGCTTATCCAGAAAGAGCTCCATGCCGATGGGGGTACCATCACCCTGCCGACGGTCTGGCGCCTGGGCGGAGTCGCCCAGGAAGTTCCCGCAGGTCCGATGAGCCTTCTGGATACGGTCCT
>JAKBAU010000043.1:0-13685 GCA_021808875.1 Pseudomonadota bacterium | reverse complement strand
GCCGATCAGGAGCGGCTGGCACTCCTGGAGGCGGCCGAAGATATCACAGATCCCCATCGCCTGGGCGAAATCCATGGCCGCCTCGAAGCCCGCGATGCCTATGCGGCGCCAGCGCGGGCGGCGACGATCCTCGCCGGCCTGGGGTTTTCAGCCAGCGACCAGCTGCGACCCTGTGCGGAATTTTCCGGCGGCTGGCGCATGCGCGTGGCCCTTGCCGCGATCCTGTTTCTTGCCCCTGACCTGCTTCTGCTCGACGAGCCAACCAATTACCTCGATCTTGAGGGCGTATTGTGGCTGGAAGATTATCTGAAACGCTATCGCGGCAGCGTCCTGCTCATCAGCCATGATCGCGACCTGCTCAACAGTGTGTGCGAATTCATTCTCCACCTCGAACATGGCCGCCTCACGCTTTACAGCGGCAATTACGACAGCTTCACGGCGACGCGGGCCCTGCGCCGCGCCAATGATCTTGCCTTCGCCAAACGTCAGGAGGCACGGCGCAAACACCTCCAGACCTTCGTCGACCGCTTCCGCTACAAGGCCTCCAAGGCCCGCCAGGCCCAGAGCCGCATCAAGATGCTCGAGCGGATGGAAGAGATCGACATTCCGCTTGATGAGCAGGTAACGCCGATCCGGCTGCCAGCTCCGTTCGACGCCAGCCCGCCTTTGCTGACCCTCGAGCAGGTCAGCGTTGGCTACGAACCAGGTCGACCAATCCTCTCACAGCTTGACCTGCGCATCGATCCGGACGAGCGCATCGCGCTTTTGGGCAAGAACGGCAACGGCAAATCCACTCTCGCCAAGCTCATGGCCGGCAAGCTCGACAAAATGGGGGGCACGCTGTTTCGGGCGCGCAAACTGAGCGTAGGATATTTTGCACAGCATCAGCTTGAAGAACTGCAGGCACAGCTGACGCCATTGCAAACTCTTGGCTTGCTGCGACCAAGGCTAAGTGAACAGCATCTGAGGAGCCAGCTTGGCGGTTTCGGCTTCTCCGCCGCCAAGGCGACCACCAAGGTGGGCGCCCTCTCCGGCGGCGAACGAGCCCGGCTGATGCTCGCCCTGGCGACCCTTGATCATCCCAATCTGCTCATCCTCGATGAGCCCACCAATCATCTGGACATCGATGCCCGCGAGAGCCTTCTGACCGCACTCAACGACTTTGAAGGCGCGGTCATTCTCATCAGCCACGACCGCAGGCTGATCGAAGCGACAGCCGAGCGCCTGCTTCTCGTCGCCGATGGCCAGGTTCACACTTTCGATGGCGATCTCGAGGATTACCGCCGCTATCTGCTCATGGGCGAGAACCGTCCATCCGTGCAGATCAGTGAGGCTGCGCGCCCCTCCAAGGAAGATGTCAGGCGTGACGCGGCACAGCGGCGCAATCAGCTGCGTCCGCTCAAGGATCAGGTCGACCTCGAAGAACGGCAGATTGCGACCCTCTCCGAGGAGATCGCCAAATATGACCGCGCCCTCACCGATCCGCTTCTCTTCGTCCGCGATCCGCTCAAAGGCACCGCTGTGTCCAAGAAACGGGCTGACGCCGTCAAGAAACTGGCCGCTGCTGAAGAGCGCTGGCTGAAGGCACAGGAAGCCTATGAGACAGCCCTGACGAGCGTGCGTTGAGGGCCACTTCTTGTCCTGCGCGCGCCACCGCCGCCCTAAGACGACAGATTACGCCGTGCGATGACAAGCCATTCGCGCTGACGGCGGCGATAATAGGTGGGGGCACCCTTCACCGAGTCGACAATCTCGCGGAACACCCGTCGCGCCCGCTCGTCCTGTCCAAGCGTCTTCAGCAAAAGGCCATAGCGACAGCGCGCCTCCTCACCCGGATATTTGGGCAGGATCTTTTCATATTGGGCGAGCGCGGCCTCGTTCTTTCCCTGTAGCGCAAGACTGCGGGCGTAATCGAGTTCGGCATCTGCATTGAAGGCAACCGGGTCCGCCTTTTTGAGTTCATCAAACGCCGCTTCGGCGCCAGCGCCATCTCCGGCCAGAAGCTTGGCGCGTGCCAATCCAAAGAGCAGCGCCGTGTCCTGCGCACCCAATGGCCCGGCCATGGCACTGAGATAAAGGTCGATCGCGTCCGGAAACAGCCCGCGGCGGATGCACTCCTCAGCCAGCGCCCGCTTGGAATCAACCGAGCCAACCTTCTCAACCTCGCGTTTCTTTTCGCGATAGCTTCTGCCGGGATCTACGGTGTTGACGATATCGTCGGCAAAGCGTCGCGCCTGTCCGCTGCTCACCGCACCGCTCACCACGGCATAGGCCACATAGGCAATCCAGCCCAGGGGCGGAAAAAGCACGATGGGCAGAATCCAAAGATACGAGCGCCCGCTGCGCATGACATGGGCGCTGAGTGCAAAGTCGATCAGAAGCACGATGATCGTGCCAAAACTAAAGCCGAGGGGCATGGAAGGCGATGTCTCTTTGCGCGCAGCCCTTTGTGGCTAAGGGCCGCCTTTTTCGATCCCTGTCAACCGTTACGACAATTTCATGCCTGGCGGGCGCGCCGGGCCAGTACCGCCAAAGGCACGCATAAGAGCGTCAGTCCCACCGCAAAATAGAGTGCAAGACTGTTGGCGCCGGAAAACAAAACCAGCAGAACGAGATCGACGACGAGCAGCAGCGCTGGCGCCACAGGATGAAAATACGCGTGGAACGGGCGCGGCAGTTCCGGTTCCTTGCGTCGCAGCGCGAAGTAGGCGGCATCGACGAGGACATAGCCGACCGTATCGAGGAGCGCGATGAGTCCGAAGACCGTGGCGAAGGAACCGCTGGCGGCGAGCGCCAGCGAGCACAACCCGGTCAGCAGCACCGCCGCATAGGGGCTGCCACCGACATTGACCGCGGTAAACCAGCGGGGCAGCAGTCCATCGCGACCCAGTGCAAATAGGATCCGCGGCGCCGTCATGATGCCGGAATTGGCCACGCCGGCCACCGCAATCATCGCGCCCAGAGCAAAGATCACTCCCGGCAAGGGGCCGCCCAACTGATTGAGTACGGTGTTAAAGGGTAACGCCGTTGCTGCGACGCCCCGCACGCCCAATACATAAATGAGCGCGCCATTGACGCCTACATACAGTGCAAAGGCAAGGATGAGGCCAAAGAGTAGCGACAGCGGAATATTCCGCGTCGGTGACGTATTCTCCTCGCTGAAATAGACCGGCGCATCATATCCAGAATAGGCCCCACGAATGAGCGAATAGGCATTGATCACCACGGCCCAGCCCAGCGCAGTTCCAGCCGCATGCAGATGGGTTGTGCCGGCTTGCCCGGCAGGGGCAATCACGGCAATGGCTGCGGCGATGAACACCACGAGCATCGCCGTCTTGATCAGACTGGAGGCCTCCTGCATCGTTCGCCCAGGCCTCAGGCCAACACCATTGAGCAGATAGAGCGCGCCCTGCACGCCGAGTGCCACGGCCAGGGTGTAACGGGCCGCAGCAGGGATGACAATCGGCAGGAACTCAGCGCAGGCGATCGAGGTCGCGGCGATGCCCGCAAGCTTGCTCATCCATTGCGACCACCCCACCACGAGGCCGGCAATGTCACCGAAGGCGCGGTGCGCATAGAGGTAAGGTCCGCCACTCTGTGGAATCGCCGTACCCAGTTCGGACAGGATGTTGATGCTCAACAGGACATGAAGCCCGCCGATGATCCACAGAAGGAGGATCAGCCTGCCATCGGGCATGGTCGCCGCGATCGCGGAGGGAGCCCGCAGGATACCGGCGCCAATCATGTTTCCGAGGGCGACGGCTATGCCAAAGCTGACGCCCAGTATGCGTAGTAGCTGTCCGCGCCCGCGCAAGTTAAACACCGCCCCCTCCTTTGTCTTCGTTGAACCTAAAGTCCGCGACCGCGGCGACGGCGCGCGCGTTTCACGCTTGCTTTTGCCATTTGCCCGCCGCGTTCTGGCGCCAGTATGTCACGGTGTGACCGGCCGCCTCGGCAGCCTTCCATGCCGCGCGGGCCGCGGCGAGCCTGGTCGTGTCGGAGCCATCGAACAAAAGAACGATGCGACTGAGCTGTGCAAGTTCCGGGCTGTCCCACACCGGCATCTCCCCACCGACGAGAAAGAGGACATCCGGATGGTTTGCCAGCTCCCTCTGCATGCTGATGAGAATTGGCTGATCACTGGCAAGTCCATCGCCGACGCAAGCATGCGGCAAAAAACTGTCCTCGCGATAGGTCCACAGCAAAGTATCGAGCACCTCTGCCCGTTCGACAGTGTCGCAGCAGACCTGCGCCCGCCAGCCCCGTGCCAGCGTGCGCTCCAGCAGTTCGGGCAGCACTCCTTCAACCGTGCGCCGCTCAAGATGATAGAACAACGTCTCTGTCACGACGAGCGCACCGGGCTAAACTTCGTAATGGTCCTTACTCAGGCGGTTGAGAATGCGCACACCCCAGCCGACACCCCAGGACGGGGCGAGCGACTTCTGCTCGCCATCCTGCCAGGCGACCCCGGCAATATCCAAATGCGCCCAGCTCTGCTTGTCAGTGATAAAGCGCTGCAGGAACTGTGCCGCAGTGATCGCACCGGCATGGGGACCGCTGCCGATGTTCTTCATGTCAGCAATCTTGGATTTGAGCAGCTTGTCGTAATTGGGCGACAGCGGCATCCGCCACACCAGCTCGCCTTCCTGCTTACCTGCCTGCGCCAGCTGTGCGGCCAAGTTATCATCATTGGCAAACAGTCCGGCGTGCTCCGCCCCGAGTGACACCATGATGGCACCGGTCAGTGTCGCCAGATCGATCAGGAGCCGCGGCTTGAAGCGTCGCTGGGTATAGGTAAGAGCATCGGCAAGTACCAGTCGGCCTTCCGCATCGGTGTTGAGAACCTCGACGGTTTGGCCGGAGAGTGAGGTCACGACATCATCCGGACGCTGGGCGGTGCCGGAGGGCATGTTCTCAACCAAACCAATGACGCCGATGGCATTGACGCGGGCCTTGCGCGCCGCCAGTGCATGCATGGTTCCAGTCACCGCGGCTGCACCGCCCATATCGCCCTTCATGCCCATCATCGAGGCTGCCGGCTTCAGCGACAGCCCGCCCGAATCAAAACAGACACCCTTGCCAACCAACGCGATCGGCGGGGCCTTGCGATTGCGCGCCCCCAGCCACTGCATCACAACCAGCTGCGGCTCATGGGCGCTGCCCTGGGCCACGCCAAGCAGGGCTCCAAAGCCAAGCTTCTTCATCTGTGCCGCGCCAAGAACCTCGACCTTGAGCCCAAGCGCTGTGAGTTTTTTGGTCCGGCGGGCGAATTCAGCCGGGAACAGCACGTTGGGCGGCTCATTGACGAGGTCGCGCGCCAGACAGATTCCCTCAGCCACCGCCGCAAACTCACGCCAGATCTTGCGGGCACCGGCCACGTCCTTGGTGCCGATACTCACTTTCTTCACCGTTGCCGCCCGTTCTTCCAGCTGCCGCGTGCGATATTTGTCGAAGCTGTAGGCACGCAGCTCCACGCCCATCGCCAGGTGGGCGGCAAGCTCGGCATCGCCGAGTTTGAGGCCCCGCGGCCGGTCGATCGCAAAGTGGACGCTCTTTTCCCCGCAAGCGAGCAGACGCGCCACGACATCCGCAGCGATCTGCTCGGCCCTGAGCCCGTCAAGCTCCTCCACAGCGCCAAGGCCAACGAGGATGATCCGAGAGGCCTTGACCGCTGATGGTGCCAAGATCTCCAGCGACTGCCCCGATTTGCCAGAGAAGCGGCTGACCTCGAGGGCGCGCTTGAGCGCCCCACCGGCCATGCGATCGGCCTCCGCCGCCGAGGCGGTGAAGGCCCCGCCGGCAAGGGCGGCCACGATGAGAGCACCACCGCTGGTGGTGGAGGGCGCGGAAAAGCTGATTTGCATCGGTTCGACTCCAGGAAGGGCCATGCCACGGATGAGACTTGCACTTTTGCGCTGTCGGGCACAGAAGGATTGCCGGGCGGCGGCAGGAAAATGCTAGTTTAGGACCAATCGTAACCTGCATGAAAGGCCGCAGAGACGCCGGCCAGAGCCCTAATTCGGATACCCATGCCGCGCCTATCCCATTACGTGCTGCGCCAGTTGATCGGGCCCACGGCTTTTTTTGCCTTCGTGCTGAGCGCCGTGGTCTGGCTGTCGCAGTCGCTGCGCCTGCTGGATCTGGTGATCAATCGCGGCCAGTCGGCACCGACCTTTTTCTACCTGACCCTGCTGATGCTACCGGATCTGCTCGTCATCATCCTGCCCATTGCCTTTTTTGCCGGGACAATGTTCGGCCTCAACAAGCTCAACTCCGACAGCGAGCTGGTTGCCATGACTGCCGCCGGCTACAGTTCGTTTCAACTCGCCGTGCCGGTTCTCATGGTCGGGCTAATGGTGACAGCACTCACCTATTTCAACACCCTGTGGCTGATGCCTTTCACACAACAGGCCATGGAGCAGCAGGAAATCAATATCCGTGCTGATATCGGGGCGGCGATCCTCACCGAGGGGACGTTCAATACCCCGGCACCAGGCCTCACCGTGTTCATTCGCGATCTGTCCTCGGACGGCCAGATTCATGGCATTCTCGTGCATGACAATCGCGATACCGCCCACCCCATCACCTACATCGCCCAAAGCGGCTTATTGGCACAGACCCCAATGGGCGCACGCCTCATCATGCGTCACGGTACCATTGAGCAGTCTTCGCAGCGCGGCGCCAAACTGTCCGTGCTCAAATTCAGAAGTTATGTCTTTGACCTCGACCAGTTCGCCAATGCCCGTTCGCAAGGTATCCTGCAGATTCACGAACGCTATCTGAACCAGCTGTTCTGGCCCCATCTGCCGGCGTCACTGCCCGATCGCCAGAAGCTGGAGAACATCTTTGTGGCGGAGGGCCATAACCGCCTTGCCGAACCACTCTACAGCCTCGTCTTCGCCCTCATTGCGCTGGCGGCCGTGACCCAGGGCCGGCGGGCCCGTGGCGCCTATGCCTTGCGTCTGTTCCTTGCTTCGACCATCGCCGGAGGGATACGTATCCTCGGCTATGGCATACAGGGGCTGGCCGCGCGCGATCCCATGATGATCATCCTCATCTATCTGGTGCCTCTGGCCTCGCTCGCCGCAGCGGCGCTCTATCTGAGCGGCTGGCACCACAGCTGGCGCATCAGGCGGGCGCTACCGGAGCCGACGGCGTGATCTGGTCGTGGACACTTTATCGGTATCTGGCGCGCCAATTCCTCATCGGCGTGGGCATTGTGTTCAGCGCCATCATGTTCCTGGCCTGGTCGATCGCGCTGGTTGGCCTCCTCAACCACACGGCTGGCCGGCACATCGACACCAGCCTTGTGATCGGCATGAGCCTTTTGGAACTGCCCAATCTGGGTCTCAGCCTCCTGCCTTTTGCGGTGCTCTTGGGCGGGGTGTACAGCTTCGTGCGCCTCTCACGCAGCCACGAGCTTCTGGCCATCCGCGCCGCAGGGGTTTCCGCCTGGAACCTGCTCGCGCCCTCACTCAGCGTTGCCGTGCTGATGGGTGTTGTCAGCGTGCTCGCGATCACCCCGGTCTCCGCGCTCCTGCTGCAGCAATATGCGAGCCTTGAGGCCAAATATCTGCACGGCCAGGCCTCCCAGCTTGACGTCTCGCAGAACGGCCTGTGGCTGCGTCAGGGCGACCGGGAACACCAGTCGGTGATACATGCCCTCCGAGTCGCCGATCAGGGGGTGAGACTTTACGACGCCATCGTCTTCCTCTACGGAGCGAAAGACGCCTTTACCGGCCGCATCGATGCACGCAGCGCAGATCTCAAAACCGGTTATTGGGATCTTGATCAGGCCTATGTCAGCGATGCGGTGGGTCACGTCAAATTTTACCCGCACTATCGTCTTGCCACCACGCTGACCCCTCAGCACATCCAGGAAAGCTTCGCGCCGCCGACAACCATCTCGTTCTGGAATCTGCCGCACTTCATCGACGCGGCACAGGCCGCAGGCTTCTCGGCAACACGCTATGTGTTATATTTTGATTCACTTCTGATGCTTCCAGCCATGTTCGCAGCCATGGTGTTCATGGCCGCGAGCTTTTCCCTGCGCCTGGCACGGCTGGGCGGAATAGGCCGCGTCGTGCTCTACAGCGTACTCTGCGGCTTTGGGGTCTATTTCTTCAGCGACTTGACGCGGGCACTCGGCGAATCAGGAATCGTGCCGGTAGTTCTGGCCGCCTCAGCGCCAGCCGCTGCCGCCATCCTTCTGGGGATGACGCTGGTGTTTCACCAGGAGGATGGCTGAGCATGGCACGCGCCGGCGCACTGCGCGCAGGGGTGAGCCTCATTGCCGTCCTCGTCACCCTTTTGGGGCCGCCGGCGGACGCAAGGAGCGCTGCGCCCGTTTCCAGCAGCAATGAGATTCTCCTGAAAGCCGACCGCATCACCTATGACAGTGCGCATGATGTGGTCGTGGCCGAAGGCCATGTCGAAATCGACGACAAGGCGCAGATCCTGCTGGCTAAGAAGGTCGTCTATGACGAAAAGGCGAACAAGGTTACCGCGAAGGGTCAGGTCAGCCTGCTTGCTCCCGACGGCAACGTCGCCTTTGCCGATCATGTCGTGCTCAGCAACAATCTGCGAGACGGCGCCCTTTCAGGCTTTCGTGCACTCATCGGCAAAAGCGGACGGGTGGTGGCCAGAAGTGCGATAAAGAAGGGCTCCATGGTGGTCGCGCGCAACGCCGCCTACACCCCTTGCGCACTGTGCGTGCGTACCGGACACACGACGCCGACCTGGGCACTGAAGGCGAGCAAGGTTATCTATGACCAGTCCGAACACCGGATCTATTATCAAAACGCGCTGATCGAACTGTGGGGCGTGCCGGTATTTTACAGTCCGATCCTCGTCCACCCTGATCCCACCGTAAAACATCTGTCCGGGCTTTTGCGGCCCTCCGCCGGAACCTCCTCATCACTCGGCTCATTCGTCCTTCTGCCTTACTACATCGCCATCAACAATTCGCAGGACGCAACCATCGAGCCCATGATCACGAGCGCGGCTGGTGACATCGTGCGTGGCGAATACCGTCAGCGCTTGAATAATGGCGGCATGTGGCTGCAACCGGACATAGGCTATGCTCCGTCCAATGGCATTTGGTCCTGGCAAAGTGCACTGTTCGGTGCCGGCCAGATCCCCATCGGCGACATCTGGCATGTTGGTTACAGTGCTGCTCTCACCTCGAATCAGACATTTTTGAAGCGTTTCAACATCTCCAACGACGTCACCCTCAACAACGACGTCTATCTGGAGGCTATGTCAGGACGCAGTCGTTTTCTGATGAGCGGCTTCTATTTTCAGGACCTGCGGGTTGGGCGCGTCAATCAAAACGAAATTCCCATTGTTCTGCCATCGATCGACTACACCTACATCCCGCCCCAGACCGTGGCAGGAGGCCAGTTCCGCTTCAATGTCACGAGCGCAAGCGTCCTGCGTAATGTCGGGGCCAGCGACGAGCGGCTCTCCACCGAGATGCGCTGGCAGCTGCCGATGATCACCTCCGATGGACAGCTCATCACCCTGAGCGCTCAGGCCCGCGCCGATCTGTGGCGTGTGACGGGTGACCCGAACAATCCGGGTCTTGTGACCGATCTGCAGGGCAACCCCATTCCTGCCGGCGTGCACTACATCGACCGCGCCCAACCCATGCTGGTCGCGGATTGGCGCTGGCCCTTCATCACAGAGGGCCGCGCCGGACATTCCTACGTGCTCCAGCCCATCGTCCAGCTGATCGCCGCACCCTATGGCGGTAATCCCAGCGGGATTCCCAACGAGGATTCCACCGATTTCGAGCTCGACGACACCGACATCTTCAGCGTCTCACGCATGCCCGGTTATTCCTTGTGGGAGAGCGGGCCCAGAACCAATGTCGGCGTGGAAGCAGAAGCCTATTTCCCTGGCGGCAGCATTGAGGGACTGGTGGGCCAGGTCCTCAGGCCCAAGGCGGATCCCATCTTTGGCGTCAATTCCGGGCTCTATGGCACACGATCCGACATCGTCACCCGCTATCGGGTGCGGTTTTTTCCCTATCTGAGCCTGACGCAGCGCCTTGATCTCAATCCCAACACCGGCACGGTGGACCGTGACGAAGTCTATTTCCACGGCACCTATGGCCGCTCCAGTTTCGACGTCAGCTATATCCGCCTGGACCGGCAGGCGGTGAGCCTTGGGGCCCCGCGCGCCGAAATCAACGGAGCGCTGACCCTGGGCATCGGCACCCACTGGTCCGCATTTGCCGCAGCGCGGCGCGATCTGCAAAACTCGCAGATGCTCGATACCGAACTGGGAATCGGCTGGCAGAATGATTGCCTCGGCCTTTCCATCGCCTATCAGCGCAGCTATACGCGCTTTCTGGATGTTGCCCCATCGACCTCGATCCTTTTCAACATCATTCCCAAATTTGGCGGTGAGGCCGACCAGAACACGCCTTTGTTCCCCCGCAATGCCTTTTCCGAGCCGATCCAGCAGGCTTCCATTCCTTGAGCTTGCCCTCAAACCCCTGTCCTGCCCCGGGGCGCCTTGAAGCGGCCGCAGATTTCCTTATTCTGCCGCTGCGATCGGCCCCTGTAGTGGGTGGAGTGCGGGCTCAAGCCCGGTACCCGTTCGTTAACCCGAGAAGAAACGAAGACATCGTTGACCTGTAAACCTCGCATCGCTGTTGCGGCCGGCCTTGTCGGCATCGCCGTTTGGGCAAGTGCAGCGCCCCTCTACGCAGGAGGCCGTGCGGCCCCGAAGGGCACCGAACTTGCCGCCAACGAGCCCGCCAGCGCCTCCACACTCGCAAGCGGCCCGTCCGCCAACCAACTCCCCGTGCTGCCCCCCAGCCTTCAGGGCGACAGCGTCGCGGCGATCGTCAATGACACGGCGATCTCCACAATGGATGTCCAGCAGCGCCTCAAGCTGTTTCTGGTGACAACCGGCACCCATCCCAATGCCAAGCAGATGAAGAGCTTGCGCGCGGAGATCCTTAAGCAGCTGGAGACCGAACGCATCCAGCTCCTGGAAGCGCAAAAGCACAACATCAGCGTCAGCGCCGGTGAAGTCGACACCGCCATCAATCGCATCCTCACCGAAAACCACATCGACAAGGCCAAGCTCGAAGCCACCTTCGCGGCGGCGGGCGTGCAGATGTCGACGCTGCGCGGTCAGATTGCCGCACAGATCGCATGGTCGAAGACAGTTCAGGGCCGCTATGGCGATGAGGCCGAGGTTTCCCCGAAACGCGTCAATGATGAAATGAAGCGCATCAAGCGCAACGCCAACAAGCCCCGCTACGAGGTTTCGGAAATCTTCCTGGCCATCGACCGCCCGGCGGACAAGGCCAAGGTCAAGGCGGCGATGGACGCGGTCCTGGCGCAGATCCGCAATGGTGCGCCCTTTCCCAGCGTGGCGCGTAGCGTCAGCCAGAACCCAACTGCTGCCGACGGTGGCAATCTTGGTTTCATCACTGCCGACCAGCTGGCTCCGCCACTTGAGGCCGCCCTCCTGAAGCTGAAGACCGGCGAGATTTCCAAGCCGATTCTCGGCCCCGGTGGCTACTACGTCCTCGCCCTGCGCGAAATCCAGGTTCCTGCCGGCTCCAAGATGGCGCAGCAGAAGCCCGAGGCCCCGGCCTATCCGCCCGGCGTGCTGCCGCTTGCCCGCGTGCTCCTGCCCATCGGACCTAAGCCCCCGCCCGCTTTGCTCAAAAATGCCGTCCTGGCCGCCGAGGTGCTGCGCAGCCGCATTGTCGACTGCAAGATGCTGCCCAACCTGGTGCAGCACATGCGCGGCGCCCTCTACATGAACCTCGGGACAATGCGCCTGACCAATCTAAGTGCGCAGATCCGCCAGGCACTGTCCAAGACCACCGCCGGAGAGGCGACACAGCCCTTCGAATCAAGTGCCGGCATCGAGCTCATCGTACGCTGTGACAAGCGGCCGCCCCAAGTCATCGCCTATAAGGTTCCGACCCGGGACGAAGTGGCAAACCAGCTTTATCAGGAGCAGATGGCCGTTCTGGCCCGCCGCTTCCTGCGCCATCTGCGCCGCCATGCCGACATTGAGACACGCTGAGGCCGCACCCTCCCGTCAGGCTCCGGTTCTCATCACCATGGGAGAGCCAGGCGGCGTTGGTCCGGAACTGGCGGTGCGCGCCTATCACGCGCTGAAGGGGCGGGTGGGCAGCCATCCCTTGCGCCTGGTCGGCGACCCCGAGGTGTTCTTGCACTGTGGCCGGGTGGAGCCCGACGCTCTCCTCGACAGTGGGAACGCGCCCGCGGGACGCCGGCCGGGCCAGGCGAGCCCGGACAATGCCCGCAGCGTCGCCAACGCGATCAGTTTTGCCGTCGCCCAGATCATGACGGCAGACGCGGCAGCGCTCGTGACCGGCCCCATTAACAAGCAGGCCATGCAGGATGGCGGGTTCGCCTTTCCGGGCCACACCGAATACCTCGCGGCGCTGACCCAGGCACCACGGGCCGTGATGATGCTGGCCGGCCCACAACTGCGGGTGGTGCCCTTGACCGTTCATATCCCGCTCGCCGAGGTACCGGCGCAGATTTGTTCCGCCGCCATCTGCGCGACCGCACGCATCGTCCTTTCAGCCCTCGCGCAGGACTTTGGCATTGCCCGGCCGCGTCTGGCGATTGCCGGGCTCAATCCCCATGCCGGCGAGGGCGGACACATCGGCAGCGAAGACGAAGCCCAAATCCGCCCGGCGGTCAGCTCCTTGAGAGAAGAGGGACTGGATGTCCGCGGCCCCCTGCCAGCTGATACGTTGTTTCATGCTGAGGCACGCTGTCACTATGACGCCGCGCTTTGCATGTATCATGATCAGGCTCTGATCCCGATCAAGACCCTGCATTTCTGGGAGGCGGTGAACGTGACTCTCGGCCTGCCCATCGTTCGCACCTCGCCCGATCATGGCACCGCGCTTGATCTGGCTGGCAGCGGCCGGGCAGATGTCCGCAGCATGCTGGCAGCGATCACCATGGCGGCCCAGATCGCCGATGCGCGGATGGACAGAGTTGGCTGAACCGGAGCTGCCGTCCTTGCGGGAGGTGGTGGCCCGCCACGCAATCGCGCCGCGCAAATCGCTGGGGCAGAATTTTCTCTTCGACCTCAACTTGACCCGCCGCATCGCCAGAGCCGCCGGTCCCCTCAGCGCCACCACCATCTACGAAGTGGGCCCCGGGCCGGGCGGGTTGACCCGGGCGCTGTTGGCCGAAGGCGCCACGCGCGTGATCGCCGTGGAGCGCGATCCACGCTGCATCGCGGCCCTAAACGAACTTGCCCTAGCCTATCCCGGCCGTCTTGAGGTGGTCGAGGCCGATGCGCTTGCGCTCGACGAGGCCGCCCTCTTCGCTGCCAAAGGGGTCACCGGACCAGTCCGCATCGCCGCCAATCTGCCCTACAACATTGGCAGTGCCCTGCTCGTCAAATGGCTGTCGGCGGCGTCCTGGCCTCCCGTCTGGCACAGTCTCACTCTGATGTTTCAGCGCGAGGTGGCGCTGCGCCTCGTGGCAACGCCCCGCACCTCGGCCTATGGTCGGCTCTCCGTACTGTCCCAATGGCGCACGGAACCGCAGCTCCTGTTTGATGTGCATCCCAGCGCCTTTACCCCAGCGCCCAAGGTGATGTCGTCGGTGGTGCGCATCGAGCCACTGCCGACACCCCGGGCAGCCTGTTCTTTGCGCGCTCTG
>JAKBAU010000042.1 GCA_021808875.1 Pseudomonadota bacterium | reverse complement strand
GGACAAGCTCTCGCTCTGGCAACGCGGCCAAACCGGGATCCCCATCGTGGATGCGGGGATGCGCCAACTGTGGAATACCGGATGGATGCATAATCGCGTGCGCATGATCGCGGCCTCCTTCCTCGTCAAGCACCTCCTGATCGATTGGCGCGAAGGTGCTCGCTGGTTCTGGGACACACTTGTGGATGCCGACCTCGCCAACAACAGCGCAAGCTGGCAGTGGGTGGCCGGCTGCGGGGCGGATGCAGCACCCTATTTTCGTATCTTCAATCCGGTTTTGCAGGGACAGCGATTCGATCCGGAGGGCCACTATGTCCGCCACTTCGTTCCCGAACTCGCCCACCTGCCGGATCGCTTTGTCCACAGCCCGTGGCTGGCGCCAGCCGCGGTACTTGACGCAGCCAACATCAAGCTGGGAGCGAGTTATCCTACTGCCCTCGTAGACCTTGCGACGGGGCGGCAACGCGCCTTGGACGCCTTCGCCCGGCTGAAGGCTGCGGGCAAAGCTTGATGGTGAGCAGGCTGGGGCTTAGGGTCGGGCCCTAGCCTGGTTAAAGTCGCATGGACATCCGCAACGACACTCTTGATGCAATAGGCCATACCCCGCTCATCCGCCTGCGATATGCGAGCGCTCTGACCGGCTGCGATATCTATGGCAAGGCCGAGTTCATGAACCCGGGTGGCTCGGTCAAGGATCGGGCGGCTCTGTATATAGTTCGCGCTGCCATTGCGACGGGCGCGCTGCGCCCCGGCGGCACCATTGTCGAAGGCACCGCCGGAAACACTGGAATCGGACTTGCTGTGGTCGCCAATGCCATGGGGTTTCGCACCGTCATCGTTATCCCGCAGACGCAGAGTCAGGAGAAAAAGGACGCCTTGCGCCTGATGGGGGCGCATGTCATCGAGGTCCCGGCAAAACCCTATCGTGATCCCGATAATTACGTGAAACTGTCGGGACGTCTGGCGACCCGCCTTGCCCATACTGAGGCCAGTGGCGCGATCTGGGCCAATCAGTTCGACAATGTCGCCAACCGTGCCGCACATATTGAAGGCACCGGACCCGAAATCTATGCGCAACTCAAGGGACGCATCGATGGATTTGTCGCGGCGGTCGGCACGGGCGGTACGCTGGCCGGTACGGGGATCGCACTTAAGGAGCGGGATCCCAACATTCGGATTGTCGCCGCTGATCCGCTCGGCGCCGCCATCTATTCCTGGATCAAAACAGGGCAGCTGGATGCACATGGCGCCTCGATCACCGAAGGCATCGGCCAGAACCGGGTCACAGCAAATCTCGAGGGCGCCCCGATCGACGACGCCTATGAAATTTCTGATGAGGAGATGCTGCCCACCCTTTACGATCTTCTGCAGCGCGACGGGCTGTGTCTAGGCGGCTCAAGCGGCATAAACGTGGCCGGTGCCATCCGGCTGGCAAAGGAGATGGGGCCGGGCCACACCATCGTCACGGTGCTCTGTGATACCGGCTCGCGTTATCAGAGCAAACTTTTCAATCCTGCCTTCCTGCGTCAAAAAGGCCTTCCCGTGCCACCCTGGCTTGACCACGAGCCGCGCGACATGGAGTTGCCCTTCGCATGAGTGTCGCTTTTCCCTTGGTCTCCACCGCCTGGCTGGCCGAGCATCTCGAAGCCCCGGATGTCCGCGTCGCTGACGCGTCCTGGTATCTGCCTCAGGCTGGTCGCGATGCGCGCGCTGAATACGGCAGTGCCCATATTCCAGGAGCCGTATTTTTCGATATCGACGCGATCAGTGACGAGACCAGCGCGTTACCGCATATGCTCGCGCCCCCAACCAAGTTTGCCAGCCAGATGCGCAAGCTAGGACTGGGAGATGGCAATCTTATTGTCGTTTATGATGGCGCCGGGATTTACTCCAGCCCGCGGGCCTGGTGGATGCTGCGGGCCATGGGCCATGGTGACGTCGTCGTTCTGGACGGTGGCATGCCCAAATGGAAGCGGGAGGGCCGACCAATCGACGACCTGCTGCCACCACCACATTACCGGCACTTTACGCCGCGCCCCGATAACAGCCTACTCCGTGATTTTGCACAGGTTCTTTCGGCCCAAGCCTCGGGCAGCGCGCAGATTGCAGACGCCAGAAGCCTCTCCCGCTTTGCCGGAGAAGAAGCCGAGCCACGTCCCGGCGTTCGCCCTGGCCACATACCCAAAAGTTGCAACCTCCATTATTCAGAACTGATCAATGGCGACTGTACGCTTAAATCCGCGGATGAGCTGCGTGCGCTCTTCGTCGATAATCATCTCACGCTGTCACGCCCGGTGATCACGAGCTGCGGTTCGGGGATCACCGCGGCCATCCTTTTGCTGGCCCTGAATGTGGCCGGAGCACAGCAGGTGGCGCTATATGACGGCTCCTGGGCCGAATGGGGAGCGCGCCCTGAGGCGCCGATTGAGACGGGACGAACTGGATGAGGGACCGCGCCAATACCAAACGCATTCCAACCGTAGTCACATTTCTCGACATGAAGGCACGGCCTGACATTGTGCCGCCGCCGCTCCCGAGCGGAAAGATCGCTATTTTAAGGACAGCGGCGCCGCCCATTCATTTCTACCGCTATCTCTACGATACCATTGGCCGTGCCCATTACTGGGTTGACCGCAAAAAGCTGTCCGACGGGGAACTCAGCGCCCTGCTCCAGGACCCGAACCTTTTTCTCTACGTGCTCTATGTCGACGGCTGTCCTGCCGGTATGGCGGAATTCGACTTTCGCCCGATGCCCACTGGCCAGCTGGCGTATTTTGGACTTGTTCCCGACTATATCGGTCGCGGCTTGGGGCATTATTTCCTGTTTCAGTCAGTACTTCTGGCCTGGGACCGGCCGATCAACAAACTGAAGGTCAATACCTGCACCCTGGATCACCCACGCGCCCTGCCACTCTATCAACGGGCCGGCTTCATTCCCTACGCCCGCGAAGAGCGCTACGTCTTCCTCCCCTAAGTCGTTGCTCACAAAGCCGTCTAACCATTTTCTTCCCCGCGCGCAGTGTGCACGCTCGCACGGTCGGGAAGTTCAGAAAGGGATCATGAATGGCTCAAAATGAGGCCAAGCGTCAGCGTGATCTGTTCGGTCATCCGATCGGACTGACAAGCCTGTTCTCGACCGAAATGGCGGAACGTTTTTCCTATTATGGCATGACGTCGATTCTGATCTTCTATCTGACCCAGCAATTGCTGACGCCAGAGGCGATGCCACATGTCATTGGGCTTTCGATTGTGCGCAGTGCCTTCCAATGGCTGCTGGGACCGCTCTCACCAACGGAATTTGCTACCAATATCACTGGTCTTTACACCGGGCTTGTTTATCTCACCCCATTTTTCGGAGGACTGCTTGCGGACCGCCTGACTGGCCAACGCTATACAGTTGTTGCCGGCGGCTTGATGATGATCGCTGGTGAATTCATGCTCACCCAGACCTCGCTGTTCTTCTTTGGTCTACTGGCGCTGATCATTGGCAACGGTGCCTTCAAACCCAACATTTCGACCCAGGTCGGCAACCTTTACGCCCCGGGCGATAACCGGATCGACCGCGCCTACTCGATCTTCTATGTCGGAATCAATCTCGGCGCCTTCCTTGCCCCCTATATTTGCGGCACACTGGGTGCGCGTATGTGTACCGACGACTGGCCCGCGAGCCATGGCCTCTGTGTGGCCTTGGGACAGAACGCAGGCTGGCATTTCGGCTTCTTTGCTGCCGGCATCGGGGTTTCTATCGGCGTTCTGATTTACCTGATGTCATTGCGTCACCTGCCCCCCGACCGCGTCACCAGTGCCCGCCGGAGCGGCACCAAGGTGAAGGCCCAGCCGCTCAGCCGCCAGGACTGGAAGGCAATCTTCGCACTGGTAGCACTCTTTGTACCGGTCACGGGCTTCTGGATGAGCTATGAGCAGCAATACATCACGATCGCGCTTTGGGCCCGCGATTATACCGATCGGATTTTTATTCCCGGCGTCGTGAATTTTGTCATTCCTGCGCCTTGGGCGCAATCCATCGACCCCGCCATGATATTTGCCTTTACGCCATTTCTCGTCTGGATGTGGGGCAAACAGGCCCGTCGCGGACGCGAGCCCTCCACGCCTATCAAGATGGCCCTGGGCTGTGCCCTGCTCAGCGTCTCCTTCTGTTTGATGGCCGGATTGGCCTATGTAACCGGTCCGCATGGCCATGCCAGCTGGCTGTGGCTGCTACCGTTTTTCACGATCTATACTCTTGGTGAGCTTTATCTTTCGCCGGTCGGACTTGCACTTGTGGCTCGTGCGGCACCGGTGCAGGTGATGTCCATGATGATGGGCTTCTGGTTCATCGCGACATTCCTTGGTAGTACTCTTGGCGGCACGCTGGCGACGCTTTGGGACCACATACCCAAATTCGAGTTTTTTCTCATCACCGCTGCCATCGCGTTTGTCAGCGCCCTAATCATCTGGTCGTTCGACCGGCCATTACGGCCGATCCTGAGCGAACGCATGGGGGCGCCCCTTACCCCGGGGCCAGATGTTGCAACTGAAGTCGGCGTTGGAGTGGATCTATGAGCCATAAGCCCGGCACTCTTACAGGTCATCTCGGCCGCGAGCCCGCGCGCTATCATGGTGCGGTATCGACCCCGGTCTACCGCGTCTCGACCTTCCTGATGCCAGATCTTGAAACCCTCGAGGATGGCACTGCGCCATATGTTTATGGTCGCCGTGGCACTCCAACCTCTGAGAGCTTCACAACCGCCATCAATGCCCTTGAGCAAGGCGCTGCCACGGTGGTGACGCCATCTGGCCTTGCTGCCATCACCACCGCAATCCTAGCTGTGTGTCGCGCCGGAGATCACCTGCTGGTCAGCGACAGTGCCTATTTTCCTACCCGCAATTTTTGTGACCGCGTCCTCGCGCGTTACGGCGTGCAGACCAGCTACTTCGATCCATGCATCGGCAACGGCATCGACGCGCTCTTCCGCAGCAATACACGCGCGATCTTTTGTGAATCCCCGGGATCGCTCACGTTCGAAATCCAGGACATTCCCGCCATTGCCGATGTCGCCCATCGCCGCGGCGCATCCGTTTTGATGGACAACACCTGGGCGACCCCACTGTATTTTCAACCTTTGGCGTATGGCGTCGATCTGTCCATTCAGTCCGTGACCAAGTATATCGGCGGGCATTCCGACCTGATGATGGGGTATGTCTGTGCCAATCCCAGCCATGCCGAGCGTCTGACACATACCCACGGCGATCTCGGACTGTTTGCTTCGGCAGATGACCTATTTCTGGCACTAAGGGGGCTGCGCACTCTGTCACGTCGACTGCCCGTCCATGAACAGAACGGGTTAAAGCTCGCCCGCTGGTTTTCGGCACGACCGGAAGTCACGCGGGTCCTGCATCCCGGGCTCGACAGCGATCCCGGGCATGCGATCTGGAAGCGTGACTTCAAGGGGGCCTGCGGCCTCTTTGCCATCGAACTCAAGCCCCTGTCCCATGCCGCACTGGCCGCGTTCATGGATGGACTCAAGCTCTTCGGTATGGGCTGGTCCTGGGGTGGATTTGAAAGCCTCATCACGCCAGCTCATATTGTACGTACTGCGCGGCCGTGGCCAGGCGATGGCACAGTGGTGCGGGTCCATGCCGGACTCGAAGACGTCGACGATCTCATAGACGATCTAGGTCAGGGATTTGAACGAATGGCGCGCCTGCTATGAGCGACACCCTATCGGTCAGCGCGTTCCTCGCCGCTGTCAACTTCAACGCCGATGGCCTTGTCCCCGTGATCGCACAGGATGCAGAAAACGGGGACGTTCTGATGATGGCCTGGATGAATTACCAGACGCTCGCGGAAACCCTGCGCACGGGCCAGCTCACCTACTGGTCTCGCTCCCGCAGCGAAAGATGGCGCAAGGGTGAAACCTCCGGCCATACCCAGGAACTGGTTGAGGCCGGCATCGACTGCGATGGCGACACCCTGCTTTTCCGGGTTCGCCAGAAAGGGCCGGCCTGTCATACAGGCGCACGAAGCTGCTTCTATCGCCGGCTGGATACCCCAGCGTCGGAAGCGGGGGACCGCGGTCGGTAAGCCGGAAAGCACGGCAGTGCACTGTGCACCAGCCCCGTGCCGTGGCGGCAAAGTACACCAGTCTCGGCCATGATCCTGGAAGCGGGTCACGCAGGAGGCCTTGCATATGCCATAGGCAGGCCGGCCCTCATATCTTTACGTACTATGTAAAGAGCGCCCTCAAATGCGCGTTGAGAAAGCGACCGCGAGGATCAAGTTTTTCCCGCATGCCCACAAACCGCTCATATTGGGGATATATCTGCGCCAAATCGGCAGCGGTCCGGCTATGGCGTTTGCCCCAGTGCGGTCGACCGCCAAATTGCTTGAATATCTCCTCGCAGGCGGAGAACAGCGCAGTGGTGTCAACCTTACGGTATTGGTGGACAGCGATAGTCGCGCTATCACGCCCGTAGAATGGACTCAAGGCGATGTCATCGCCTTTCACGATGCGGTACTCGATGGGAAACCCGGTATTGATACGCTTGGCACGGATCTGATCGACAATCTGCTTGAGACACGCCGGCCCATCTTCGAACGCCACGGCATATTCCATTTCATTGAAGCGCACCGTTCGCGGACTGGGAAAAATCTCGTAACTCCAACGCACCTTGTCCGGCCCGGGCATCAGCCGGGAACAGAGACGGTGTGCGCCCTCAAGCAGAAAGGGCGCGAATGGCAGTACTTCATTGATCGCGATGAAGGTTCGCATATCAAATGACCCACTGACTTCACCTCGGGCATACATCTGTTCGGCTGTACGGGGAGCTGGTGCCTCAGCGGTGCTGAGATTCAGCGATTTACAGACTGCCGTATTGGCATAGGGAAACCAGAAAAACTCGAAATGACGATTTTCGACGATGAGGCTGTCCAGACGCTCGAATAGTTCCTCAATCGGTAGCGCGAAGTTGTGCTCGACGAGCTTGTAGGCAGGAAGAACCCTGAGCGTGATCTCGCTCATGACGCCAAAGGTTCCGATCGACACCCGTCCCAGGTCGAAGATCTCGGAGTTTTCGGACGCCGAGCAGCGGAGCACTTCACCGTCGGCGCAGATCAGCCGAAACCCGGTCACCTGGGCTGACAGGCTTCCCAGGCTGCGGCCAGTGCCATGCGTGCCGGTGGCGACAACACCTGCGACAGTCTGCCGATCAATGTCGCCCATGTTCGCCAGGGCGTAACCTTGGGCATGAAGGGCTGGACCTACTGCCCACAACGGTGTGGCTGCACGAAAGGTTGCGCTCTGGGCCTCATGATTGACGCCGGCCAGCCCCTGAAACGCTGAAAGGTCCAAAAGCGTGTCATCGCTGGTACAAATGGGCGTGAAAGAGTGGCCGGTTCCCGGCGCCCGTACACATCCCCTGGCCGTTCGAATGGCCGCGGCAAGCTCCACTTCCTCGCGTGGCGCCATAACCTGACGCGGTTTACAGCGAACCCCGCCCGACCAGTTGCTCCAACGCCCCGAAACAAGCTCCATAATCTTCCCCCGAATTTTTACTACTACGCCTTCAGAGCGACGTGAGGTCAATTGCGCGTGCGCTTGATTTGCCTCAAACCTTGTCAGATTGATTAGCGTTCATGTCGTGTTCAGCTTGGCCAGCGGATGGTTCGTGCTCGGAGTTGTGGACGGACCAGACTGGCAGGACCACGTTTAGCTCCAAGCAAGAGGTGTGCAATGCGCAAGATGATGTTGGGAGCGGTAGGCCTTGTAGCCCTGATCGGGCTGGAAGGCTGTGTAACACAACCGCTCAGCCCGACCGTTCCGGTGATGCCGGGTAGAGGTAAGTCTTTCTCGCAATTCCAGGAAGACGATGTTTATTGTCAGCATTATGCGTCGGACCGCGTGGCTGGCAAAGTCTCCGAAGCCAATAGCCGGACTGCTACCAACGCGCTGGTAGGAGCGGCAATAGGCGCTGCCCTGGGTGCTGCGGTCGGAAATACGCGCGGCGCAGTCGTTGGCGGAGCGGCTGGTGCCGGAATCGGTGCCACCACAGCCCATCCGGGCGAGGGCCAGTATGCTGCTCAGCGTGAATATAACATCGCCTACGTGCAATGCATGAGGGCCCATGGCAATCATGTTGCTGCCCCACCGCCCAACGCCTATAACTATCCTCCTCCTCCACCACCAGGCTACCAGCCGCCCCCCCCTCCCCCTCCGGGTTATCCGCCGCCTCCGCCTCCCGGCTATAACTATCGCGATTGAGGCTTGGAATGTTCGCGCGCCCGTCCCATGCTGCGGCCTGGGCTGGGCGCGAGGACATTGCCATGACTGGACAGACCATACTTTACACTGCCGGCAGCGATCACATCGGTGAGCTCGTGCTCAACCGACCTGCCGCCCTCAATGCCTACACCTCGCGTATGTGCAGCGAGCTGGTCGACGCTTTAGACGCCTATCAGAGAGATGACCGGCTTCGCTGCCTCATCATCACCGGCGCGGGTCGTGCATTTTGCGCCGGAGGAGATGTCCGCGGAGGCGACGAGGAACATGATGACTATCTCCGCCGTCAGCTCGGACATGCGGTACAGATGCGCGAGGGCATGCACCGGGTCATTACCGCCTTGCATCGTATGGACAAGCCCGTGATCGCCATGATCAACGGTCATGCGGTGGCGGGCGGTCTTGCGCTAGCGCTAGCCTGCGACCTGCGCATCGCCGGCGCTGATGCCAAGCTTGGCGATACCTCCGGGCGCTTCGGGCTGTTACCGGACGAAGGGGGAGCCTGGCTGTTTCCCCGCGCCATGGGGCTTGATCGCGCGCTAAAGATGAGCTGGCTGGCGCAGATCTATAGCGCTGAGGAAGCGCTCACCCTGGGCCTGGTGACAGAAGTCGTGCCCCAAAACAAACTCCACGATCGCACCCGCGAACTTGCTGCCGCGATTGCAGCCAGGGCGCCAATCGCCACCCGCCTCGTCAAGAGCATGATGCGCCACGGCCTTGATTCCAGCCTCGAGCGGGCACTGAACGATGCAGCTATGGCGGTCATGATCGCCAATCCCACGGCAGACGTGAAGGAAGGTGTGAGCGCCTTTGCCGAGAAGCGCGAGCCACGCTTTCAGGGCAAGTGACGGTTATTGTCTGCATCGCGCCACATCATACAGGCCTGTGCGCCATGACAGCGACACGCGGTGCGGACCCACCGGGTGTTTTGACGTCGCATTCGTGGACGCATTACTTGGAGGCGGCCAGACAGTTCTGCCGCTGATGGGCGCCAGATGATCACGACGCCGTGAACCGAGGTGGTTCCACGATGGATCTCAGCCTGACCTGCTACGATAAAGCAGAGGCACTGTGTTCGGTCATCGACAAGGGGGCTATCATGTTGCGCCAATCGCTGCTTGCAAGCACTGTTGTTCTGTGCGCCACGGCAGGCCTTGCCGCTGCATCTCCATCTCCAGGGACAAGTCCACAACCGGCGCCCCCGGTAGCTCCCATTCCGGCGCCGCGTGACATCGCATATCCCGGTACTCTCGCGATCAACGTCGATGCCACCGACCTGGCCCGCCATATTTTCCGCGTTCACGAAACCATCCCAGTGGCAGACGCTGGGCCCATGACACTGCTGTATCCCCAATGGATACCAGGCAATCACAATGCCTCCGGTCCGATCGACAAGATTGCCGGCCTTGTCATCCACGCTGATGGCAAGATCCTACGCTGGACGCGCGATCCGGTGCATGTCTTCGCATTCCATGTCGATGTACCCAAAGGCATCAAAGCGCTCGACATTTTCTTCCAGTTCCTGTCGCCTGTGACGAAGGATGAAGGACGCATCGTCATGACTCCGGCGATGCTCAATCTCGAGTGGTGGGACGCTGCGCTATATCCGGCAGGATATTTCAGCCGGGATATTGAAACACAAGCCAGTGTGAAGCTTCCTGCAGGCTGGCACTATGCGACGGCCCTGACCACAGCCTCAACTCAGGACGGTGTGGTGCACTTTGCGCCGGTGACGTTCAATACGCTGGTTGACTCTCCCCTGGACGCCGGACGCTATTTCCTGCGCGAAAACCTGACGCCCGCAGGACACAAGGCTCCCGTCCATCTCGACATTTTTGCCGACAACCCGGATTTGTTGCAGATCACCCCTGCGCAGCTGCGCGCTCACCGCAATGTCGTGATCCAGGCTTACAAACTCTTCGGGTCACATCACTACAACCATTATGATTTTCTTCTGTCGCTCAGCAATCAGATGGGCGGTCAGGGGCTGGAGCATCACCGCTCCAGCGAAGATGGCACGGTCCCGGGTTACTTCGTCAATTGGAATGGCACCATCGCAGCGCGCGATCTTCTCTGCCATGAATACACGCATTCCTGGAACGGAAAATTCCGTCGCCCCTCCGATCTTTGGACGGCAAATTTCAACGTGCCGATGAGAGACTCTCTGCTGTGGATGTATGAGGGGCAGACGCAATATTGGGGCTTTGTACTTGCGGCTCGCGCCGGTCTTTGGACCCGTCAGGAAGCGCTCGATGCCTTTGCCGTGACGGCAGCGATCTATGAGCACCACGTCGGCCATGCCTGGCGTTCGGTCGAGGACACCACCAATGATCCCATCATAGCCCATCGCGCGCCGATCCCGTGGCAGAACTACCAGCTCTCAGAGGATTATTACTCAATGGGTCAGCTGACTTGGCTCGACGCCGACACGCGGATCCGCAAACTAACTCACGGCCATAAATCGCTCGACGATTTTGCCCGTCTCTTTTTCTGCATCGATAACGGTTCCGATATTACCCGCACCTATACGTTCGCGGACATCGTGCACACCCTCAATGAAGTGGTGCCCTATGACTGGGCCGGCTTCCTCACGCAGCATATTTACGAACCGGGTAAAGGCGCGCCACTCGGTGGCATTTCGCGCGGTGGATACAAACTCGTTTATACCCCGGTGGAGAGCCCCTTCGAAAAATCACGAGAACACATGTACAAGTTCACCGATTTCAGTTTCTCGCTCGGCTTTACCGTGGACAGGAAAAACCAACTGACGGGAGTTTTATGGGGCAGTCCCGCGTTCGTGGCCGGACTGACAATTGGCACCAAGCTTCTGGCGCTGAACGGCACTGCCTACAGCAACACCGATCTCAAACGCGCCCTCGACTATGATATGAGCCACTCCGAACCCCTGTCCTTCATCGTCGAGCAGAATAAGGCCTTACGCACTGTCACGATCACGTACCACGGCGGACAACGCTTTCCGCATCTGGTTCCGGGGGGTTCGGGACCGCGCAGCCTGGACACGATTCTGTCAGCGCGCTAAGCAGCCAGGTCATGGTCCCGCCCCCGACTGGGCCATGACCGGCAATGCAGGGCTCGGTAGTCCTTCGACCTGTCGTTCGCAGCAAGGGATGGCGACCCCGGCGTGACTCGAACACGCAACATTCAGCTTAGAAGGCTGACGCTCTATCCGGTTGAGCTACGGGGCCAAATGATCAGGCTTACGCGTCGCGCTGTCAGGCGCCCTGGCAAGACACCGCGTCGGCGCCGTGGTTGGTCTCAATGGGACCATGGGATCTTGCGATCGAAACGGAAATTATCGGAGTAGGATTTGGGCTTGAAGGGGTGTGGACGGGGTTCGAACACTTGAAAGGGAATACCGTGCTTTTCCGCGTAGGTAACCGCTTCTTCCTTGGTCTCAAAATAAATATGCACCTGTGAGCGTGTATCCGAACTGCTCGTCCAGCCCATCAGGGGCTCGGGCGTGAGTGGGCCTTCGGGCTCAAATTCCAACAACCAAGCCTTCGTGCGGGCTCGACCCGACTGCATGGAGCTCTTGGAGGGCTTATAAATACGCGCGCGCATGTGTGCTCCCTTGGCCTTATGGTCGGGGCGGCGTGATTCGAACACGCGACCCTCTGCTCCCAAAGCAGATGCGCTACCAGGCTGCGCCACGCCCCGAATAGACCAGAAATACAATACCTTAAGGCGGTTTGCAGTCCCAAAAAGTCCAGTACTCCGTCGCAAGTTTCCAAGACGGTCGCTGCGACAACCCGATAAATGCCCGTCCTTGGGCTGTGTCGTCAACAAGCATCTTGGCCGCGGGTACCGGCCTGCCTGCCAGAAAACGTCCGTAACCTCCTCCCCGTCACACGTCCGGGGCAGTTGCCAGTGCTGGCGGGCTCTTTGTGTCCACTCCTGACGCCCCCTGGGCCTCTGTACCTTCGACAGGCTCGGCCGGCGGGAACTGGCAACTCAGCACACAACCGGGCCGCACCAGATGCTGCACTGCCAGGGGAAAGCGCACGGCACGCACGGTGGTTATTGTTTGGCCATCAGCGCCGCCCCAGAGCCTTGCTCTCCAGGCGCGAGTCCCAGAGTTTTTGCAGCACCGGCATTGATCTCCAGCACGTAGCGGACGGGCTCATCCGAACTGATCGGACTAAGATCAAAGGGGACGGCATGGGCGTGAATGCTCGAAATCTTACCGTCGGCCGTGATGAAGAGCATGTCCAGAGGAAGGATGGTATTCTTCATCCAGAAGGTTGCCATCATGCTGTCAGGAAAAATGAACAACATCCCCGCATGGAGTGCGAGGTGGCGACGGTACATCAACCCCATTTCCTGCTCGTAGGGCGTGGTTGCGAGTTCAACGCGCAACGTCACCGGCCCCTGAGGCGTGGCAAATGTCAGCGGCGCCTTTGGCAGAACCGGCTGGGCCACGTGTGCTTTGAGTGGGGCCGTGACAAGCAGAAGAGCTGCCATCATCGCAGGGATGAATGCAAGGCGCATGTATGATTCTCACACGTGTTTCTTAAACGACCTTAGCGCAGTTCCGACTTCTTGCACGCGCCTTAATGCGTCGCTGACAGTGCGGGATCTGCCAAAATCCGTACTTCGGCTGCAAGCTGCCCTTTGGGACCGCCATCGACAAGAGCCAACACCCTTTGGCCCTCGTGCAGTTCATGAATGCCACAGCGACGCAAGGTTTCCATGTGCACGAACACATCCGCGCCGTCTGGCCCCGGGCTCAAAAAGCCGTAACCTTTCATGCGATTGAACCATTTGACCACGGCAACGAAACTGCGGCCCGCGCCATCGGCGGGGTTTGACCCGCCCGCCGGTGCCACGGAGCGACCAGCCCCCGCTGAATTGTCGAGCTTGAGGATGCGCCTGGCGTGCAGGCCTTTGGGGCCCTTTACCACCTCGCAAACCACTTCAGCGCCTTCCTGAGCGAGCTTGAAGCCCGATTGCCGGATACAGGATTGGTGGATCAAAACGTCACCATCCCCGCCTTCGTGGGGGGTGATGAAGCCATAGCCCTTAGCCGTATCGAACCACTTGACGAGACCCCGGATCTGGACGCAGCCCCCACAATCCGTTTCATTGGCGCCGGTCACGCGCCCCTGCACTGTTTCCATTCCCCCACGCCTTGTTATTATGCCGACAAGTACGTCTTTATAAAGTTACCACAGTCATCACCCAGCTGCAAAGACGGACGTGGCCAAGGTTTGCGCAACCCCGCCAAGGCACGATAGGTAATGGGTGGTTGCGCATTGCGCGGAGTGTTTATGGATTTTACCGGTCGCTATGAGATTCCCGCCCCGCCCCAGGAGGTTTGGGAGGCCATTACCAATCCTGACATTCTGAAGGTTTGCATTCCGGGCTGCGAGGCGGTGGATAAGATCGATGCCACCCATTTTGACGCCTCTGCCCGCCTCAAGGTCGGACCGGTCTCGGCAACTTTTCGTGGCAAGCTCAGCCTCGATGAGCTTGATCCACCCAACCGCTGCGTGCTGAGAGGCGAAGGCCAAGGCGGGGTTGCGGGCTTTGCCAGGGGTGATGCGGTAGTCGTTTTGGAAGCTGTTGAGGCAGGAACCCTGCTCTCCTATACCGCTAAAGCCAATATCGGCGGCAAGCTCGCCCAGGTGGGGCAACGTCTACTCTCAAGCGCTGCCAGGCAGATGGCGGATGATTTTTTCGGCAAGCTGGCCGGTGAACTTGGAGGCAGTGAGGTTGCAGCGCCCGACGCCGTTCTCACACAGGCGGCCCTGCGGGCTGAAGCGATTGCAGAAGCGGAAATGCGGGCTGCCGGGGTCTCACTTGAAGCGGACACTCTGCTCAGCGCCATGCCCCCGTCAGACGCAGCTGTCCAGGCGCCGGCGTCCAAACCCGCATCCGGTTCGTCGGGGCAAGCCGGGGTTGCTCCAGAGATCTGGGTGGTCGGCCTTGTGGCAGTGATCATCATTCTTCTCATTTTGTTCGGACTTGTACTTTGAAACACCTTTTGAACCGCACGGCAGCCGCCCACGGTCTATGTTATCAGGAGTAACCACATGACCACCGTGACTATGACGGTGAACGGCAAAACCGTTTCCAACGAAATTGAGGAGCGAACGCTCCTGGTGCATTTTCTGCGCGACACCCTGATGCTCACGGGTACGCATATCGGTTGCGATACCAGCCAGTGCGGAGCCTGTGTCGTCCATGTCGACGGCAAGGCCGTCAAGTCCTGCACCATGTTTGCTGTGCAGGCTCATGGACGTAGCGTGACCACGATCGAGGGATTGGCCGAGGCCGGTGCACTCCATCCCGTGCAGGCCGCATTCCGCGAACATCACGGACTACAATGCGGCTTCTGCACCCCAGGCATGATCATGACCGCCGTTGACATGATAGCGCGCGGAGTGGCGGCCGACCGTGCCAGCATCCGCCGCGAACTCGAAGGTAACATCTGCCGCTGCACCGGTTATCACAACATCGTCTCGGCCATCGAAGCGGCCGCGAAGGAGATGGGCGCATGATCACCTATCCCTTTGCCTATCAGCGCGCTGCGAATCTTGCCGAAGCCGAAGCACTGCTTGGCGCCAATCCCGAAGCCAAATTGCTGGCTGGCGGGCAGACGCTTATCCCCACCATGAAACAGCGGCTAGCCAATCCGCCGCTCCTCATCGACATTTCTGGCCTGCACGAGCTATCCGGCATTCGCCGTGACGGTGAACGTCTGGTTCTGGGAGCCGCGCTCACTCACGCCGAAGTTGCAGGGTCGCCAGAGGTTCGCACGCTCATTCCGGCCTTGGCGGAGCTGGCCTCCCATATTGGCGATCCAGCGGTCCGCCACCTCGGCACGCTCGGAGGCTCTGTTGCCAACAATGATCCGGCTGCTGACTATCCCGCAGCGGTCCTCGGACTGAATGCCTCCGTCATCACGACGCGCCGCGAAGTCCCAGCCGACAAATTCTTCACCGGTATGTTTGAAACCATGTTGGCGCCCGACGAGATTCTTCGTGCGGTGGCATTTCCTGTGCCCAGGCGCGCCGCATATGCCAAATTTGCCAATCCGGCGTCGCGCTATGCCATGGTCGGCGTATTTGTCGCGCAAACCACCGAGGGTGTACGGGTTGCCGTCACTGGAGCCGCGCCAAGCGTGCGGCGCCTGCCTATGATGGAAAAGGCGCTCGAGGCCAGCTTCACTCCAGAGGCCGTTGCGCACATTAAGATTGACGCTGATGGCCTGAATGAAGACCTGCATGGTTCGGCGCAGTACCGCGCCCATCTCGTTACTGTGATGGCCAAGCGCGCGGTGGCTGCGGCGCTTGCATGAGTGATGCACCCAACATTCTGGGTATTGCGCAGGCGTGGAGGCTCGCCGGCCACAAGGTCGCGATCGGCACGGTGATCCGCACCTGGGGATCAGCGCCACGACCGGCTGGCAGCATGATCGCGATCCGCGATGACGGCGCGTTTGAAGGCTCGGTGTCGGGCGGCTGCGTCGAAGGGGAGGTAATCGGGCGGGCACAGGAGACGATTGCGAGCGGACGCTCCCAGCGCCTCGAATTTGGCGTGGCCGACGAACTCGCCTGGTCAGTTGGACTTGCCTGCGGCGGCAAAGTCGAAATTTATCTCGAAGCGCTCGGAGGTCAGTTCGGCCACGCCACGCTTGCGGCTATCCTTTCGGCACATGGCCAGGGCCAGGCCGTGGTTCGCGCGGTCGCGCTCCGTGACATACAGGAAATGCTTGTTACCCCAGGTGGGAGCAGCGATACGTTGAGCGAGGCGGCCAGCCGGGTGGCGCGCTCTGATCGCTGCGAAGTGACCCAAATCGACGGTGCAGAGTGGTTTCTGACCGCCTTTAACCCGCAGTTGGATCTGGTGATCGTGGGGGCTGCGCATATCGCCCAACCGCTCGCCAGCATGGGCGAACTGTGTGATTACAAGGTCCGTATTATCGATCCCCGCACTGCCTTCGCGACTCCCGAGCGTTTTCCGAGAGTCGCGATCAGTCACGACTGGCCTGATGAAGCACTCGCCAAGGCTCCGCTTGGTGCCCGCAGCGCTTTGGTGGCGCTGACCCATGATCCGAAAATCGACGACCCTGCCCTCCGTGCGGCGCTCGCCTCCCCCTGCTTCTATATTGGCGCACTGGGATCGAAAAAGACGCATGCCAATCGCCTTGCCAGGCTTGCTGCGCACGACATTGAGGCCACGGCCTTGTCCCGCATCAAGGGGCCCATCGGCCTTGCCATCGGTGCGGCAAGCCCGGCCGAAATCGCGATT
>JAKBAU010000041.1 GCA_021808875.1 Pseudomonadota bacterium | reverse complement strand
GAAATTCGTCGAGCATCAGGAGAAGCCGCCGACGGCCCGCCTTGGCCAGCAGGTCCTCGGTGAGCCGCCGGCCGATCTGGTTGAGGATCAGGCGGATCAGCGGCTTGGTGCGATTGATGTCGGATGGGGGCACGACGAGGTAAAGGGTGGTCGGCCGATCGCCTGCCACGATGTCGCCGATCCGCCAGTCACACCGGCGCGTCACTTCGGCGACGACGGGATCGCGATAGAGCCCGAGAAACGACATGGCGGTTGAGAGCACGCCGGAGCGTTCGTTGCCGGACTTGTTCAAGAGCTCGCGGGCCGCCGACGCGACAACGGGGTGGACACCAGCCTCGCCGAGATGGGAGGTCTTCATCATCGCGGCCAGTGTCGACTCGATCGGCCGCTTCGGATCGGACAGAAAGGCGGCGACGCCGGCGAGCGTCTTGTCCTCTTCGGCGTAGAGGACGTGCAGGATCGCGCCGACCAGCAGCGCGTGGCTGGTCTTCTCCCAGTGATTGCGCTTCTCCAGGCTGCCTTCCGGGTCGACCAGGATGTCGGCGATGTTCTGGACGTCGCGCACCTCCCATTCGCCGCGGCGGACCTCGAGCAGCGGATTGTAGGCTGACGACTTCGCATTGGTTGGATCGAACAGCAGCACGCGGCCGTGCTGCGCGCGAAAGCCCGCGGTGAGCTGCCAGTTCTCGCCCTTGATGTCGTGGACGATCGCCGAACCCGGCCAGGTCAAGAGCGTCGGGATGACGAGGCCGACGCCCTTGCCGCTGCGGGTAGGCGCGAAGCACAGCACATGCTCCGGGCCATCATGGCGCAGATAGCTGCGGTCGTAGCGGCCCAGCACCACGCCATCGGGACCGAGCAAGCCGGCTTCCTCGATCTCCTTGGGCTGCGCCCAGCGCGCGGAGCCGTAGGTCTCGATGTTCTTCGCCTCCCGCGCGCGCCAGACTGACATGCCGATGGCGACGGCCGCTGCGATGAGCCCGCCCGACGCCGCGATGTAGGCGCCCTCGATGAAGATCGAGGGCGCATAGGCATCGTAGGCGTACCACCACCAGAAGAAGGCAGGTGGCAGGTAAAACGGGAAGTGCAGGATCTCGAACCAAGGCCGCCCAAGCTCGGGCTGAAAGCCGAGCCGCCATGCGGTCCATTCCGTCGCTGACCAGATCGTCAAGAGGACGATCCCGAAGACGGTGATGACTTGGCCCCAGAGAATTTTGGTGGTGGGCATTGAATTTCCCTTCAACTCGAAGAAGTCGTCGAGAAGATCCGGGAATTTCAAGTCCGAGATTTGTGAACGACAAGCCAAGCGTGCCGTGGCGCAAAAAGATTTGAATGCGCGTAAGGAATGAGGTGACGATTAGTCCAGGTTTCGGAGGCAACCATGCTAAGGCACGATAGGCGCGCCGCCTTGCGCAGCTTCTGCCGTCCGTTGGATTGCGACCGCCACCATTGCGTACAATCTGGGTGGCAGCTCGTGCCCCATGCCATCTAGCATCATCAGCTCGGAATGAGGGACCGAGGCGGCGGTATCCTCGCCGCAGGCCGGAGGGATTAGAGGATCGTCCTTTCCGTGGATTATGAGCGTCGGCGCCGTGATCGTCGCCAGGCGCGAACGCCGGTCGCCGGCCACCGCCATCGCGGCGATCTGTCGTGCCGCTGCGGTTGGGTCGTAACCGCGCCGGAGTTCTTCCCGCACAAGCCTCCTATGCTCGTCTTCGTCAAACGGATGTTCGGTTCCGGCGAATAGACGCGCGACGGCCGAGCTATGAGCGAGGAAGCCCTCCTCGTCTGAGAAGGGGTCTGGCCCGGGCCGCATCATCGCCGCCATCACCTCGGGTGCAGCCTGAGGAAGGGATGGATTGCCTGTGCTCGACATGATCGAGGTGAGGGACAAAACCCGATCAGGATATTCGCTTGCCATGACCTGCGCGATCATCCCGCCCATCGAGCGCCCGACGACGTGGGCGTGCGCGATCGACAGGACATCCAACAATCCCATGGCGTCCGCAGCCATGTCGTAGAGGCTGTAGGGCACATCGGGCCGCTGGCCGGCGGCGAGCGCCGCGCCCAGCGCGCCGAGATCGGGGGGCACAGATTGGGTGAAGTGCGTCGAGCGACCGGAATCACGGTTGTCGAAGCGGACAACACGATAGCCGCGGTTGGCGAGGTCCACGCAAAATGGCGTCATCCAACGGATCATCTGGGTGCCAAGCCCGCTGATCAACAGGATGGCTGGACCGCTCTCGTCGCCGAAACTGTCGTAGGCGAGCTCGATGCCGTTGGCGCTCACGATGGGCATAGGTCACTCCGTCAAGATAGAGCCGGCAAGGGCAGTTCGATCAAGGGAAGAAGGCGAGAGTCTTCAATGGCGGCCGTGCGGTGGCCGAGCCCCGCTCGGTAAGCATCGTGCGTGGCGAAGCCGAGAAAGGAAGCCACGCTGCTCTGGCGGATGAGCATCGCCAAATCCCATCGTTCATTATCTGGGCCGATCAGGAAGGATCCGCCGGCACCCAGGAAAACGACATCGCCACCGCTTTCGCGCAGGAAGGGGAGCGTATGCTCGACGTACCTGTCGAAAGCCTCCGCGCCGCTGATCGGAGTCGTTGGCGCTAGGTCGGGATGATCGGTGTAGTCCGCCGTCGCTCGAAACCGCAGCAGGTTGAGCATGAACACGGGGCTATCGATGCCGCGCTGTATAAAACGCATGCCGGATTGTTGCGTCGGCTCAAGGTGCGGGCCGCTGACGTGCACGGTCATGGTGTCCTCCGTTCAAGAATTGCGTGAAGTGGCCCGGGCCCCGAAGGCCAAGACCAAAATGTGAGCCCGGATGGCGTCCGGCCACGCCGCGATCGACTGCTCAAGTTTTGATCGGTCGTCGGCGAAGAGCGCGCGTGTCGCCTCCTCGTAGCCCGGCCGATCCCCGGCCATCGCCAGCATGAAGTGATAGGCCGCCTCCTGGGCGGCGCGACGGCTCGCGCTGCGACCAGCCGTTCGCCTCGCGTCGTCAACGAGCCGCCTCAAGGCGGCCGAGGCGCCTGCCGGTTGCGAGGCCAACCAGTCCCAATGCCTTGGCAGGAGCGTCACCTCGCGCGAGACCACACCCAACCTGGGCCGCCCTCGACCTCTCGGTTCTGGATCGTCGCTCGAAGATTTGGCTGATTCTGTTGACGCGGATCGATACCGACCCGCGAACGTCTGACGCGGACCCGACAGCCTGCCGATGATGTTCGCCTTCGTGCCACGAAGATCCAGGTCGACGACCTGGCCCGTCTGGTCGTCGAACACGAGGATCGGCGTCGAAGCACCCGAGTCGATCGCTGTTTTGACCGCCAGCGCCACCTCGAGGAGTGGTCCTCTCAGGAGCAGATGCTCGCCTTCGAACGCGGTGCAAGATTTTGAGGCTTCGTCGGACATCACCACACACCCTGTGAGGGGGGCTATTATTACCCGGGAAAAATAGGAAGTCAATTTTACCCGGGCGATATTTACGATCCCTATATCCCCAGCCCCCGATTGCGGCCGAAGCCCCAGTCGACGCCGCCATCATCGCGGGCGACGCCGGAGACGTGGCGGCCGAGCTGTTTCTCAAGCGATGGGGTCCAGGGCACGAGTTGAAAGCCGAGGCCGTCGTCGATCATGGCGAACCGGCCGGAGGCGAGCGCGAGGCGCTGACGGTATGATCCGGCGACGTACTCGCCGGAGGCCACCTGGTTGAAGGTCTGGCCCGTCTCGGCCGCAAGCCGCTCGCCCAAGGCTTCGATTTCCCGGCGGCGGAGCGTGCCGATCAGGCCCTGGGAGAAGGTGATGCCCCGCGCCTGTCGCTCAGCCAGCCCCTGCTCGATGAGCTGGTCGGCCCGCCGCTCCAGCGCATCGCGGACCTCGGCGCCGAAGCCCGTCTGGCTAAGGTCGACCAGATCACGCGAGACCGCTTGGCGGTCGAGCCAAGTCGCGCCGCTGGCCGTCACCTGATCCTCGATGGCGAGGTCCGACCGCACGGCGAGCGCGACGCGGCGACGCCCTTGCGCGTCGTCGAACTTCCTCAGCTCGACGATCGAGCCGGGCGCGCTGTCGCCGGTGGCGTCGAGGTCGGGGAATTTGATGTGGTGGGTGCGGCCGTCGACGCCGTCGATGACGGTATAGGCGGTGCCTTTCAACTCGTCGTCGAGGCCGCGATCGACCAGCCGACCGATGACGGGCACGTCGAGGCTCTCGCCGGCGAGCACATAGCTCCCGGCCGCGCGCTCGATACCGTGCTCTCGCAAGCCCCGATGTATCCGCTTGATGATGTCGCCGCGCTCGCCGAGTTCACGGAGCGTGGTCTCGGCCGCCTCGTCCATGGCCCACTGGCCGGCTCCGATCTGATGGGCGAGACCGAGGCTCTCCAGATGCCGCAGCCGCCCGACCTTGAGCGTATGGTACGGATCGGACGGGTGTCCTGAATCTGGTGCGAGATCGATGACGCCGTGACGATCCGCGTCGCGAGCAAGCTGCCGGTCGAGCTGGGTCCAGCGCTCGGCCTCTACCTGACGCTCCAGCGCGTGGCGGATATCGAGATCACTGCGCAGTCCCAACTCCTGCGTGACCAGGTCCTGGGCGCGGGCGCGCATGCCCTCCTTGATGTAGTCGCGGGAGATGATGAGGTCCTGGCCATCGTCGGCCACGCCGCGCACGATGATGTGGACGTGGGGATGCTGGGTGTTCCAGTGATCGACGGCGACCCAGTCGAGTTTGGTGCCAAGATCCTTTTCCATCTGGCCGACCAACTCGCGGGCATAGCCCTTGAGGTCGGCGATTTCCGGAGCATCCTCCGGCGACACGATGAAGCGGAAGTGATGGCGGTCGCCCTGGGAGCGCTCCGCGAACACCTTGGGATCGGCGTCCTCGGTCTCCGGACCGAACAGCCTGGCCTTCTCCCCGTCCCGGGTGACGCCCTCGCGTCGCAGGTAGCCGAGATGGGCGCCGAGCGGCGCCGATCGCGCGGTGTGCCGGACGACGCGGGCCTTCACCGTCACCAGGCGGGAGCGGCCGGTCAGCAGATGGTTCGCCCGGACGCTGGCGGCACGGCCACGGCCAAAGGTCGAGCGGCTGCCACGGCGGAGCAGACCTTGGCGCGAGACGCCCCCGCCGGCGCGTTGGGCAGCGGCGAGCGCCTGGGCGATGAAGGGCTTTGCCCGCTGGCTGCGCGAGGAGCGGATGCGGCCTGGCCGGGGCTGGAAGTCGTTCTCCTCAGCCATGGCCGGCCTCGGCAATGTGCGGAAAACCCAGGATCGGCAAGGCGTTCACGCCGTGGCGCACATTGCGCGCCGAGGCCGCACATTGCCGGATCAGCCAAAAACACCAACAAAAACAACCGACCGACAAAGCCGCACCTTGCTGCCTTTTATCTGGCCCTCTTAATCGGGGTCTCTTTCCTCTTTCCGGCCATCGTCGTCTCCTGTTCTCCATTGTATCCGGACTTGCGTTGTTCTGCGACACGGCACGCTCATTGCCGAGCCACCCGGTCGATCCGTGTCCGGTCTGCGAGTCCTGATGCGCCGTGCACTCTTCCGCGCTCATCGACGGCGGGTTGGGGACCGTCTGAACGGTCGTCGATCCGTCGCGGCGCATGTCGGCATCGGATTGGCGGGGCAGCATCACAGGCATTCGAGCGAGGTCCAGGATCGCTCCGGCCACAGGCAAGATATCGTGCTTCCCGTCGTCCATGGTCTGCATCAGTCCTCATCCGCCGGGGCGGATCTCATTGGGCGCTCAGCCGCGCGCCGGCTCGGGGTTGATGGGCTTGCCGCGGGTCATGCAAGGGCGCCCAGAAGCCTGATATCCTTCGCCGTCGGCGCGGCGCCGGACGAGGCGTCGGCGAGCGGCCGATCCGCATAGACCGTGCCATCGCGCCACATCGCGTGCATGACGACGGCGAGCTTGCGGGCCATCGCCACCACCGCCTTCTTGTGGCAGCGCTTGGCGATCTTCTGGCCCCAGCTCTTGAGCGCCGTCTTGCCCTTGTAGCGCGTCAGCATGGCGCTGGCCGCCTCGTAGAGCGCGCGCCGGACCTCCGGATCGCCTTGCTTGCTGATGCGCCCCTGCACGTCGATGGAGGTGCCCGACTGCCAGCGTTTGGAGGTCAGGCCGAAATAGGCGGCGACGTCGCGCGAGCGCCGGAACCGCCTCGGATCGTCGATCGCCGTGCTGAAGGTCAGCGCGGTCACCGGCCCCACGCCGGGGATCGCCATGAAGCGCCGGCACAGCTCGTCGCGCGCCACCAGCCGGACCACCAGGTTGTGCAGCTTGAGGTACTGTTTCCACAGCGCCGCGCGCGCCGTCAGCATGCAGTCCATCAGCTCGGCGGTCAGCGGATCGTCGGCGCAGGCGTCGCGGACGGCCTGCTCCATGGCGCCACGGCTCACCTTGCCGAGCTTCACGCCGAAGCTCTTCAGCGAGTGGCGGATGGCGTTCTCCAGGTCGAGGAACTTGCGCTTCAGGTTGCGGCGGTGGGTCAGTAAAAGCTTCAGCCGGTAGGCGCCCTCGGTCTTCACATGAGCCTGGCGGAACCAGCCCGTGCGCATCAGTTGAGCGAGGCCCAGCGCGTCGGTCGCGTCGGTCTTGTTGCGCTGGGCCGACATCGCCGCGCGCACCTGGCGCGTCTCCAGGCAGACCGCCGGAATGCCCTGCGCCTTGAGTTCGGGATGCAGCCAGGGCGACAGCGACCCGGCCTCGTGGCCGGCGCGCTTCAGCGTCGCCGCGAACGGCAAGAGCACCTTGGCGATGGCCTCCGGTTCGGTCGCGACGGAACATTGCATCAGCACCGTCCCCTCCTCATCGACGACGCACACCGCCGTCTCCTCGATCGACACGTCCAGTCCTGCAAAGTGAGCCATCGCCGCCTTCCTCCGTCGCTTCGGCGGCCGAGGATCGGCGCCGGTGACGGGCAGTGTGCTGGCCAATGACGGCTTGCGGGTACGTTTCAGGGCGGCCGGCGCTGCGTCATGCCCGATTACACCGGCACTCTGTCGGTCGGTTCCTGCACTCCCTCCCTGATCGCCCTTCCTTCTTTCCAGGAATGCGCCGCGCCGCGCCAGCCTGCGAAATCGCGCCTGGGAGCTTCAATGCAGCCCTTGGAAGGGTCAGAGAACGCCGCGTCACCAAGGAAAAGGCACGCTGGCGGTAAGTCCGCCGCGATCGGATGATCGGCGAACAGCGCGATCATCGCTGCGGCCCCGAGGCGGACACGGGCACGAACAGCCCGCCGGATTGCGGTGCGATGGCGGAGACATCGCGCACGGCAACGACGACTGGCGTGTCGTTCGGCTGCTGCTTTGAGGTCGCGCGACCGGGCGATTCAGTGCTTGCCGACCGCGTGATGAAGAGCGGCGCTTGTGTCCAGGACGACGGATCGGAGGCCGCCATGAGGGCAGGCCCATCGGTCACGCCGTCCCCGACAAAAGGGACGAGTGCCGCGACATAAGCGACCGTCTCGGCCGGCAACGAACGGTGGCGATCACGATAATCTTCGTAGCGACCAGGCCCGGCATTGTAGGCCGCGAGGAAGCCTGGCGATCCGTAGCGATCGTGCATTTCGCGCAGAAAGGCCGCGCCCGCCAGGATGTTGTCGTGCGGATCGAAGGGATCGCGCCCGAGCCCATAACGAGCGCGCAGCGCCGCCCAGGTCTCGGGCATGAGCTGCATCAGCCCCATCGCGCCTTTGGGCGAGACGGCATGCCGATCGCCGCGACTTTCCATGCGCATGATCGCACGTATCCACGCCGTCGGGATGGCGAAGCGCTGAGCGGCCTCCGCAATGAGCGCCGCATACGGATCGCTCGGCGCATGCAGATCGAGGGGCGCCGTCTGAGCGTGGACGGCGACGGCGGGTGCGCCGAACGCCGTCACGCTGGCGAGCAGAAGAAGCGCGCGCCGCATGCGATCAGTCCCTCTCGCCGCGCTTGGGCGGGCGGTTCCAGTTCAGCACCCAGGCCGACTTGTCGTCGCCGGACTGGAAGAGGTTGGCGTGGATCGGCTGGGCCAGCGTCGGATCATCGATGACCAGCGAAACATACTCGCCGGCCTTCTCGCCGGTGCGCTTCCAGCCTGCACCGATCTCCGGGCCGTCGGCATCGCCCATGTGGACGCGATAGTCGGGCGCATTCTCGGTATCGGAGGATTCGGCCGGAACGAGGGAAAGGTCTCGGTAGCAGAACAGCGTCTGAATGCGTCCCGTGAAGCCGGACTTATCGCGGGTGAACTGACCGATCTGCGCCATAGGAAACCTCCGTGGTTGGCGGGTTGAGGAGCGGGTCAATCGGTCGCGGCGCGCCATACGAAGCGGCCGTCGCCGGCTTCGTCGGTCCACAGCGGGACCGCGAGCGCTACGATCGAAGTGACGGGGAGCGGGCCGAAATAGCGGCCGTCCAGGCTGTCCGGGACGGTCGGGTTCATCAGGAAGACTTCGCCCACGCCGAGCGTGTGGCAGGCGCTCCAGGTCGGCAGCGGACGGCCGAGATGGTCGTGGTCGCGCGCCACACCGACCTCGACGTGATCGACGGTCACGGCGTCGTTCTCCCGGCACACCGTTTGTCCGGCAACCGCCATGACGTGCTTCAGCAGCGGCACGCCTCTCGGCAGGAAACCGCCATCGGCGAGGTAGCTCGCGATCGGCTCCGGAGGCCGCACGGCGACCAGATCGAGCGCGTGGAGCGTGCCAATCGGGCGCAGCGCGTAGAGCCCTGTCGGCGTGCTGGCCGTGGCGTTCCAGATCAGCCGGGGGACCGGGTGGAAGAACACGAGTGCGCCAATGACGAGCATCGCGAAATACGTCGTCATGACGTAGCCGAAGCGGCTCATAGCGCGACCCTCCGACGCTTCAGCCATGCCGCATGCTGCGCGCGCGTGTAGGCGTGTGGCTCGTCGCCGACGGTCAGGCGGTTGTGGAGATGACGCCAGTGCTCCGGCGCGGCGTCGGCCGGATCGATGTCGAGAGCTTCGATCGCATCGATCGCCTGCAGCACGCGCTCGACCTTCGGCCAGCCGTCGACGCGCAAGAGGATTTCGCCGCCCGGACGCACGAAGGGCAGTGTCTGGTAGGGCGCGCCGGCTTCGACCGCGCGCACGATGTCCATGCGCGAGACGATGGTGCCGAAGTCGTTCGACGCCCAGCGGACGAAGGCAAAGATGTTGCCCGGCTTGAAGCTGGAGATGCTGCGGCGGCGATCGAGGATCTTCTCCTCGGCGCGGCGGCCGAAGCGCAGCCAGCGCTCGATCTTCTTCTCGATCCAGGTCAGCTCGACATGCGTGAGCGCGACGACCGCGCGATTGGGCGGCAGTGCGACATGCCGCGGCGACAGCGTGTTGCCGCTCATGACGGCTCTCCGAAATCGTCGGGGAATTCGCGCGCCAAGAGGTCGCGCAGCATGTCGGCGACGGTGATGCCGCGCCGGAAGGCCGCGACCTTGATGCGTCCGCGCAGCAACGGCGTAACGTCGATGGTCAGGCGCGCGGTGAACGCCGCGGTATCATCGGAGCGCCGCGCCGGGACTTCGGGCGCCTTGATCCAGCTCTCGGCGTCGCCCGGTCGCGCCACAAAGCCGCGCCTGGTGGATCGCTCGGTCATGGCGCGATCCTCGCGACCTCGGCGGCGAGCGCGGCGACCTCGCGGGCGGCGGCGTTCTGCTCGGCCAGCTCGAAGACCAGGCGGCCGGACTGTGCGGCGTCGGCGAAGGCGACGCGCTGGCCGACCGTGCTGGCGAGCACCGGCGGATCGTGATCCGCCAGCGTCTCGGCTGTCTCGCGGGCGATCACCGTGCGGGCGCCGCAGCGGTTCAGCACGAAACGCGCGGCGAGCTGCGGACGATAGATGCGCGCCTCGCGCACCAGGGCCAGCATCTCGGCCGAGGCCCAGCCATCGAGCGGCGACGGCTGCACGGGAATCAGCACCAGGTCGGCCGCGAGCAACGCCGAGCGCATCAGCCCGGCGACGCGCGGCGGCCCGTCGATGACGACGTGGTCGGCGGTGCGGGCGATCTCGGGCGCTTCGCGATGGAGCGTGTCGCGCGCCAGGCCGACGACGCCGAACAAGCGCGAGACGTTCTCTCGCGCGCGTTGTTGCGACCAGTCCAGCGCCGAGCCTTGCGGGTCGGCGTCGACCAGCGTGACGCGCCTGCCGTGCAAGGCCCATTCACCGGCGAGATGCAGAGCCAGCGTCGTCTTACCGACGCCGCCCTTCTGGTTGAGAAGCGCGACGATCATTGCTTCCCTCCCGGCTTGCGGTTGAGGGGCAGCGACGGCTGTCGGCTGGAGAGTTGAGATCGCTGCTGAGCAGCGGTGGCCGGGTTATCCGCAGATCGCGCGGTCCAACTACAAGAGTTAGATTCTTTGTTAGACTCTAAGTTAAGGCCAGGAATCGGTGTGTCAGGCCAAAGGGTTAGTTGCGGTTCGTGCGTGCGAAGTCCCGATAGGGCTGCGTGCGAAATCCCGATACCGTTTGCGTGTGAAGTCCCGAACGCCTCCACAGCGCCATCCACAGGCACTGTGGATAAGTGGACAGGCAAGATGCGCAGCAATTCCCGTCGCCCGTCGCGCTCGATGCGGAGCCGATAGCCGGGAAGCGGCTGACGGACGGCGATGCGCCGGAGCTGCAGCGCGAAGTCGGTGACGCGCACCAGGCTGCCGGATTTCTCGTGCAGGTGCGCAACTTCGAAAACCCAGCCCTTGGGCTGGCGGCCGGCATGCTTGCGGGCGACGCGGTAAAGCCAGCGTTCGATACCGCCGGTCAGGCGGAAATAAGCCGGGTCGATGGCGAGCACCAGCGAGCGGTCGATGACGCCGCGGTAGAACCAGTCGGGGAGGACGAACTCCATCCCCTCGACGCGGCCGTCGCGGGTCGTGCATTCCTCCCACTCGTTGATCCAGGAAAACTGGTGGCGGCGCCAATGCTCGCCGTTTCGGATCGTCGTGCGGATGACCGTCGATTGCAGTCGGGCGAGCGCGCCCTTCAGGAGCTTGTAGTCGCGCGCGCCGGTCTGCCGGCCGATGGATGTCAGGAGCTGATAGGGCGTGAAGCGCAGAAAGCGCGATGTCTTGAAGCCGAGGTCTTCGGCCTCGACGATCTGGCTGGCCGCCCAGATCAGCACGTCGGCGTCCCAGATGGTCGCCATGCCGTGCTCGGGGACGGCATAGACCTCGACGCGGACATCACCGGCCTCGTAGTGGATCGGCGCAGTGCGCCTGGCCTTGGCGAGCGAGAAGAACGGCCGCTCCATCAGGTCGCGCTGGTCGCGCGGGCTTGCGTCGCCGGTGGCGACGACGAACGGATCGAGCTTGCTCCGTTCGTTGGCGGTGATGAGGCGGCGCGACGACATCGGAGATCGCCTCAGCGCTGCGCGTGGCCGGCGGCGCGGGCCTCGACGTAGCGGGGATCCGACGTCGAGCTGCAAGCGGCGTTGTCCGCCCAGGCCTCGAGGTCGCCGATGGCGTAGACGACGCGGCCGCCGAGCTTACGGAAGGTCGGGCCGCTGCCGTGGCAGCGATATTTTTCCAGGGTGCGCGGCGAGATGCCGAGGAGACGCGCCGCTTCATGAGTGCGGACGTAGCGTGTCGCGAGCTGCGTGGACCTGTCGAGCATGGGAAGCCTCCGTGTCGGTCGAGGGCGCCGCGGCCAAAAAGCGGCGTGTCGAGATCACGGTGGCGAAGAAAACTAGCGTTGGGGGTGGACAAAGATTTTCGCGAGGGCGTGTCCACCCCCTGCCATGTTCAGGCGCGGGCCAGCGTATGGCGACGTGTGAGAGGCAAGCGCAACGTCCAGAACCGGCGCGGAAAGGCGAAGATCGGCGAACTCAGCCGCCGCGTAGGACCTTCAGATATTCACGGCTGACCATCGCGACCGCTTCCTTGATCAGGCGGTCGGCGCGTTTGCGGGCAGCGGTGTCCTTGAACTCGATCGCCGGCAGAGTGGCTTGCTCGGAATGGAGCACGCGTGATGCGACGTCACGCGGTTCGCCGCCCTCTTCATAGAGGTCCGCGGCATGCAGCAGCTGGATGTAATGCCGACGCTGGAGATCGGTGAGGCGCAGCTTTGGCGGCAACAGACCGACAGACTGACCAAGCAGCCGGCGAATGAAGCGGGACGCGAGATCGAGGCGCAGACGGTGTAGGCCGTCGGGTGGGACAACGACCATGGGGTGTTCGGCGGCTGCCTCGTCCGTCAGCCAGATATGAACGTCACCCGATATGTCGCGGACGATCAGTTCGCGTCCGTCGGCGTCCGCGCGCTCCGCCAGGATGGGCCCGAGAGCCGCGGGGTCGAATGGAGGGCGGCGCTTCGAGCCACCCCGCGCCGGCGCCAGGATCAACGTGCCGGGGGAATGTTCCGGGAGCCAGAATACGGGTTCGTGGACGGCGGTGCGGTCAGGGTCGTAGGCAAAAGCGCAACCCCCATCGGCGGGCGAGGTTTGATCGCGCCTGATCCGGGTCTACGGCGCCTCGTTCGATTCGACGCAAGGTACGGGCATAGTCGCGGCGATAAGCGCTGTTTCGGCGGAGAAGTTCGGCGGCGAAGCCGGGGCGGTCGAGACGGTTCAGTTGTTCGATCGTCTCCGGCGACCGCCAGTCGGATATGGGCATGGGTGCCTCCCTGACTGGCCCCTCGATCGTCGAGGGGAAAGCACCACGATCGCGAGATTCCCGGTTGTGCCTAGACCTTAAGGTTGCATCGCGTGCGGCAACAATCTGCCCGGCGGGGTGGCCCATTCCGGCACGTCGCTCGCACTCCGAGCGCTACTGCATCCGTGGTTCCAGCAAGTGCCGATAGCCGGCTTCGGTCATCCAGCGGGCGCGGGCCAGGTGGCTATCGTGGACAATTTTCGCCCTGTCGGGATCGCGGTCGGGATCGAGGCCGAAGATGACGGAGACGGCTTCGCGCCAATCGGCACCTTCCGCATCGGCGTCGAGCAGGCGGATATAGGTAACGAGGTGTCGTTCGTCGTAAGCGTTCACCCGCTCGGTCGCTGGCGGGCGATCCTCGAATGCCGGCACGCTCATCTCGCGCCTCCTGAAGGTTTACTGAGAGCATTCATCCGTTATTTACTACAAGATCCGGCCAGTTCCATGTCGCTAAGTGATGCACGGCGTGCATCGCGCTGGGCATTGGAGCAAGGAAGCGGCGCGCTAGGGCCAAGTCCAGCGAAGCCTGGGGCGGCGTTTTGTAGAGAATACTCCGTGGTGAAATACTCTACAATCCGGCGCCCTCTCATGTATGGATATCCGAGAGGTGCTCGCCCGCAATTTGCGCATCTACCGACAGCAACGCGGCCTGTCGCAGGAGGAACTTGCGCACAAGGCCGAAATTGACCGCACCTATGTCAGCGCGCTTGAACGTTGTGTTTATGGTGTGAGCATCGACGTGCTGGACAGGCTGGCGGTGGCGCTCAGTATCGAGGCGGCCGACCTGCTTCAGCGAACGCCACCGAAAACGGGAAGCGGGTGATCCGAGCTTCCTGCGTGCCACGTCAGGCGGGTTGCCTGAAGAATTCGATAGGATCGGCCTCGAGTACGTCGGCGAGCTTTTCCAGCATGTCGACAGTCGCGGCGTGTTCCTCGCGCTCCAGCATTCCAACGTAGTTGCGATTGATGCCCGCACGATCGGCAAGCTCCTCCTGAGACATGCCTTTGGCATGCCTCAGCCTTCGCAGATTCGTGGCGACGATCTCCCGCAATCTCATGCGGAGAGGTCGCCGTCCCACCTAATATATTGCCACCCAATAAACTAGGTATTCGGCCAGTTCAAGACGCACGGGTTCTGTTTGAGCCTGAAACACGATCCTAAAGCGATGCCCCGCCCGGACCAGCCGGACGGGGCATTGAGCGGGTTCAGTCGCCGCGGCGACCGTTAGGGCGGGACCAGATCAGGCTGTAGCCCTCGCCGTCCTCGTCATCGAAGAGATTAGCGAAGATCGGGGCGGTGAAGCTCGGATCGTCCAGCTTCAGACCCAGATAGTCGCGGCCCTCGTTGGAGCGCTTGGCCCAGGCGGCGCCGATCTCGACGCGGCCGACATAGACCCGGTGGCTGGGGGCGTTCTCGCCGGAGCGATTGGTCTCGGGGACGATGCGGACGTTCTTGGCCTGCACCGAGAGGGTGACGATTTCGCCGTTGAACTCGTTCGAGCCGGTCTTCTTGAAGGTGCCGATGGTCGCCATGGTCGTTCTCCTTGATCTCTGTTTCCGAGCCCGCACCATCGCGGCCTCGATGGTGATCGACAGGCAGGAGGCGATCGACGGCGCACCCGCTCGCGGGCCGCAGCGTCAGCGGAGGATGGCAGCCAGGCGACTTTGTTGTTTCGCGAGGAATGACGGCGCAGCCGGCAGGGGAAGAAAGTCGATCGGCGCCATTGCGCCATAGGCGGTCGAGGCTTCAGCCGGCCTTCGGCCAGATCCATCCATCGAAGAGGCCGTTTGGTTGGCTCGGTCCGAACAGAGCTGAGATCAAGGAGAACGTGGCGACACTCGAGACGCCTTGAAAGACCTGCTCAGACGTCGCGGCAAACCGAGCCCGTCCGTGCGAGCAAGACCAACCAAGCTTCGCTCGCGCCCGATGTTCGCGAGAACGTCCCGGCCGCCCCGGTATTGATCGAGCCGTGGCGTCGGGCTTCGCGGCTGGGCCTTCCATCGCTCCAACGACAGCCACGTTGCGATGGGTTCGAAACGTGCTCGTCCGAGCTTCACCCCCATCAACACTGCATCTCCGATGACGAGGATCGCGTGGTTGCGGCGGGGCTTGGTCGCGCGTTCGGTCCGTTTCTCCGCTGACGTCAGCCGCGTACCATGCCTTGTCCGGTTGGTCCGGGCGCGGTCATCCCTGTGAAGCGGACGAACGCCGTGACGCTGACCGAGATGGCGCCTATCACCGAAAAGATCATCTGCCACGTCGTTGACGGCATGGCCATCTGGGCGATGCCGTGGGTGGCGCTGTATCCGGCAACGGTGGCAGGCGCGACGAAGAGCAGGATGATCAGCAGCCTGAGCCATGTCCAAGGGACAAAGCCGAGGGCGAATTGTCCGATGCCGAAGGTCGCGCCGCCAGCAACGATGCCGACAAGAATTCCCCCGAGCACGCCGGCGCCGGTGTGGAAGGCCCAGATGCCGACCGTGAGGCCGACGAAGAACGGCAGCGCGAAGACAGCAAGGGTGAACAGCAGCCAGCAGAAGAAGCTGATGCCGACGAGGACAAGCAGAGGTCCAAAGATGATCATGGCGGTGTACTCCGTGAGATAAAGGTCTGACGGTCGCGCCTTCCACCACCACCACCACCACGGCGCACCGCAAATTATAGCCGAAACGTGGCATGGCTGGGAGCGGAAATCCGAGGGGACTTCCGCTGCGCCGCGAGGGGCTTATGACGCCCCGTCACCATGAGAAGGGGTCGTATTCATGGACGATGGCTGCGGGATCGCCGTCATACTCGGCCGAAGGCATCACGCCGTATCCGCCCATGTCGGTCCTGAAGATGACGATGCAGACCATCAGGGTCTTGGCGAGGTTCCAGGCGTTGGCGAAAGCGAGGGATTGAGACATCGATCCGGCTCCTGTGTTGAGGCGGGGACCACCCCCGCGCGACAGGCGCCCGATGCGTTCGGCCGAGGGCCGCAATCACTGCGCAGGCGAAGACGAAGCAGCGGCACGCTCGCGTAAGCCGACCCCTTGCGGGTTGATGGCGTCAGGCCCTTGGCCGGACCAAGGATCAGCGCTGATAGACGCGGGGTGTTGGTGCCTGACGACAGGAGACGGGTTGTCAGGATCGCATCGCTCGCAGCCGAAATGCGGGTCACGATCTGCGCTCGACCCGGGTTTGCACCACAGGGGCTCAACGGCGCTTACGCGCCGCCGAACTTCCAGACCGGGATGCCGAGCTTCTTGGCCTTGTCGGCGAGGTTGTCCTGGATGCCGGTGCCGGGGAAGTGCATGACTCCGATCGGCAGCACATCGAGCATCGCATCGTTCCGCTTGAAGGGCGCTGCCTTCGCGTGCTTCGTCCAGTCGGGCTTGAAAGCGATCTGCTGGACCTTCCGATTGTCGGCCCATTTGGCGGCGATCAGCTCGGCGCCCTTCGGCGATCCGCCGTGCAGCAGCACCATGTCGGGGTGCTTGGTGTGGACCTGGTCGAGCCTGGCCCAGATCAGCCGGTGATCATTGAAGTCGAGACCGCCGGTGAGCGCCACCTTCGGGCCTGCGGGCAAGAGCACTTGGTTGTCGGCGCGCTTCTTCGCTGCCAGGAAATCGCGGCTGTCGATCATCGCCGAGGTGAGGTTGCGATGGTTGACTTTCGATCCGTTGCGCGGCCGCCAGGCTGAGTGGGTGTGCTGCTCGAATTGATCGGCGGCCTGGTCGCGCATCAGCTCGAAGGCGTTGCGCCGTTCGATCAGCGTCTGGCCTTCCGCCGTCAGGCGCTCCAGCTCGACGGATTTGACCTCGCTGCCGTTCTGCTCCCGCTGCGAGCGTTGCTGCGCCAGCTCGTTGTCGTCGAGGTCGCGCTCGATCCGGTCGATGGCGCGGTGGAAGACATTCACCGTGGACCAGAGCAGATCTTCGAGGTCGGGTTCGAGGCGCGTGTCGGCGAGCGCCACCACCAGGGCGTCGAAGATGTCGGAGATGCTGCCGGCGAGGATGTTCGCTTCTGGCAGCGGCCTCGGATCGGGCTCGTCGTGGAAGGGACGGTAGCCATAGAGCTGGAGTTCGTGGAGGACCTGGTCGGTCGGGGACGAGCTATGGTGCGGCTCGAAATCGTCGTCGTGGTCGGGGGTCATCGCAGGCTTCCTTGTCGGATCGACCGCGCCCATCGCGGCCTTCATGGCGACGAAGGCGGCGGGCGGACCGGACCTGCACCCGCAGCGCAGCGGAGGGCCGAAGCGGCAGCGGAGGATGGCGAAGGCCGGCGATTTTGCTTCGCGATGGAAAGCGGCCCTCTGGCCGCGCCGGAAAATCGTCGG
>JAKBAU010000281.1 GCA_021808875.1 Pseudomonadota bacterium | reverse complement strand
GAGTTCGGCAGCACCCCATACTATACGGCGCAGCAGCTCGGCGAACAGGGGGTGGCCATGGTGCTCTATCCGCTGTCGGCGACGCGCGCCATGCAGCGCGCTGCCCTGCAGGTCTATCGCGCGATACGCGAGCAGGGGACGCAGGTGGGCGTCCTCGACCTGATGCAGACGCGGCAGGAACTGTATGAGTTTCTCGACTATCACGCCTATGAGGCGAAGATCGATCAGCTGTTTTCCAAAGATCGTTGAGACCGCTATGACCATTGTGAGGAGAGAAAGATGAGCGAAGCCCCCAAGCCGAAAAAATCCGTCGCCTTGTCAGGCACGGTGGCGGGTAACACGGCCCTGTGCACCGTCGGTCGCAGCGGCAATGATTTGCACTATCGCGGCTATGACATTCTCGACTTGGCGACCACGTGCGAGTTCGAGGAGATCGCCTATCTGCTGGTGCACGGCAAGTTGCCGACGGCGGTCGAGTTGTCCGCCTACAAGGCGCGCCTGCGTTCTCTGCGCGGTCTGCCGGCCAGCCTGAAGCTGGCTCTTGAGCAGTTGCCGGCGGCGACTCATCCCATGGACGTCCTGCGCACCGGAGTCTCGGTGCTCGGCTGTCTGTTGCCGGAAAAGGAGGATCATCAGATCGCCGGCGCGCGCGACATCGCCGACCACCTGATGGCCAGCCTCGGCTCCATGCTGCTCTATTGGTACCACTTCAGCCATCACGGTCGGCGTATCGAGGTGGAGACCGATGACGACTCCATCGGGGGGCACTTTTTGCATCTGCTGCACGGCCGTGTGCCGTCGACGAGCTGGGTGCGGGCGATGCATACCTCGCTCATTCTCTACGCCGAGCATGAGTTCAATGCCTCGACCTTCAGCGCCCGGGTCATCGCCGGCACCGGCTCCGACATGTACTCGGCGGTGGCGGGCGCCATCGGCGCTCTGCGTGGCCCGAAACACGGTGGCGCCAATGAGGTCGCTTTCGACATCCAGAAACGCTATGCCGATCCGGATGCGGCGGAAGCCGATATTCGTGAGCGTGTCGCGCGCAAGGAAGTGGTCATCGGTTTTGGCCATCCGGTCTATACCGTCAGCGACCCGCGCAACAAAGTGATCAAGGAAGTGGCGCGCCAGCTCAGCGTCGAACAGAAGAACACGAAGATGTTCGATATCGCCGAGCGTCTCGAGGCGGTGATGTGGGACATCAAAAAGATGTTCCCTAACCTCGACTGGTTCAGCGCCGTCAGCTATCACATGATGGGCGTGCCGACGGCGATGTTCACCCCGTTGTTCGTCATCGCCCGCACCAGTGGCTGGTCGGCACACGTCATCGAGCAGCGCGCCGACGGCAAGATCATTCGGCCGAGCGCCCACTATACCGGACCGGAAGATCAAGTTTTCGTCGCCCTCGGAGATCGTCGCTGATGAACGAACTGTATCGCAAGCCCTTGCCGGGGACGGCTCTCGATTATTACGACGCGCGCGCCGCCGTCGAGGACTTGCAGCCGGGAGCCTGGGAACGGTTGTCCTATACGGCGCGCGTGCACGCCGAGAATCTGCTGCGCCGCTGTGATCCGGAGATCCTCAGTGACTGTCTGCGTCAGATCGTCGAAGGCCGTCGTGATCGCGACTTTCCCTGGTTTCCGGCGCGTGTCGTCTGCCATGACATTCTCGGTCAAACCGCCCTCGTCGATCTCGCCGGACTGCGCGATGCCATCGCCGCGCGCGGCGGAGATCCGGCCCAGGTCAATCCGGTGGTGCCGGTGCAGCTCATCGTCGATCATTCACTGGCGGTCGAGTGTGGTGGCGACGACCCGCAGGCTTTCAGTAAGAACCGCGCCATCGAAGATCGCCGCAATGAGGATCGCTTTCACTTCATCGACTGGACGCGCGCTGCCTTCCAGAATGTCGAAGTGATCCCGCCCGGCAACGGCATCATGCACCAGATCAATCTCGAGTACATGTCGCCGGTGGTGCACGCCGTCGCCGGGGTGGCTTATCCCGACACCCTGGTCGGCACCGACAGCCATACACCGCACGTTGATGCCCTCGGCGTCATCGCCGTCGGCGTCGGCGGCCTTGAGGCGGAGAGCGTCATGCTCGGCCGCGCTTCCTGGATGCGCCTGCCGGACATCGTCGGCGTCGAACTGCAGGGGCGCCCTGCTGCCGGCATCATGGCGACGGACGTGGTGCTGGCGCTGACCGAGTTTTTACGCCAGAACAAGGTGGTCGGCGCTTATCTCGAATTCTTCGGCGTCGGGGCGGCCGCGCTCAGTCTCGGCGATCGCGCCACCATCTCCAATATGGCACCGGAGTACGGAGCGACGGCGGCGATGTTCGCCATCGACGAGCAAACGCTGGCCTACCTGCGTCTGACCGGACGCAGCGATGAGCAGGTGCGGCTGGTCGAAATTTACGCCCGGCACGCCGGTTTGTGGGCAGCGAGTCTCGAGCGTGTCGTCTACGAGCGCGTGCTGCGCTTCGATCTGGCGAGTGTGGTGCGCAACATGGCGGGGCCCTCGAGTCCGCACAAGCGCCTGCCGACCAGCGATCTGACGGCGCGCGGCATCGCTGCCGCCTGGCAGGAGACGCCCGGACAGATGCCCGATGGCGCGGTCATCATCGCCGCCATTACTAGTTGCACCAATACCAGCAATCCGCGCAATGTCATCGCCGCCGCCTTGCTCGCGCGCAATGCCCGGCGCCTGGGGCTGCAGCGCAAGCCCTGGGTGAAGAGTTCGCTGGCCCCCGGTTCCAAGGCGGTGGCCCTCTATCTCGAAGCCGCTGGCCTGAAGGAGGATCTTGAGGCCCTCGGTTTTGGCATCGTCGCTTTCGCCTGTACGACCTGCAATGGCATGTCCGGGGCCCTCGATCCGGCCATCCAGCAGGAGATCATCGAGCGCCAGCTGTACACGACGGCGGTGCTTTCGGGGAATCGCAATTTTGATGGTCGCATCCATCCTTACGCCAAACAGGCCTTCCTCGCTTCGCCTGCCCTGGTCGTCGCCTATGCCATCGCCGGCACGATACGCCTGGACATCGAGCGCGACGTCCTCGGGCGTCATGAAGGCCGTGATATCCGCCTGAGCGATCTTTGGCCGAGCGACGCCGAGATCGACGCCGTCG
>JAKBAU010000040.1 GCA_021808875.1 Pseudomonadota bacterium | reverse complement strand
GGCATCAACCACCGCGTTGAGCCTGAGGAACCCGGCCCGTGCGAGCGGCACCTTCAGTAACAGGAGTGCGAGCGTGAACTGGATACCGAGCCCGGTGGCCACGATCCGCACAGGAAAGGCGCGGCGGTTCTCACTGAGAAGCCAGGCGATGAACAAAATCAGGCCGATGCCAATGCCGGCCCGCCAATGGTCCCAATTCAAAGCCTGCCCCCCCCGCGTTCCCGCTCTCACGCAACTTGCCACGCACCCCACACCACAGCGCAAGCGCTTTGCGCGCCCGACTGCAAACTGAAAATGCAGGTGCCCCGGCCCGTCCGCAGATCCCGCCATGACCCACGGGGGCCTCGACCCGCAACTGAGCACGGCATTATCCCCACGCCAATCGGCAGGTGGTATTAATAATGGGTTACGCACCCGCCACCGGCCAGGCTATATGCCTGCGGGACCTTCTTGTCTGCGCGCCAATGTCCAACACCCAAAAGCCTGCCCGTGAAATCCGCGCCCTGACCGGCGCGCGGGCGCTGCCGCCGCTTTTTTTGGTGCTTTACCACTATCACGAGGGTCACGGTTACCAGCATGTGCCCTGGTTCGATATCTTCGTGGCCAAAGGCTATCTGTGGGTCGAATTCTTCTTCGTGCTGTCCGGCTTCGTCCTCACCTACGTCTATTTCTCCCGCTGGCAGAACCTCTTCACCCTCAAGGGCTATGGCCAGTTTCTGCGCAACCGCCTGGCGCGGCTTTATCCAGTGCATCTGGCGATGATCATCGTGCTTGCAATCATGCTCGTGGTGCTGCAGGCCCTTGCCCACGCTGGTGGCTATGTCTCGGTGTTCAATCTGCCGATTTATCATCCTGACATGAGCCTAAAGGCTCTTGCACTGAATCTGCTGCTGATCCAGGCCTGGCATGTCATGGGCCATCTGAGCTGGAACGGGGTTGCCTGGTTCATCAGCGTTGAATTCGCGTTGTGCCTTGCCTTCCCGATCTTTCTTTTTGCCGCGCGTGGCAGCGCCGCCCGTGCTCTGCTCCTGCTGGTATTAGGCTTCATCACGCTGCGTAACCTTGCACTTACCTCAGGTCACGGTCTTGATCTGACCTTCGACCTCGGCGTGGTGCGCGGCTTTGCAGATTTTGCCATCGGCGTGGCGCTTGCCATGCTTCATCGCCATCTCAGCCCAAAGCTCGAGCGTCTGCCCGAAGCCGCATTCACAGTTGCGCAGTTCGTGGTGTTCGGAACGTTCTTTTACGTCATGTATCACACCGGATGGGCACACAATCCGATGGATGTATGGGTTGCGGCTGCGATGACCTTGATCGTGGCAAGTCTTGCTTTTGATCGCGGTGCCTTGGCCCGCCTGTTCATGCGCAAGCCCCTGCAACGCCTCGGAGAATGGTCCTATGCGATTTATATGGGCCAAACCGCGCTTCTCATGCTTTTGCGCTTCCTGCAGCAGCGGATCTACCCGCAGGAACTGGTGACACACTACCGTCTGGTGCATGTTCTGGAACCTGCGCTGCTGGTGCCCGCCTGCGTGCTGTGGGGCTATCTGCTTTATCGGCTGGTGGAGAAGCCTGCCAATCGCTGGTTGCGCGGTCCGGCCGCAGCCATCCTGCCCCCGCCGGTCGAACGGGCGACTTGACCGGCTTGGCCCGGATCGTCCATCACTTCCCCCGCCCTATCGCAGAGGAGTTTTGTCATGACCATTCGCTTCGACGGCAAAGTCGCCATCGTCACCGGCGCCGGCGGCGGACTTGGCCGCGCCCACGCCCTGGAGCTGGCGCGCCGCGGCGCCAAGGTGGTGGTCAATGACCTGGGCGGCTCGGTGGATGGCACCGGTGGCAGCTCGGAGGCGGCCCAGAAAGTTGTCGCCGAGATCAAGGCCGCGGGCGGTGAAGCAGTTGCCAACGGTGCCTCGGTCACCGATGACGCAGGCGTCGCACAGCTCGTCAAACAGACCATGGACACCTGGGGCCGCATCGACGTGCTCATCGCCAATGCGGGCATCCTGCGCGACAAGAGCTTCGCGAAAATGGAACTCAAGGATTTTGCGGCGGTGATGGATGTTCACGTGATGGGCAGCGTCAAACCCTGCAAGGCGATCTGGCCGATCATGCGCGAGCAGCAATATGGCCGCATTGTCGTCACCACCTCCTCGACCGGTCTTTACGGCAATTTCGGCCAGACCAATTACGGCGCGGCCAAGCTTGGCCTCGTTGGCTTCATGAACACGCTCAAGCTCGAGGGTGCGAAAGATAACATCAAGGTCAATGCCATCGCTCCGGTCGCCGCAACACGCATGACCGAAAATCTGATGCCTCCCCAGGTGCTGGAGATGCTCAAGCCTGAATATGTTACCCCTGGCGTGGTTTATCTGGTCAGCGACGAGGCCCCGACAGGCGTGATCCTGACTGCGGGAGCCGGGGTTTTTGCTGCAGCCCAGATCGTGGAAAGCGAGGGCCTCAATCTCGGCCACAAGGCCAACGCCGATACCGTGGCTGAATATTGGGGCAGGATTTCTGACTTTTCGGGTGCCCGGCACTACACCATGGGCTCGGAGCAAACCGAAAAATTCATGGCCCGGCTGCAGGATAGCCCAATCAAGGGCTGATCTGCCCCGGCTAAAGTCCCCTTAACCAGATAGGGCTATGCTCTTATCCCTATGCGGCTGCCGCCTTGTCGGTCGAGCAGATGCGCAACAGGGAGAAGACGATGCAGGAGGACGCCGCACCGGCCGTGCGCGCTCTCATCGACGGCACAGGGACCGTGCTTGCGCTCGAGGTTGGCGACCGTTCGGGTGTGGCGGCCCATGGCCTTGCCGTGGGTGCACGCCTGTCTGCGCAGGTCGCTCCACAGGATCGACCTTTCCTCGAGACCACCCTCGCCTGGCTTACAGCCGAGGACGACCGCATGGCCAATATGGTGCTGCACTTCCCTCGCGGTGGCGGCAAAAGCCCCTTTGTGAATGAGGTTCAGCTCCGCAGTGACCAGGGCCTGATCGAGGTCAGGTTCTTCGCCGACCCCAGAATCGCTGCCCGCCGTGCGGCCAAGCAGATGCGCCGCGTGGTCGAGGGCTCACACCAGGGTATTGTCGTGCGCACCAACGATAGGGTGCTCTACCTGAACGATGGCTTCGCCCGCATGATCGGCTATGCGGATGCCAGGGAACTCACGGCGCTGTCGCAAGAAACCATCAACGGCGTGATCCATCCTGATGATATCGGGCTTATCGTCGGACGCATCGATGCGCGCATGAGGGGGCATGAGCCCGCGCCCCACTATGAATTCCGGCTCATTCACCGCGACGGCAGCATCGTCTGGGCCGATGCCCAGGCAGCCCGCGTCATCTGGGACGGCATACCGGCGTCACTGTCATGGATCACCGACATTACGGCACGCAAAATGGCCGAAGAGGCAATGATCCGGGCCAAGGAAGCTGCAGAATTCGCCAATCGCGCCAAGACCGAGTTTCTCGCCAATATGAGCCATGAACTGCGCACGCCGCTGAATGCCATATTGGGTTTCTCCGAGATCATCGCCAACGAGATGTTTGGCGCCTGCAAGCCGCAATATGCCGCTTACGCACGTGACATTCACACCAGCGGCACATTTCTGCTCGAGTTGATCAACGACGTCCTGGATTTGGCCAAGCTCGAAGCCGGCAAGCTTGAGCTGCACGAAAGCGACGTCGCACTTCCCGTGCTGGTTGAACAGTGTCTCAGCTTGCTCAAGGTCAAGGCCGATGAAGGTCAGGTGACGCTGAGCCACGACATCGCCGCTGATCTGCCCGCGCTCAAGGCCGATCCCCGGGCACTTCGCCAGGTCCTGCTCAATCTCCTGACCAATGCGATCAAGTTCACGCCGGAGGGTGGCGCGGTGCGCGTCAGCGTGCGCGACGAGGGCAGCAAAGGGCTCGCCATTTGCGTTCATGATTCTGGCATCGGCATGAGTGGAGCCGAAATCAAGGTGGCGCTATCGCCCTTCGGCCAGATCGATTCCGCTCTTTCCCGCCGTCATCAGGGCACAGGTCTTGGCCTGCCCATCACCCACTCGCTCATCAGGCTGCACGATGGCGAGCTCTTGATCGACAGCAGTCCGGGCAAGGGCACGACGATGACCGCCATCTTCCCTGCCCGTCGCCGTATCGAAAAAGCCGCCTAAAGTCCCGCTTCAGACCGTTTCGAAATACTGGATCTCGGGCCGGCCGCCCAGGCAGGGGCCAAGCTTGGGGCCAGCCGCCTTGAAATGCTCGGACGCACCATGCGCTGCCAGCGCCGCGTCATCGGCATAGATTTCCATAACCGAGTAGACTGAAGGATCCGCTTTGGAGCGGCACAACTGATAAAGCTTGTTGCCCGGCTCATTGGCTTTCACCTGAGCCGAAAGCTCCCGGAACACACCTTCGAACTCCTGTTCCTTCCCGCTCGCAACCTTCAACGTTGCCACTACTGCAATTGCCATCCTTCACTCCCGATTTGGCTTTGGCGCAGGCTAGCGGTTTGGGTGCGGTGCCGCAACCGGGGCATTGCAAGAGGTTTTTAACCTTACCTACCTATGTTTCCCCTCAAAACACGGCTTGGCCGAAGACGGGAGACACCATGGGCTGGGCCCCAATTTATCGTCCCGACACAGATAGGCTGGACGAGACGCTGGTCTATGACGAATTGCGCATGGCGATGCGCAATCTGCGCCCCAGCACGATCGTCATGCCGCTGGTGGGCGCGGTCATCTGTGTGGTCTACGCCCACTGGGTGCCTGCACAGAACGTCTTCATCTGGGCCCTTCTGGTGCTTGCGAGCGTGATCCCGCAGGGCACCCTGCTCGAACGCTTCCTGAGCCGATCCCTGGACGCAAACACGTCACAGCGCTGGCTGCTTCTGTGCAGTCTCAGCTATGCCGTCTTCGTCATGGCATGGGCGTCAATGGCCTTCTTTCTGTGGCTGCCTCACAATGTGATGGACCAGTTCCTGTTGATGCTCTTGATCGCCTGCACGCTTGCGGGTGCAACCGCGGCCTCCAGCATCAGCGTGCCCCTGGCGACAATCGGGACGGTCATCTACGGCGCGACCCTCGTCTTCATCCCGCTGCGTCAGGGCGGTGAGATCATGACCCCCATTGCGCTCCTCGCCCTGTTCTACATCGGCTACATGGTGCAGATTCAGGTCAGCATGCATCGCACCGCCCGGGAGATGCTGGTTCTGGTGCATGAACGCACAGCGCTGATCGAGGGCCTGAAGACTGCCAAAAACGACTCCGATCGCGCCCGCGATCGGGCAGAACAGGCCAGCCAGGCCAAGTCACAGTTTCTTGCCAACATGAGCCATGAGTTGAGGACACCGCTCAACGCCATACTCGGCTTCTCGGAACTGATCCAGAGTTTGCGCACTGACACTATAAAGACCGAAGAATATGCCGGTTTTATTCATGACTCGGGCAAGCATCTTCTGGCGCTGATCAACGACATCCTCGATCTGGCGAAGATCGAGGCGGGCGGCGAAGTGCTTCATGAAAGCGCCATCTGCCTCGAGGATATCATCGCCGATTGCGTTCGCCTCATTGGCCCGGCCGCGGACACCGCGGGGGTTCGGATGGTGAGCAAGGTGATGAGGCTACCGTTGCTCTTTGCCGACGGACGGGCGCTCAGGCAGGTCCTGCTCAATCTGCTCTCCAATGCTGTCAAATTCACGCCCCTTGGCGGCGAAGTCGGGGTTTTTGCCCACGAACGCGCCGACGGGAGCATCGCCTTTGGCGTCCATGACACCGGGGTGGGCATCGCCGCTGAGGATCAAGCCAAGATATTCGAAAAATTCGGTCAGGGACGCTATGACGTTGCCACCATCGACAAGGGCACAGGTCTTGGTCTTGCCATTGTCAAAGGGCTGATCGAGGCCCATGGCGGAGAGATCTGCGTGGCGAGCACGCTGGGCGAGGGGTCGACCTTTACCGCAATCCTGCCGGCGTTTCGCGCGCAACCGGCAAAGACCAAGGCGGTGGCATGACATCCCCGACCGTTCCCACCTCGCCTCGATCCGAAAAGGTGCCATTCTACCCGCCGCGCAGTACCCTCTGGCACGAACTCAGAATGTCGCTCGCCCCGAAGACGCCGGGCGAGGCCGATCTGGTACGCCGCCAGATCGCGATCCAGGCCGGCTCGACGCGACGTCTGTGGTTCACCATGCCGCCCGCCGGGCTCATCCTCGTTGCCTTCTATGTCGGCCTTGTGCCGCTGCCATGGCTTCTAGCGTGGTGGTTTTGCATGAGCGCCGCCAGCGTCAGCTCGCCACTCCTGCGCCGACGCTTCGTTAACTGCCCCGAAGGGGCAACGGTGCGTGAGGTGGCGCGTGCGGCCAGAATTTTCGTGGTGTTCTCGGTCCTGGTCACGACGTTATGGGCGCTGCTGATGCCGATCATGTGGCAAAGCACGGCCCAAAGCTACAATCTCGTCCTTTTCGTCGTGATTGCAGCCTCCATGACCGGCTCCTGCTCGATGAATGCGCCGCACGCGCTCATGGCTTGCCTCAGTCTGGTGATCTATGGGCTCGCTCTTCTTCTGACCCCGGGGCTGATGGCCGGTCATTTTTCATTTTCGATGAGCCTTCTGTCCACCTGCTTCATTCTTATCATGGCGGATCACACGCTGGCGCAGTACCGCGCACATCGCCAGCTGCTGACGCTCGAAGGAGAGCGGCAGGATCTGATCTTGGATCTCACCCACGCCAAGTCCGAGTCGGATTTTGCCCGCGAACGCGCCGAGCGTGCCAGTCACGCCAAATCGCAGTTTCTGGCCAATATGAGTCACGAACTGCGCACGCCGCTGAATGCCATATTGGGGTTTTCTGAGCTGTTGGAAACCGGGCGGGTCCTCGAACAGCCTGCAAAGTCGATGGAATACGCACGCCACATCCGTCACTCGGGCAGTCACCTGCTCACGCTCATCAATGACATCCTGGACCTTGCCAAGATAGAAGCTGGCCGCATGGAGCTCGACGAGCAGGAGGTGGATCTCAGGAACCTGCTCTGCGATGGCATTGGCACTCTACAGCCGCGCGCCGAAGCACGCGGCCTCGTCCTCGAGAGTTCCTGCCAACCTGGATTACCGCGCGTGCGTGCCGATGACCGAGCCTTGCGCCAGATCGTGTTCAACCTGCTTTCCAATGCTGTCAAATTCACGCCTCCAGGCGGACGGGTGACAGCCTTTGCAGAGCGCATCGGTGATGGCGAGATCGCCTTCGGGGTCAGGGACACGGGCATCGGTATTGCCGCGAGCAATGTCGAGCGCATCTTCGAGAACTTCGGGCAGTCCCGTCACGACATCACCACGGCCGAACGCGGGACCGGACTTGGACTTGCCATCGTCAAGGGTCTGATCGAGGCCCATGGTGGCAGCGTCCACCTGGGGAGCACGCCGGGCGTTGGCACCGAGGTGACAGCCATTTTGCCGGCCGCGCGCTGCATGTCGCAGACCAAGTGCGCCTGAGGCCCGCCCATCACCCTTGCCGCCTGGCTGCTGTCAGCTGCCCTTGAACTGCGGAGTGCGCTTGTCGAAGAATGCGGCGACCGCTTCGGCATGATCTTCAGTGACATGGGCAAGCGCCTGGAAGGCTGCCGACATTTCCATGATGGTCTCGAAGCTCGTCCCCTGCCCTTCGCGCATCAGCCGTTTGGTCATGCGCAACACGTCAGGCGGCTGGCGACAGATGCGCGCCGCCAGAGCCTCGGCCTCCGCCATCAGTTGCGCCGCCGGCACCACCCGAGAGACGAGACCCCAAGCAAGCGCCGTGGCCGCGTCGATGGTATCCCCCGTATAGAAGAGCTCAGCTGCGCGGGCCATACCGATGATACGGGGCAGGATCCAGGCACCGCCATCACCGGGCACCAAGCCGACTTTGAGAAAAGTTGCGCCAAATACGGCGGTGTCCGCGGCAATACGCAGATCAGCGAGACAGGCGACATCATTGCCCAGTCCGATCGCAGGACCATTGACGGCCGCGATCACCGGCACGTCGATGCCCCAGACCGCCTTCACCAGGCGGTGAATGCCGCCGCGATAGCGCTCACGAATATGCACAGGGGCCCCGGCGAAACTGCCGGACCGTGCACGCATCGCCTTGAGATTGCCTCCGGCCGAAAACGCTGGGCCGGCGCCGGTCAGGATCACGCAGCGCACCTCGCGGTCCTCATTGATCCTTTGGGCGGCGTCGGCAAACAGGGCGCCATCACCTTCTTCGCCCAGCGGATTGCGTGCGTCTGGCCGATTGATCGTCAGACGCACGACGGTCCCGCTTTTCTCATACAGCAGCGCAGACATGAATTGTCCTTTGCTAGAGCAGTCCGTTCTCAGTCGCTCAGCGCGGCGTAGCGCTTGAGATGGTGATCGACATTGCCGTAGAGCGTGTCGAGGAGCGCCAGACGCTTGAAGTAATGACCGACATTGAGTTCGTCGGTCATCCCCATGCCGCCATGAAGCTGCACCGCCTGCTGTCCGACGAAGCGGCCACCTTTGCCCAGTTGCACCTTGGCCGCTGAGGCCGCCTTTTTACGTTCAGTTTCGCCTTCATCGAGTTTGAGCGTCACCATCAGCGCCATGGAGGTGGTCTGCTCGGCCTGGATGAACATGTCGACCATCCGGTGCTGCAGTACCTGGAACTTGCCAATCGGCACGCCGAACTGCTTGCGCGTCTTGGTATATTCGACGGTGGTATCGAGCAGGACCTTCATCGCTCCGGCCGCTTCCGCCGTGTGCGCGGCGATCGCCTCATCGGTTACCCGTTCGATCAGGCCAAGCCCCTCATCCACGGTCCCGAGCAACGCCTCCGCGGGCAGGTCCACATTGTCAAAGCTGATCTCCGACGCACGCTGTCCGTCAATGGTGGGATAATCGCGCGTCGATACGCCCTTGGCGTTCCTGTCGACGAGGAACACCGAGACGCCCTTGGTATCACGCCGTCCACCTGCGGTACGGGCGCTGACGATGAGCACATCCGCATGAGGCGCATTCAGAACCACCGCCTTCTGGCCGTTCAGCGTATAGCCGCTGCCGTTCCGTTTGGCCGTGGTGGTGAGATCAGCAAAATTGTAGCGGCCTTCGGGTTCGGCAAAGGCGAAGGCCATGACGGTGCTGCCGTCGGCGATCTTGCTCAGCCACTTCTCCTTCTGGGCGGCGCTGCCGCCATGACGCAGAAAGCCGCCACCGACTACAACCGTGGAGGCGAAGGGCTCGACCACAAGCGCCCGGCCGAATTCTTCCATGATGATCATGGTATCAACTGCACCGCCGCCAAGCCCGCCAAACTCTTCAGGCAGGGGAGCCGCCATGAGGCCAAGTTCGGCAAACTGCTTCCACACCGAGCGCGACCAGCCGGCTTCGGAGCGGGAAATTTTCTTGTAGCTCTCGAAATCATAATGATCGGCGAGAAACTTGGCGACGGAGTTGCGCAGGAGCGTCTGCTCTTCGCTATAGGAAAAATCCATGAGAGGCCTCTTCTAACCGGCAGGCGATACAGATGGGGTAAGCGCTACCCCATCTGCCGCGGATTAAAGTCCCAACACCGCTTTGGCGATGATGTTGCGCTGGATCTCGTTGGAACCGCCATAAATCGAGGTCTTGCGCATGTTGAAGTATGTGCCCGATTGGCCAACGGCGTAATCCGGACCAGGCGGAAACTCGTTGTCGCCGAACGCGCGGGCATAGGGAAAGGCGTAATAGCCGACCGCCTCAAGGGTGAGTTCGGTAATACGCTGCTGTACTTCGGTCCCCTTGATCTTGAGGATCGAGCTTTCCGGACCGGCGTGCTTGCCCTTGGCTTCCTGGGCCAGGGTTCGCAGTTCCGTGAACTCGAGGGCGGTCAGGTCGATCTCGAGTTCAGCAATCTTGCGGGCGAACTCGTCGGTGCCAATGAGCGGCGTGCCATCAACGGTTTCGGAGGTCGCGATCTCCTTGAGCCGCTCGATCTGCTTTTTGGAGCGCGCCACGCCAGCGATGCCTGAGCGCTCATTGACCAGGAGAAACTTGGCGTAGGTCCAGCCCTTGTTCTCTTCGCCGATCAAGTTTTCCGCTGGAACTTTGACGTTGTCGAAGAAGACCTCATTCACTTCATGGGCCCCATCCATGAGGATGATCGGCTTCACGGTGATGCCGGGAGTTTTCATGTCAATCAGCAGGAAGGAAATGCCTTCTTGCTGCTTCACATTGGGATCGGTCCGCACCAGGCAGAAGATCCAGTCGGCATACTGGGCGAGCGTGGTCCAGGTTTTCTGGCCATTGACGATGTAATGGTCGCCTTCGCGCACCGCGCGGGTCCTGAGGCTTGCCAGATCGCTGCCGGAGCCTGGCTCCGAATAGCCCTGGCACCACCAGTCTTCGGCCGACAGAATGCCCGGCAGGAAGCGCTTTTTCTGGGCCTCATTGCCAAAGGTGTAGATCACGGGACCGACCATGGAGAGGCCGAATGCGAGCAATTGCGGGGTTTCGGCACGGGCGCATTCTTCATTGAAGATGTAGCGCTGGGTGATGCTCCAACCGGTGCCGCCATATTCCTTGGGCCAGAGCGGGGCGACCCAGCCCTTCTTGTAAAGAACCTTCTGCCAGGCCAGAAAATCCTCCCGTTCGGAGAATTCACGTCGGTTCTTGCCCTTCAGGCGCTCCGGGTAGTTGTTGGCTATGAACTCGTGCACTTCACGGCGGAAGGCTTCATCTTCGGGCGAAAAACTCAGATCCATGATTATGCTCCGGCGAACGGGACAGCCGACAATCTGTCAGCCTTGTGTCGAACTTGGCAAGAGTACAAATGCGACGCGCCTTGACGTTGAGGTCAATGGCCAGCGTCGCGAATGGCGTCGTGGTGGCGGATCACTTCCTTAACGATAAAGCCGAGAAATTTCTCGGCGAAATCCGGATCCAGTTTGGCGGTTTCGGCCAGCCGCCGCAAACGGGCGATCTGCTGAGCCTCACGCTCGGGATCGGCCGCTGCCAGGCCATGGGTGGCCTTAAGCCGGCCGACAGCCTGCGTGCATTTGAAGCGCTCGGCCAGCAAGTGGATGAGCGCTGCGTCGATATTGTCGATGGATTCGCGCAGGCGCTGCAGTTCCGGATCGCTCTGCATGTTGGCCCTTTTCCCTCTGCTCGGCCTCTGTCATAGGGGAGCCGCGCATAGCAGGGCAAGAGGAGGACGCACCATGGACGGAAAGCGGCTTAAATCCTTTATCGGCCGGAGCTGGGACGAGGAGATCGTCCCCACCCTGATCGACTACATCCGTATTCCCAACAAATCCCCCCATTTTGATCCCGCCTGGCGCGAGCACGGCCATATGGACCAGGCCGTGAGCCTGCTGGCGGGCTGGGCTCAGAGGCACCTTGCTGCCATTGACGGCGCCCGCCTTGAGGTTGTGCGCCTTGAGGGGCGTACCCCTGTCATCCTCATCGAAATCCCGGGGGCGGGAGGTGCTGAACGGGCCGCGCCGGTGCTGCTTTACGGCCATCTCGACAAGCAGCCGGAGATGACTGGCTGGTCTGAGGGGCTGGGACCGTGGTCGCCACAGCTCAAGGGTGACCGTCTTTACGGTCGCGGCGGGGCAGATGACGGCTATGCGATGTTCGGCGCGCTCGGTGCGATTCTCGGGCTGCGTGACCAGCACCTCGCCCATGCACCTTGCTCCATCCTGATCGAGGCCTGCGAGGAATCCGGCAGCTACGATCTTCCGGCCTATGTCGATCATCTGGCCCCGCGCCTGGGCAAGCCTGCCCTTGTCGTCTGTCTCGATTCGGGTTGCGGCGATTACGAGCGGCTGTGGCTGACCACCTCATTACGCGGTATCGCGATGGGTAACCTCACTGTGCGCGTGCTATCAGAGGGTGTGCATTCGGGCGATGCCTCCGGCATTGTGCCCTCTTCCTTCCGCATTCTGCGCACCCTGCTTGAACGCATCGAAGAGGCGCAGACCGGCCGCATCAAACTCGACGCGCTCTACTGCCAGATCCCCGAGGAGCGCCGGGCACAGGCCCACGAAGCGGCCAAGGCGCTCGGGACTTCCGTGTTCAGCAAGTTTCCGTTCCTGCCAGGCATGACCGCAATGGGCGAGGATCTCGCCGAGCTGGTCCTCAACCGTACCTGGCGCCCGTCCTTGTCGACGGTGGGACTTTCGGGGGCACCCGAACCCCAGAATGCAGGCAATGTGCTGCGTCCCTTCACGACCGCCAAGCTCTCGATGCGTCTGCCGCCCACGGTCGATGCCGCAGCCGCAACGGCCGCGCTCAAAGCCACGCTGGAGCGTGATCCGCCCTATGGCGCCGAGGTCGAATTTGCCGAAGAGCCGGGACAGGGTGGCTGGAACGCGCCGGCGCTGGCGCCATGGCTTGCCCAAAGCATTGCTGACGCCTCCCAAGCGGCCTTTGGCCGCGCCGCGGCGATGATGGGCGAAGGTGGCTCGATCCCGTTCATGGGCATGCTGGGCGCGAAGTTTCCACAAACCCAATTCGTCATCACCGGCGTCTTGGGGCCCCATTCCAACGCGCACGGCCCCAATGAATTCCTGCACATTCCGACCGGCAAGAATGTAACTGAAGTGGTGGCGCGCGTCCTTGCCGACTACGCCGCCCAATCGCGCTGAGCGACGCCCGTCGGGCCACAGAAGCGGCTAGCGCGAAGCCTCCAGCGCCAGCCCTTTGCCGTGAGACCGGCCCCCCGTGCGGGATTTGCGCCGTGGACGGCGCCGCCCCTCACGCTCGGTCGGGCTCTGTGCTGCACGCCCCGCGGTGGCCTGTGGCGGGCGCGGGTGCTTGGGCTCGCGCCGTGGCTCGGGCGCCTTTTCCATTACGCCCTCTGGCGCCGGCACAACCTGAATGCGCTGGCGGGTGATGCGCTCGATCTGACGCAGGAGCCCGTGCTCGGTTTCATCGACCAGCGAAATCGCAATCCCGCTGGCGCCAGCTCGCGCCGTCCGGCCGATACGATGGACATAGCTTTCCGCCTCATTGGGCAGCTCAAAATTGATGACGTGGGTGATCTCATCGACATCAATCCCGCGCGCCGCGATGTCGGTCGCCACGAGGATTGGCGCCTCGCCGCTGCGAAAGCGGGCCAGCGCACGCTGACGGGCGTTCTGGGACTTGTTGCCGTGGATCGCTTCGGCACAAATCCCGGCTTTCTCGAGCGTCTCAGCGACCTTGTTGGCACCATATTTGGTCTTGGTAAAGACAATGGCGCGTTTGACTTCAGGATTGCGCAACAGGCTGATAAGGATGCCGCGCTTCTGCCGGCCTTCTGTATACAACACGCGCTGCTCAATCCGCTCTGCCGGACGCGACTGTGGTGCAATCTCGATGCGTTCTGGCTGCTTCAGCATGTCGCCCACAAGCTTGACGACGTCATCAGGCATCGTGGCCGAAAACAGCATGGACTGGCGCTCTTTGGGCAACAACGCGACAATACGCCGGACGTCGCGGATAAAACCCATGTCAAGCATGCGGTCGGCCTCGTCGACGACAAATACCTCGACCTCGTCGAGCCGCAGGTGGCGCTGGGCAATCAGATCGAGCAGCCGTCCGGGCGTTGCCACCAGGACATCCACGCCCTTGGCCAGTTCCTGCACCTGGCGATACTGGCTTACACCACCGAAGATCACGCAATGACGAAGCTTCAGCCCACGGCCATAGCTGCGCAGCGAGGTGTCGATCTGCAGGGCGAGCTCACGCGTAGGTGCAAGGATGAGTGCGCGCGTCGCGCGGGCCTTAACCACACGCATGTCGGTACGAAGCTTCTGGAGCAGCGGTAAACCGAAGGCAGCGGTCTTACCGGTACCTGTCTGGGCAATGCCGAGCAGATCTCGTCCGGCCAGCAGACGCGGAATGGCACGAGACTGGATGGGGGTTGGAGTCACATAAGATTCAGCCTCAAGCACGCGCATGATCGGCGCGATGAGGCCCAATTCGTCAAAACTGGTCACAATGGTTCCTATAGTCGCAAAGCACATGGCTTTGGCGACAGCGGGTGCCGTCTTTCCCGCACATGGAAGCAAACGGAGGGGTTGAAAAGTGCGGCTCAGGCCAAAAGGCTAGAGCGTGCGGCCGCAACGATGACCCGTATATCGGCGCTCCGAGTCCAACTGTCAAGGATACGCCCGATTAAGCGTCCTAAGCAGATGAGTTGTCCGCTTCTCTGGTTCTCTGCCGCACGCGGCTGCACCACCCATACCATCCGTACACGAATTATTGCCCGGAGTTTCCGTTGCCCCAGGTCACAACCCCGGTTGCAAGACGCAAGGCATGTGGTGGTTGGGACGACGCCTTTGGCGCCGTCATACCCCTTGCCCCGCATCCATTTGTTCTTTATTTGTTCTTTATGGGCAAGGCACGCTGGACACGCTGGGACGGGGGGCACGGACGCATAGATGCGTATAGCCTCGAGCTCGGCACCCTCGTAACGGCAACCGTCCGCAGACGCCCTGGCGACAGCTGGACTATAGAAATCAACCGTGTCCCGATCGGCGACTATCCCTCAAAAGACGTGGCCCTCCGCGAGGCGGATGGGCGCATCCGCAACTATGCCCGCGATTTCATCGAGGACTGGGCACTTTGGACGGTTGCGACGGATGAACGCTTTGCCAAGTGGCGAACACGATGAACGCCCTGCGACAACTGAAGATCAGGACGGCGGGATTCCAGATCAGACATGGCACTTCGCGGTTCCCAAGGTTTTGACGGACAGTCGAGCACTGCTGGCAGTCCGGACATGACAGATCCGAGCCTGAGACGCGATGTTGACGGTTTCTTCGATCTTGATCGCAGAACAGGATTTTGGTGACGGCGCCCTCGATCGTTGATCCGGGCGGACAGGCTCTCTGCCCCGGATGCGGGGAGCGCTAAATATTTCCGCGCTTTCATTTGCGATGTATGGTCCATTCATGAGACCTCAGCTGTGAACGCCTCCTCGATCCTCAGGCGGCGATGGCCGCGAAGAGGAAACAGGACGCTACAGTGGGTAGCTGTCCGGATGAGCCGGACGTCGCGCGAGGACGGCAATGGCACATGCAAAACTGACGGCACTCAGAGCCCAGCTCACCGGGGTCCCGGCGTTTAAGATGCTGGTCTCGACATTTGGAGCAGTGTGGCTGTTCAACGCGGCCTGGCAGGCTGAGGCCTGGCTTGTTGCGCCAGCGGCAAAGACCAATCTTCTGAAGGCATTCACCCACCCGGCCGCAAAAGTACCTGAAGGGCTGAGGCCGCTGCTTCTGGCCGCGGTACATGTTGTAGAACGCATAGGTCCCACCCCGATCGCAGCACTCCTCGTTGCCATCTCCGTACTCTTCGGCCTCGCGCTTCTGACACGCACTGCGCTTTCTGCGACCGCGCGTATCGGGTTCATTTACAGCCTTATCTACTGGGTCATTCTGAACGGGATTGGGTTTCCCTATGCAAACGGCCAGACCGATCCAGGCGTCCTGATCGCCTATGCCGTCACCTTCCTGTTTGTGCTCGCCGCACACGCGTCCTTGCGCGGCGAGACAGCCGGTCAGACGGAAAATTCCGACGTGCTGTGGACAACTGCCCGGCTGACCTTCGGCGCATTGTGGCTGTTTGATGCCGTGCTGAAGTGGCTGCCTGCATTTCTGTTTCACTTTACCAGCCAGATCACCGGCGTGATACCAGGCCAGCCGCATCCTGTCGCCATCTGGCTTGGTTTCGTTGCATCCGTGGTCGCCCTGATCGGACCTGTTACAGTGGCCGTACTCGTCGCAACAGCTGAAACCGTTATCGCGCTCAGCCTGCTGAGCGGCAGGGCAATGAAGATCATACTGCCTTTCAGTATCCTCTATTCGCTGTCTGTCTGGGTCACGGCAGAGGCATTCGGCGGGCCCTACACATCCGCTGGCACCGGAGTGCGCGGCAATCTTCTTGGGAATGTCATCATTTACCTTCTGCCTCTGCTCTTTCTGTGGGCGCGTGAACTTGAAGCGCCCGCGCAGTGAAGACCTGAACCCCGGTCTCGGCGCGCCCTGACGCAGCTGCCCCAAACCACAGCGGGCCAGAGAGCCGCGCCCTGCAGTTGACCACAAATCCCATTCGTCACTATACAACAGGTAACTTGGGTATACGCGCCCGCTTACAGCGGAAATGGCATCAGCATGATTGACCTCATGGTCATCGCAGGCGTGTCGGACCATAAGGTCCGAAAGGCAGGACCAACCGCGTTCATGCCCATGGCAGACAGGCCGTTAACATCGTTGTCCGTCGACCTCGGAGAGTTCAGGTGCTCACTGTTTATTCGGTTTCGACCTTGCTGGTGGCACTCGCGGAAATGGGCGACCGGACACAGCTGCTTGCGATTTTACTGGCGAGCCGTTTTCGCGCGCCAGTACCAATACTCCTCGGTATTCTTGTCGCGACGATTTCAAATCATCTGCTTGCCGCTTTCGTAGGTTACTATTTGGCAGAAATATTATCCGCGGCCTGGTTCAAATATGCGGTCGCACTCTCATTCATAGCCATGGCAGTTTGGACGCTCGTTCCCGACAAAAGCGAAGAGACCGGCAAAGATCCCATACGTACTGGCGTGTTTTTTACGACCATGACTAGCTTCTTCCTGGTCGAGATGGGCGACAAGACGCAGATTGCAACTGCTACCCTTGCGGCGCACTTCCACAACATCGTCGTGGTCGTGGCCGGTACAACGACAGGCATGATGCTGGCGAATATCCCAGCTGTGCTCTTAGGGAACGCCGTAACCAGGATAATCCCGGTGACGTCTCTGCGATGGGCAGCCGCTGCGGTCTATCTGGGTTTAGGCTTGTGGGCCCTTGCTACTGCTGGCGGGCATCACCATTGAATAGGTCATTGGCGCTCGGGATCTAACCGGTCTGCCAGGTTCACGGCGCCAGCCCTGTCGTGAAGTAGAACCGCCAAAGCTTGGAGCCGGCGCGATACTTTAAGGCATTGGTGTCATACGATATTTCCGAAACGAAACAAGCTTTTAACCGTCAAAATTTGAGGTTGGACAGTCCCTTGTCTGGCTGTTGGCCGCCGATCGCGGATGGAGCTTCGCATCGAGCGAACTGGATGCACGCGATAGTTCGGCTACTTAACCTCAGACTGTCGGCCAATCCTGCCAAGATCCCGTGGAATTCCTGCCCACGATCGTCTGGAACAGATGCCCGCGGTCACATGGAACGCCTGCCCATCATCCTGTGGAATGGCTGCCCGCGATCACGTGGAATATGGA
>JAKBAU010000039.1 GCA_021808875.1 Pseudomonadota bacterium | reverse complement strand
AGCCCATTCACCACGGCCTCTAAGACAATCTCCGGCGAGTACACGCCCGCTGTTCCCGTTTCGTCTCAGGCCGGGCGCGGGAACACGGGCTTCGCATCAGCGAACTCCGTCGGGAATATCACCTTGATGTCGCCATCCTGAACTTGCAGGTTGACCGGCGCCGCCCCCTGGTTCTGGCCATTGACGAATCGGGTCGGACCATACGGCATGATGTGATCCTTGAACGTCGAAGCGGCGAGCGCATCCACGATCTTACCGCGATCCGCTCCGCCCGCATGGCTGATGGCGTCCGCCACCAGCTTCACGCAGGAATAGTTCAACGGAACATTATAGGCCCATAGCTTCCCGGCATCCTGCACCTGCTTCTTCAGCGCCTGCGCTTTCGGGTTGCGTGGGTCCGCCCAGTGGTTGCAGTCCATGACCGCCGCCGCCGCTTCCGGAAATTCGCGAACGAACCGGTAGTTGGACGCAGCGCCGTTCAGGACGCAGTAGATGCCCTTCGGGCGGATGTGCTGCTGCAACATGGTGCGCGCGAGCAGCACAAATTCGCCGTAATAGCTCGACGGAATGACCAGATCGGGATTAAGCGAACGGATGCGCAGCGCCACGTTGGACATGTCGCGCGCCGGCGTCGGGTGCGCGATTGTCTCCAGAATTTCGAATCCGCGCTTCGGCAGTTCCGTCTGCATCAGCTTGGCGAGCCCGCTGCCGAACAATCCATCCTCATGGACCAGCACCACGGTCTTGGCCGGCTTGCCGGCCGCGTCATTGAGCTTGACGAGATTGTCGAGCGCCACGGACGTCACCATGCCAAAGCCCGGCGCGAAGCGGAATGTGTTGGTCAGCCCGCGCTTAACGATCTGGTCGGACACGCCGACATCGACAATGTATGGCAGGTTGTAACGCGCGGCCGCCTGGCTGGCGGCGAGGCAGATCGGGCTTGCGAATCCGCCGACGATCGCGGCCACGCCTTCGCCTTGCAGGCGCTCAACTTCCTGGGTCGCCGCCTCGGGATTGGAGCGCGCGTCACCGAACACCATCTCGATCTTAGCCCCGCCAAGGGCCTGAAGCCCGCCGGCCGCGTTGATCTCGTCGATGGCGAGCTGCGCACCGTGCCGTCCGAGTTCGCCGTCCTGCGCCAACGCGCCAGTCACTGGCTGTAGGATGCCGAGTTTCACCGACGCGGGCTCGGCCCGCAGGATCGCGGGCGATCCGAGCGCGACGGTCGCGGCGCCGGCCCCGAGCAGGGCACGGCGGCTGATGTGCGGGGGGGTGATCACGATGACATTTTCCTCCTTGAAAGGGATGCCCCTGGCTCTGGCTCTCCGGCCTTTGCCGCCACGGATGGCAGGGGTTTCCAGCGGCGCTCACCGAGCGAGCCGATGCGCAGCAGATCCATCTGGAACGAAAACCGGTCCGGCCGATACAGCGCATGCAGATGCTCCACGCCCCGCCCGGACGTGTCGTGCACAATGCGCGTGAGCGAGAGCAACGGCGCACCGATGTCCACTTGCAGCGCCTCCGCGACCTCGGGTCCCGCGAGCGTCGCGCCGATCGTCTGGCTTGCCCGATCCGCCACCACGCCGGAACGTTCGAGCAGTTCGAGCAGCGGCATCGACGCGAGTTCCCCCTCGGAATAGGTGTCGCCGACGCTCTCAGGCACATGCGTGGTCAGCCACGAGAACGGCGCGCCGTCGATCAGGCGCACGCGCACCGAGCGCTGCGTGCGCTGACCAGGGGCAAGGCCGAGCGCTCCAGCGATTGCTTCGGGCGGCGTGACATAGGCGAAGGACAGCAACCGCACGCCGGTGCGCCGCCCCATTTCCCTCAGATGCGCGAACACATCGGACAATTCCGCCCGGACCGCGCGCACCACGCTGCCGCCACGCACGAATGTCCCCACACCGGGCCGCCGCTCGACCGCGCCAACCTGCGCCAACTGGTCCAGCGCGCGTCGCACCGTCATCCGCGAGACGCCGTGCTCGGCCGCGAGCGAAGGTTCCCCCGGCAGGCGCGCGCCCGCCGCGAGGTCGCCCGTGGCGATGCGCTCGCTGAGCAGCAGGTAGATCCTGCGCGCCTTGAACGGCTCGACCGATGCGTCCAAGCCACCCCCCGGTGACGATTTGCTGTATGGAAATCCGGCAAGCATCCTGTCTAGGATACGAGACAGCGCGGTTGCGTCAACCGGAAAATGCCCCGATACTGAGGGCGTGATCGGACACTCCGCGTGGGGAGGCGGTGGCATGGGCAGCGAGGCGCCAAGAACCCTGTTCGACAAGGTATGGGACGCACACACGGTCCTCTCTCGTGAAGACGGGCAGAGCCTTCTGTGGATCGACCGACATTTCGTGCATGAGGGCTCGCACCATGCATTCGGCCAGATCGCCGCACGCGGCGCCGGCGTGGCCCGGCCCGACCGCACGTTCGGGGTCGCCGACCATTACGTGCCGACGCGTGGCCGCGACACCGCGATCGCGAATGAGGCCGTGCGGCGGATGGTCGCACGGCTGGACGACAACACGCGCGCGCATGGCATTCGTCTGTTCGGGCTGCGCGATCCGCGCCAGGGCATCGTGCATGTGGTCGGGCCGGAGCAGGGGCTGACCCTGCCGGGGCTGACCATTGTCTGTGGCGACAGTCACACCTCCACGCATGGCGCGTTCGGTGCGATCGCGTTCGGCATCGGCGCCTCGGACGTGGCGCATGTGCTGATGACGCAAACGCTGTGGCAGCGCCGGCCGAAGCGCATGCTGGTGCACGTCGACGGGCGCGCCGGCCCCGGCGTCGCAGCCAAGGACATCGCGCTATCGATCGTCGCCCGCATCGGCGCCGATGGGGCGCAGGGTCACGCAATCGAATATGCCGGCAGCGCGATCCGGGCGCTTTCGATGGAGGGGCGCATGACGCTGTGCAACCTCTCGGTCGAGTGCGGCGCGCGCTGCGGCATGGTGGCCCCCGACGCGACAACCCTGGCGTTCGTGCGCGGCCGGCCCGGTACGCCGGACGGCGATATCCTCGCCCGGGCCGAGATGGCGTGGCACGCGCTGCCGAGCGATGCGGACGCGGCGTTCGACCAAGTGGTGACACTGGATGCAACGCAGATCGCGCCCGTCGTGACCTGGGGCACCAATCCGGAGGACGCCGTATCGATCACTGCGCGCCTGCCGGACCCGGCGGCCATCGCCGACGCTGGGCGGGCCGCGCATGTTCGCGACGCGCTCGCGTACATGGGGCTTGCGCCCGGGCAGAGTGTGACGGACATCCGAGTGGATCGGGTCTTCATCGGGTCTTGCACGAACAGCCGTATCGAGGATCTTCGTGCCGCAGCCGCCGTGCTGGCGGGGCGCGTGGCGTGCGTGCCCGGACTCGTCTCACCCGGGTCATCGCTGGTGAAGCGACAAGCGGAGCAGGAGGGCCTGGACCGGATCTTTACCGCCGCCGGGCTGGAATGGGCGGAGTCCGGCTGTTCGATGTGCGTCGGTATGAACGGCGATGTGGTGGCGCCTGGCGAGCGCTGCGCGTCCACCACGAACCGCAATTTCAAGGGGCGGCAGGGGCCGGGCGCGCGCACGCACCTGATGTCCCCGGCCATGGCGGCCGCAGCCTGCGTCACCGGCCACCTGACCGACGCGCGCGCGCTGTTGGAGGGCCGCTGGTGATGCAGGCCTTCACTCGCCTAACGGCGACAGCGTGCCCGTTGCCGCTATCCGGGATCGACACCGACCAGTTGATCCCCGCCCGGTTCATGAGCCGCGCACGTGCCGACGGGTATGGCGGCCATCTGCTATACGATCTGCGGTTTCGCGACGACGGCACCCCGATCGAGGACTTTCCGCTTAATCATCCGGAACGGGCGGGCGCACGGATCCTGGTGGCGCGCCGCAGTTTTGGCACCGGTTCGTCGCGCGAGGCAGCGGTGTACGCGCTCGTCGATTATGGCGTACGCTGCGTGGTCGCGCCTAGCTTTGGCGACATTTTCGCAGCCAATGCGGTCAATAACGGCCTCCTTCCCTCCCGCGTGGAGGAATCGGACGGTGAGAGACTACTGCGGCTGCTGGCAACCGGGATTACACAGATCACGATCGATCTTGAGAATTGCCAGATCCACGCCGAGGACACCGTGATGCCGTTCGTCATCGATCCGGTATGGCGCACCAAGTTGCTCAACGGCTGGGACGACATCGACCTGACGATGAGCCGCCTGCCGGAGATTCGCGCCTTCGCCGCCGAGGATGCGACCCGCCGCCCTTGGGCGCAACCCCGTGCGATACATGACACGCCAAGCGTGTCCACGAACGGGCCTCAACCCGTCTGACCAGGGACGCGGCGGAGGGCAATCTCCTCGATCAGCTTGCGCATGAACGCCGCCCCGAATTCTGCGAAGTCGCGCACTTCCAACGCGAACGCGTTCGGCCCGCCGATGACGTTATCCTGGTAATATTTGGTCAGCCCGCCTGGCGGCTGGACATGCGCGAACATGTAGTTCTTCGGGTGGTGATTGATGATGGTCAGGCCATTGATGGTGATACCCGCCAACACCGCCGCGTCGCGGGCCTCCGTCACCGGGCGGCCGGCATTGCTGGTACCGTCGCCGCAGACGTCGATCACTTGTCGCGCACCCGCGAAGCCGCCGTTCGCGAGCACCTGCTCGGCGAACGCCACCGCCTCGCCGATCGCGGTCCGGCCGACATAGCTCCGCGGCGCGGCTGCAAGGCGCGCCGCGAAGTCACTGGCGGAGGCGGCATCGCGCAGCACCGCCCAGCCGAGAACTTCGCGCACCTCGGCCGCGCCGGCGAATTCCACATAGGCGACAGCGACCGCGTGGTGCTCGCCCTCGGCCATCGCGGCGAGGAAGCGCGGAGACGCCAACGCCGCGGCATAGCCCTGTTTCTCCAGGGTAAACTCGCTGTCATCGATCGAGCGCGACACGTCGCTGACCAACACGAGCGCGACATCCACAGGCTCGGTGGCTCGGGCCGATGGGGAAATAAATAACAACAGCAGAACGATCGCCCGCATGACGCTCTCCTGTTCGCAGGCCCAGGCGGGTGCGATCAGTCGTCGTACATCCCCCCCGCATCGGCCACCCGGCGCAGATGATGGTCGGTGTCGCCAAAAAAATTCTCGATCATGGTCAGTCGCTTGAAGTAGTGCCCGACCTTGTATTCCCGCGTCATCGCGATGCCGCCGTGCAGTTGCATGGCCGCCTGACCGATAGCGCGGGCGGACTCGTTCACCTGCACCTTGGCGGCCGCCAGGGCCACCCGGCGCTCGGCCGCATCGGCCGATTCAGCCATCATGGCCGCGTACATCGCCATGGAACGCGCCAGTTCCAGCGCCACCAGCATGTCCGCCGCGCGATGTTGCAACGCCTGGAAACCGCCGATGGTGGTGCCGAACTGCTGCCGGGTCTTCAGATACTCCACCGTGGTCTGCTGCGCGGCCTGCATCGCGCCCACTGCTTCGGCACAGACAGCAGCAAGCGCAATGTCGGCCACTTGCTCGATCAGCGGCATTGCGTCGTCGGGCAGCCCCAGCACCGCCTCCGCCGCCACGCGCACGCCGTCGAGCGCCACTTCCGCCGCACGCAGCCCGTCTTGCGTCGCGTAACCGCGCCGCGACACCCCCGCGCTGTCGGAGTCAACCAGGAACAGCCCGATACCAGCGCGATCGCGCCGTCCCCCGCCGGTGCGCGCGCTGACGATCAGCATCTCGGCGCTGTCGCCGTGCAGCACCACGCCCTTCGCGCCGCTCAGTACGAACCCATCGCCGTCCCGCCGCGCGACGGTCGCGACGTCGGCCAAATCGTAGCGTGCCTGCCGCTCGACATGGGCAAAGGCCAACCGCAGCGACCCATCGATCACGTGTGGCACAAGCCGCGCGCGTTGCGCCGGCGTGCCGCCCAGGCGCAGGAATGCGCCGCCGATCACAACCGTCGCCAGATACGGCTCCAGCGCCAGCGCCCGACCGATGGCCTCCATCACCAGCATGGTTTCCACCGGGCCACCGCCGAACCCGCCCTCGCTTTCCGCGAACGGCAGCCCGAGCAAGCCCAGTTCGGCGTACTGCCGCCAGAGCGACTCGCTCCATCCCTTGGGCTCGGCGGCGTAGGTCTTGCGGCGCTCGAATTGACCGTAGGCGTCGTCCAGCACCCGTCCGACGCTGTCGCGAAGCAAGGTCTGGTCGTCGCTCAGTTCGAAATCCATGTGCGCCTCCTCACAGCCCTAAAAAGGCTTTGGCGATGATGTTGCGTTGGATCTCGTTGGACCCGCCGTAGATCGACACCTTACGGTAGTTGAAATAGCTGGCGGCTGCGAACGGTGCCCAGTCCGGCGCGACCGGCGCCTCGTTGGACAGCTGCCCTTCGTCGGCGTCCGGCAAGGCGAACGGCCCGGCGATGTCCTTCAGCAATTCCGTGGACGCCTGTTGCAGTTCGGAGCCGCGGATTTTCAGGATCGAGGAGTTAGGGTCGGGCTTGCCAGTGTCCTGGCGCTTCGCCGCCACGACGCGCATTTGGGTGAGTTCCAGCGCCTTGACCTGCACGTCGAGCATCGCCACACGCCTGCGGAAATCCGTATCGTCCCACAACGCACCGTCGCCCATCGACGTTTCGCGCGCGAGGCGTTTGGCTTGTTCGATGCGCTGCTTGGTCATGCCGACGCGCGCGATCCCGGTGCGCTCGTTGCCAAGCAGAAATTTCGCGTAGTCCCATCCCTTGTTGATTTCGCCAACAAGGTTTTCGGCCGGCACGCGCACGTCGTCGAAGAATATCTCGTTCACCTCGTGCGTCCCATCGATCAGGATAGTTGGGCGCACCGTTATGCCCGGGGTTTTCATGTCGATCAGCAGGAAGGAAATCCCCTGCTGCCGCTTGGCCTCCCGGTCGGTGCGGACAAGACAGAAAATCCAGTCGGCGTGTTGGCCGAGCGTGGTCCATGCCTTCTGGCCATTGACAACAAATACAGCGCCATCGCGGTCGGCACGCGTGCGCAGGCTGGCGAGATCCGATCCCGCGCCCGGTTCGGAGAACCCCTGGCACCACCAGATATCCAGGCTCGCGGTCGGCGGCAGGAAGCGGCGCTTTTGCGCCTCGTTGCCGAACGTGGCGATCACCGGGCCCACCATGCTAACGTTAAACGGCAAGGGGTTCGGCACCGCCGCGCGCTGCATTTCCTCCTCGAAGATGTAGCGCTGCACCGCCGACCAGTCCTGCCCGCCCCATTCACGCGGCCAATGCGACACGGCCCAGCCGCGGGCATGGATGATGCGATGCGCGGTCACGATGTCCTGCTTGGATAGGTGCCGACCTTGCGCGACCTTGTGGCGGATATCCGCCGGGATTTCGGTCCGGAAGAACGCGCGCACGTCGTCGCGGAACGCCACTTCCTGTTCGGTGAAACGCAGATCCATCATCGCCCCCCATCCGCTGGCCGCGCTGCTGCCGCCTTAGCCTGTTCTTCGTCCTGTAACGCCTTGGCGAGCAGCTTGCCCGCGGGGCTGCGCGGCAGCGAAGCCCGAACCTCCAGCGCCACCGGCATTTCATGCCGCCCAATCCGGTCCGCCAGGAACGCAGTCAACGCCTCAAGGGTCAAGCCCGACGCTCCTGCGCGAAGAGTCACAAACGCCTTGGCCGCTTGCCCGCGATAGACGTCAGGGATGCCGATAACGATCGCCTCGGCAATGTCGGGATGCTCGTAGATCGCGTTCTCCACCGCTGCGGGATACACGTTGAAGCCGCTGCTGATGATCATATTCTTCTTGCGGTCGAGGATGCGGAACAGCCCGCGCGCATCCATCACACCGATGTCACCGGTCAGGAAGAAGCCATCGTGAAACGCCGCCGCCGTCTCTTGCGGGCGGTTCCAGTAGCCCTTGAACACGTTGGGGCCACGGATCGCGAGCTCCCCCGGCTCGTCCGGCGGCAGCACACGCGAGGGATCGAGCCGATCGACCACGCGCAGCTCGATACCCGGCAACGGAATGCCGATCATTCCGGGGGTCGAGGGCTCACCCGCGGGCGTGCGCGTCCCTGCCGGGCTGGTCTCAGTCATGCCCCAGCCGGTGTAGAATTGGCGGCCGATCATGCGCCTTATGCGCTGCTCGACCTCGAACGGCATTGGCGCGCCCCCGGACCCGCACAGGCGCAACGAGGAGAAATCGCAAGCGGGGGCGTCCGGATGATTGGCGAGCGCAATCCACATCGTCGGCACGCCGCTGAAGATCGTGGCGCGCCGCTGGCTGATATCAGCGAGTAGCGTCGGCACATCGAAGCGGGTGCGCAGCAGCAATTCATTCCCGTCGGCGACATGACGTAGCAGCAGCGTGGTCAGCGCAAAGATGTGGAATAGCGGCAACACCGTGATGACCCGCTCCTCCCCGCCCCGGACTGGCGGGCTCTCGCGCAGGCTGCGATACATGCTGACGGCGGCGGTCAGGTTGCGATGGCTCAGCATCGCGCCTTTCGGCAGCCCGGTTGTGCCGCCGGTGTACTGCAGGACGCAGACATCTTCCTTGTCCAGTGCCGGCCAGACCGATGGGGCATTGGCCCCGGGCAACGGCCGGACATTGTTGCTCCATGGCACGGGGAGCGGCTCTGCCGGCCCCGCGCCCCATCGGGCATCGTCGCCGACCAGTAACAGGCCAGCGGCATCCTCATCCAACAGGCGTAGGGCGGTCGGCAGCAGGCCGGGGAGATTCGTTGCGATCAGCGTACGGGCGCCGCTGTCGCGCAGCTTGAATGCCAATTCGCGCGGCGCGTCGAGCGCACTCAGATGCACGATCCGGGCGCCGGTCCGTGCGACCGCGAAAAACGCGACGGGATGCCACGGCGTGTTGGGAAGGTACAACGCGACCGCATCTCCTGAGCCGATGCCCTGCCGCAGCAGCCCCGCCGCCAAGGCGTCCACCGCTGCCCTCAGCTCGCGGAAGCTAATCCGCTGGTCACGGAATTCGATCGCCGGACTATCGCCGTAGGCGGCCACCGCGTCGTCCAACAGCGCCGGCACCGTGCTGGTGGTCAGCACGGCATCCCAATCGGCCGCGTCAGGAAAGGACGCGCGCCACGGGGCCGCTGATAATCCGCTCATGGCCTCGCCCCCGCGAGGCCGGCGAAGCCTCCGTGCGCGGCAGCGGCTTGCAGCAGCGCGGCGGGGCGCAGGGTTTCGTCGCCGGACATCGTTGCCATTTCCCCCAGCCGTGCTGCAATGCGCGCCGGTCCCACGAGGTCCGCGTGGAACATCGGCCCGCCACGCCACGCCGGCCACCCATAACCATTGAGCCAGATCACATCGATATCGCCCGGCCGCGCCGCGATGCGCTCCTCCAGGATACGCGCACCCTCGTTGATCATGGGGAAGGTCAACCGTTCGACAATCTCTTCCGCCGAGATTGCGCGGCGCGGAACGCTGTGCCGCTCCGAAACCTCGGCGATCAACGCCGCCACCGCCGGGTCCGTATGCGGCGTGCGGCCACCGGCCTCGTAGCGGAAGAAGCCCAAGCCGGTCTTCTGGCCAAACCGCCCAGCCTCGCACAGCGCGTCGCTCACGGGGGCCACGATGCCCACCGCCCGGCGCGCCCGCCAGCCCACGTCGAGCCCGGCGAGGTCGCCCATCGCGCACGGCCCCATGCGAAAGCCGAACCTGGTGATCGCCGCGTCGATCTGCTCCGGCAGCGCCCCCTCGAGCAGCAGCCTCTCCACCTGCGCCGAACGCACCGCCAGCATCCGGTTGCCCACGAAGCCGCGGCACACGCCCACCACCACTGGAACCTTCTGCAATGTCCGACCGAGTTGCATGGCGGTGGCCAGCACATCCGGGGCCGTATGCTGGCCCCGCACCACCTCCAGCAGCCGCATGACATTCGCGGGGCTGAAGAAATGCAGGCCAAGCACGTCCTGCGGCCGGCCCGTCGCGGCGGCGATCTGGTCCACGTTCAGGAACGACGTGTTGGTGGCGAGCACGGCGCCCGGCCGGACGATGCGGTCCAACTCGGCGAACACGGCGCGCTTGATGTCCATTTCCTCGAACACCGCCTCGATCACCACGTCCGCCTCGGCCGCCGCAGCCATGCCGACGCGGCCCTGAAGCAGGGCCAGCCGCGCGTTGCGCGCCTCCGGCGTGAGGCTGCCGCGCTTGACCGACACCGCATAGGTCTCCGCCGCGCGGGCGAGGCCGCGCCGCACCGCTTCGTCGTCGGTGTCCGTGACCGTGACGGGAATCCCGGCGTTGGCGAAGCACATGGCGATGCCGACGCCCATCGTCCCGGCGCCGACCACGACGGCGCGCGACATCGGGCGCGGCGCGGTGCCGGCAGGCAGTCCGGGGACATGCGCCGCCTGCCGCTCGGCGAAGAAAGCATACCGCAAGGCCTTCGAACGATCGTCGTGCAGCAGACGCAGGAAGCACGCCCGCTCCTCGGCCAGAGCCGCGTCGAACGGCAGGTCGAAGGCGGCGCGCACCATGTCCACGCACGCGGCCACGGCCGGGTTGTGCGGTTCGCGCGCCAGAACCGAAGCCGCCGCCGCCTCGAAGTCCGCGGATGGCCCGATCCGGTCCGTCAGATCGCGCGTCCGGCGCAACGGCCGGCCGATCAGCGAGCGCGCGTGCGCCGTGGCGGCGGCGAGCACATCGCCCTCCGCCACCGCGTCCACCAGACCCAACGGCAGCGCCGCCTCCGCCGGTATCGGCTTGCCGTCGGTCATCAGGTGGAGAGCCGGCACCGCCCCGATCAAGCGCGGCAGTCGCTGCGTACCACCTGCTCCGGGGAGCACGCCCAGCGTGACCTCAGGCAGCCCAAGACGCGCGGCGCGGCCGGCGATGCGGGCGTGGCAGCCGAGCACAAGTTCAAGCCCGCCACCCAGCGCGGCTCCGTCGATAGCGGCTACGATGGGCTTGTCGATGACATCGAAGGCTGCAATCAGATCGGGCAGGAACGGGGCGACTGTCTGCTTGCCGAATTCGGTGATGTCGGCACCGGCGCAGAACGTGCGCCCCTCGGCGCCGAGCACGATGGCGCGGACGTCCGGTTCCGTCGCCAGGCGCCGCAACGTCCCAGCCACGGCTTGCCGCACCGCAGCACCCAGGACGTTGACCGGCGGATTCGCCAGTTTGACGATAGCGATCCCCGCCTCGACCGACAGGGTGATCGGTTCTGCATCCGGCACGATTATCTCCTCCCAGGCCGCGCTGTTGCCCACCGCCAGCGGCGGCAAACACCAGGCGCGGGACGTTCACAGGCTCCCGTCTGGGCCGCAAACGCCACATTTTTAGGGCTTTATAGCGCCCGGAGTGACGCGCGGTCGATCCGCATAACAACACGGGGCGAAGCGGCACTGGCCGCACCATGTCAGCTATTGGGGAGTCGTATTTGAGAAACTGAGGTAAGCATGGCTTGCAGCCGATCCGATGGCCGCCTCCAAGGACACCGTTACCCGCTCGAATTTTCTACGACGAGCACGGATACTCCCGAAAATTTGCGCTATCCCAGCCCTGGTACTCGAGCCAACAGGGACCGAGTCAGAGCCTCGCGGCGCGCCCACAAAGAGAGATACCAATCGGCTCGTCGCCTAACTTGGTAGGAGAGCATGCGGCTTCGCTCGACATAGCGACGCCCCCCGTCTCCGATTTTTCGCGCAAAATCGGGATTGGCAACAAGAATGGAAAGACAGCGTTCGAATTCAATCGGTGTGCGGAAGAGGATCCCGCTTTCACCATCGTCGATGCAATGTTCGTAGCCGACGGGGCTGGCCAAAGCTGCGACCCGGTATGCGGCCGCTTCGATATACTTCAGGTCGGATTTACAGCGATTGAACGGCGTATCCGATAGCGGCATAAACGAAATTTCGCACCGCGAAAGTATGTTCCGATAAGTTGGGTAATCGCAAAGGGGAGTAAAAGTCTTGTGATTCGTCTCGAGCGCGTCAAATAAAAGTCGGTCACTAACGATTTCGTAATTTAGTCTACCATCAAATCGTCGAGACAATGCGTTCAGGGATTCGACATAAGGGCGCCAATCGCCTTCGCGATTGATTCCAGCAAACAACAGCGATATTCTATCAACGTTTTGAAAGTTCTGGGCTATTGGAAGCGCTGAAATCGCATTCTCGAATATTGCGGTTTCCGGATTTTGCTTTCGGAATATATCTGCGAGCCCTGTCGTCGTAGTCTGAATGGCATGTACACCCCGGAAGTTCAAAACATCCTGGCGTTGCAAAACGGGAATGTAGTCAGGATGGTCATCAAATTCACATACCACGACCCAGCCTTGTGATATCAACGCCTTAATTCTTTCCAAGCCAGTCGCCCCGGCCAGCACTGGTCTGTGAAAGATAAAAACCTTCGGCCCTTCCACATCCAATGGAACATCGTCGGAATTCATGATGACAGACGTGGAAAGTCGGCTATCTGATTTCAGCGCCTCCATAGGCTCACTTACGCGAACTTCACTTACCCCACCGACAGGGCTGAGCATGGTGGAGACCACCGTGAGCCTTTCGGTAACGTCTACGCGGCAGGCCCTCCAGACGTGCTGTAGGGGCAATGATCGTTGTTGATAAGCCTTTGTATCGATCCCCAGCCTCTCCGTCCCGGGCGCTATCGAGTTCACAAATTCCTCGCATTCGTCAGCATCGAATACACGAGGCATGTCATCAATTGGAACCAGATTTATGCTTCGCAGCATCCTCCGCATGGTATTCTTCGTGAACCACCTTAAATGGGTCTTATCGAGGAGGCCCTGATCTTCGTAATCCCAAACACCCCGCAGAAGACGAGCAGCAAAGCTCCAATGCTCCAAATTGGGGCAGCAAATAATAACAATCCCATCAGGCGCAAGAAAATCGACGTGTCGCCTAAGGACACTCGCCGGATCCCTCACATGCTCCAAAATATCTCCATATATCAAACAATCAATGCTACCCTCTGATAACTCCGCCTCAAATGGTATTTGGTTTGTATCCAAATCAGTAATGTAAACACCATCGAGCCGGCGCCTTGCCTCGTCACCAGCTGTTTTATCTCTCTCGATACCAAACACCTTGGCTAGAGGGTTACGCCGCTTATATTCGCCTCCAAGTGCGCCCGTAAAGCATCCGACGTCCAGAACGACTTTTGCGTCACTCGGAATTCGACTAAGAATATCGGGGTTGGGCGCGTCTGGATAAACCATATACGCATTTCCTTCGAAAATGACGTTGCTGCACGATATTAATACATCTCGATTGCCAGACCTATAAAATGCGCTTGGGACGCCCTATACTATCGTAATAAAATCCCTGCATTCGTATCGCGTCAGGATCAAAAATATTCCGCAAATCAACGATAACGTTCCCCCGCATGATTTCCTTAATTTTTGCTGGTGATATCGCACGAAATTCATTCCACTCGGTTAGTACAACAAGCACATCAGCTCCCGAAGCTGCTTCTAACCAGTTGCGGCAATACACAACGCTGGGAGGCAACAATGGCTGCGCCTGACCCATTCCTTGAGGATCGAACGCGCGGACGTCGGCGCCCAAATCCACCAATTTTGGCACAACCAGGAGTGAAGGAGCCTCGCGCATGTCATCGGTCTCGGGCTTGAAAGTTAAGCCAAGCACCGCCACGACTTTCCCCTGAACGCTGCCTCCCGCCGCCGCGACGATCCGGTTCGCCATGCTCGCCTTACGGATGTCGTTTACATCGACAAGCGTCTCCACAAGCCGACTTGGCGCACCAGCGTCCCGCGCGATTCGCATCAACGCCACCGTATCCTTGGGGAAGCAGGAGCCGCCAAAGCCCGGCCCAGGATGTAGAAATTTCCGTCCGATACGTCCATCCAGCCCGACGGCGCGAGCAACGTCGTGAACATCAGCTCCCACTTTCTCGCTGATATCAGCGATCTCGTTGATGAAAGTGATCTTCATAGCCAAAAATGCATTGGCCGCATATTTGGTCAACTCTGCTGATTCGAGGCCGGTAAATACGATCGGCGTCTCTATCAAATAGAGTGGGCGGTACAGTCGGCGCAAAACCTCCCGCGCGCGCTCGCTTTCGGTGCCGATCACCACACGATCCGGCCGCATGAAGTCAGAGATCGCGCTCCCTTCTCGCAGAAATTCGGGATTCGATGCGACATCGACCTGGATGGTCGGGCATTTTTCGTGCAGAATCTCGCAAATTCTGCGCCCGGTTCCGACTGGAACTGTCGATTTCGTGACAACCACGGTGTAGCCGTTGATTGCCGCTGCGATCTGTTCGACGGCTGCGTAAACATAGCGAAGGTCGGCGTGTCCATCGCCCCGCCGCGCGGGCGTTCCGACGGCGATGAAAACTGCCTCCGCGTCGCGCACAGCTGTCGCAATGTCGCTACCGAAGCTAAGACGATTTGCGGCAACATTATCAGAGACCAGCTGGTCCAGACCCGGTTCATATATCGGCATGCGCCCTGCGACGAGCGCGGCAAGCCGCTCGGGATCGGTCTCTACAACCGCCACCTCAACACCGAACTCCGCGAAGCACGCGGCGGACACGAGCCCGACGTATCCCCCGCCGATCATAGCGATCCGCATGGCTGTCACTTCCTCCGGACCGCGCGCGATCGGCGGTCTCCTAAGATCGTAGCCCTTGGTGACCTGCCTTGCGTAGCGGGGTCAAGTCCTCCGGCGCTGCAGCGAGATTTCGGCGCACTGGGCGCGCGCGAGCGCCTGCTCATCAAGGTCAGCCTGGGCGCGGCGGTCGTTGTCGGCCCTTGCCCGCGCCTGTTCGGCCGCGATCATGCTGCAGACGACTTCCTCGGCAGTCAGCGCCGCCGCCAAGGCGGCCCGCGCCCGGGCCGTCATGGCCTCGGCGGTCTGACGCCGATCCCGGGCCGCGGCTTGCCGAAGGCGAGCTTGCGACAACCAAGAGCCGATAGCTTCCACCGCGGCGTCGTCCGCGTCCGGGGCGGAAACGGCATCGAGTTCGGCCTGGATCGTCGTTGCAATCTGCTTCTCATCGGCAGCGGCAGCGGCTTCGTTCAAGATAGCACTTGCAATAGCCGTTCTTGCGTCGTTGACCGACGCTCGACGCACCGCCAATACAGTTTCAAGGGAACGCTTAGCCATAGGCTACCTCGCTGAATCCAACACCAGTCTTAATCGCGCAAATGACTCGGCCAATTCCGACCGCTCGTCGCGCCCCTGGCACAGCAACTGCTCGAGTCGTGGCGCCAAGATCAACGATTCATCGACCCGAGCATCGGTGCCCGCATGATAGGCGCCCAAGCGCACGATTTCGACCGCATCGGCATATGTCGTCAATATGCTGCGAGCCCGCGAAGTCATCGCATTTTCAACAGCGTCGTTGCAGCCGGGCACGGTTCTCGACAGCGAGCGCCCTACATCCACCGCTGGGAATCGCCCGTGTTCCGCGATCCTGCGGTCGAGAACAACGTGGCCGTCCAGGAGCCCCCGCATGCTGTCCGCCACAGGTTCATTGTGGTCGTCGCCGTCCACGAGGACGGTGAAAAGCGCCGTGATGTGTCCGCTACCGCCATCACTCTCCGCACCGGGGCCGGCTCGTTCCAGAAATCGCGGAAGTTCCGCAAACACGGAGGGCGGATAACCTCGACTCAACGGCGCTTCTCCTGCCGCCACGGCGATCTCCCGGAGGGCATGGCAGTACCGTGTCACGCTATCCATAAGAAAGAGTACGTTCTTGCCGTTGTCACGAAAGTGCTCCGCGACAGTCATCGCCGCCAGGGCGGCCTCACGCCGCATGAGCGGGCTTGCGTCGGAGGTTGCGACCACGACAACCGACTTAGCAAGACCCGCATGACCAAGATCATCTTCCAGAAAGTCCCGTACCTCGCGACCTCTTTCGCCAACAAGACTGATGACCGTCACATCACAGTTCGCGGACCGCGCTAGCATTGAGAGAAGAGTGGATTTGCCGACCCCTGCCGCGGCAAACAACCCAAGGCGCTGGCCGGAGCGGCAAGTCGTAAACAGGTCGAGGGAGCGCACGCCCAAGCTGATTCGGCGACCAAGGCGTGCTCGTCTGGTCGCCTCGGGCGGCGCAGTTCTCACAGATCGCACGCGTGGCCCGCTTGGCAGCGCAGGGCCGCCATCAATTGGTCGGCCTAGCGCATCGATCACGCGGCCAAGCCAGGCGTCCGACACCGCGAGTCCCTCGCCCCGGGGGTCCACGACGGCCGAGGCGAGGGAGCCTATCCGCAATCCATCCGACGGAAAGAACATCAGGGCGCCCGCCGCGTCTCCATAAAGAGAGACGATCTCCGCAAGCGTCGCGACGCCGTGTGGCGTATGAAGCGCCAGCCTCGCGCCAAGTGAAAGATGACGAGCAAGTCCAGAGATCTCACTCATCCGACCCGATGTCGCGGTGATGCGGCCCTCCCAACGCGCCGGTCTGATCTGCTCGATTGCACTGGCACCGATAGCGCACCGCCCCAGGCCGAGCACCGACCTCGCCACCATTCCCTCTCCCCCGTCGGACCAGAAACGCCCACGACGGCATTATTCATGGCCAAGAATGAAAAATGAGTGGATCGGCCCTCCATGTGATGGTACTACACAACCTTGGGTTGTAACGGAGGGTCTCCATGCGCGTTCTTTTAGTCGAAGACGATGTGACGGCCGCCCACGGGATCGCGCTGATGCTCAAATCCGGCGGCGCGGTCGTCGACACCGCGGACACCGGCGAGGAGGCCCTGGAACTCGTCCGGCACTACGATTACGATATAATGGTTCTGGATCTGTTGCTGCCGGACATGGAGGGGTACGACGTCGTTCGCCGGATGCGCGCCGGCCGCATCGAAGTTCCCGTTCTTATTCTCTCAGGGCTCTCCAGGCCTCAGGCGAAGGTCAAAGGCCTGGGGGCCGGCGCCGACGATTTTATTACGAAACCATTTGATAACGCCGAATTATTGGCGCGGATGCAAGCCATCGTGCGCCGAAGCAAGGGGTTCAGCCAGCCCGTGCTGACCATCGGTGCCCTGCAACTGAACTTGGACAGCCGCGAGGTAATTGTCAACAACAGGACCGTTCACCTGACTGGTAAGGAATACGCTATCTTAGAACTGATGGTACTTAGAAAAGGCATGGTTCTAACAAAAGAGGCGTTTCTAAATCATCTATACGGCGGTATGGACGAGCCGGAAATGAAAATTATTGATGTGTTTATATGCAAACTACGAAAAAAATTGGCTGCCGCCGGCACGGACGGACTTATCGGGACCGTTTGGGGGCGCGGCTACACCATGCGAGAGCCGACCATTGAACGCAGCCTGCCGGACGCTGCTGTGATGGCGAGCACACGTTCACTGACTGCCGCGTAGTGCACTGATACCAAGGCCCTGAAACGGTGGCTCTTGGGCTT
>JAKBAU010000038.1 GCA_021808875.1 Pseudomonadota bacterium | reverse complement strand
TGCTCGAAAACGGCGATATTCTGGCCAGTAATGAGAACCTGCACCCCCAGATGCTGCGCCTGCTCAAGGGTGTGGGCCCAGGAACGCGGCCACTGTCCCACGGTTGAGCCCTTGGCGCGCAGCGCCTAAAGTGCAGCGTCGCAGACGCGCCAGGCTGGGCACATGACCGAGATCTCCTTCCGCCGGCTTGCCCGGACAAGCTTCATTGTTGCCGTCGCGGCTGCGGCCCTCGGCTGGCAAGCGGCATCCGTCGCGCAGGTCCAGATGTATCCCGGCGAAGATGTCACCGTGAACCCTTGGGCGGTTCCCAAGCCGTTCTCAGAACACAAACTGCCTCCGGTGCATCTGCATCCACCGCGCGCAGTCAAACCAGTCCGCAGCAGGAGCAAGCGCACCAGACCGCTCTCGACCACCCATGTGCTGAAACGCCAGGCGCCAAAGGGCGCCAAAATGACTGCGGCAAGGGTACATGCGCCCGCCTCTGGCCGGCATCAGGCGCATCCCGTTCCGCCCAATGCCACCGCCATTCCCTTTTCTTTTGGCACGACACATGTGTCTGCCACAGCGCCCATGGCCGCGAGCCCTGGAGCACCTCCCGCACCGTCTTCCTTGCACCCTGCCGCTCCCGCCGCTGCGACGCCCCCTATCGCCGTGCCCAAAGGTCTCTCCAAGCAGGCCTCGGTGCTCTTCAACCGCAACTCGTTCGCGCTTTCGGACAACACCACCGCGACACTGAATGATCTGGCCTTCAGCCTGAAGACTGCGCTGGCGAGCGGCGCCAGCCGGGTCGAACTGGTGGGCTATGGGGGCAATCCCGGGAGTACCTCATCGTCAGCACGACGGCTGAGCCTCGAGCGGGCGCTGGCCGTCCGCCAGGCGCTGATCGCAGATGGTGTGCCGGCCGAGCGGATCGACGTGCAAGCGCTCGGCGGCGTGCCTGCCAATGATCACGGCGCCACGGATCGCGTCGACATCTTCATCCAGTCCTGATCAGGGGCCGGGGTGATGGGCTGTGTATTCAGCCATATCGATCTGCCGTGCCTCGCGGCCGATATAGGCAAAGATCGCGATGAACACAGCAGCCGTGGCGGCCACCAGTGAGAGTGCCGCTCCGTAACTGCCGTAGACGCCCTCCAGTTGGGCCTGCATGGTGGCATTGTACGAGGCGAGAAAATTGCCCAGTTGATAAACGGTACCAGGAAAGGTGCCGCGCGCTTCGGGCGGCGACAATTCGTTGAGATGGGCGGGGATGATGCCCCAGCAGCCCTGCACCATGAACTGCATGGCGAACGCGGCGGCCCCCAGCAAGTAGACAGAGCTCGAAAAGGCCCAGAAGGGGAGGATCGGCAGCGCGAGCAGTGCCCCAAGGATGAGGGCCCGCCGCCGACCAATGCGTTGCGACAAAGCGCCGAAGAACAGTCCGCCCAGGATGGCACCGCCCGCCGCAATGAAGTTGATCGCGCTGATCAACCCGGGGCGCATGCCTTTGTCGACCTTGAGCATTGTCGGATAAAGATCCTGCGTACCATGACTGAAGAGGTTCATCGCCATCATGAACAGCATGGCGTAAAGCGCGAGCCGCCAGTGCTCGCGCAGCAGCGCAAGGGTACGGATGCGCCGTCCCTGACCGCGGCGGAAGCCCGGGGCCTCTCTCACATAGCGTCGGATGAAGAGAACAAGCAGCGCTGGCAGGATGCCGACCATGAACATGCCGCGCCAGCCAAGATAGGGATAAAGAAGACCATAGACCGCCGATGCGAGCAGCAGGCCGCTCGGATAGCCTGCCTGCAACAGACCGGAAACGATTCCGCGAGCCTCCTTTGGCACGCTTTCCATGGTCAGTGACGCACCAACACCCCATTCTCCACCCATCGCAATTCCGAAGAGCGCGCGGATGACAAGAAACGTCCACAGATTGGGTGCAAAGGCCGTGGCGAAGCCCAGAATTGCATAGCAGGCGACATCCACCATCAGCACCGGCCGGCGCCCATAGTGATCGGCGAGACGGCCAAACAGAAAGGCCCCCACCGGGCGCAGTGCCAGGGTCAGGGTAATCGCCCAGGTGATGGCAGAGACCGAACAGTTGAACGACCTGGCAATGTCCGTGACCAGAAAGATCAGCAGAAAGAAGTCGAAAGCATCAAGCGTCCAGCCAAGATAGGCGGCAATGACCGCATTGCGCTGCTCTCTCGTTGCGCCCCGAAGCATATTGCCCAGCATGGTTGCCCGCCACCTGATATCCCCCGCAAAGGCTAGGGGGCGCGCCCTTATGGCGCAATGGCAGGGGACCAAAATTACCGCGCAGCAGCTCAGTCCACCAGTGTGGCCTCAGTCTTGCTGCGTAGCTCGTCGAGCGCAATGCCGGGCGCCAGTTCGACGAGTTTCAGCCCGCCGGCGACGACATCGAAGACGGCAAGATTGGTGATGATGCGCTGTACGCAATGAACCCCCGTCAGCGGCAATGTGCAGCGTCGCAGCAGCTTGGTGTTACCGGCTTTGTCGGTATGGTCCATGGTCACGACGCAACGCTTGACCCCTGCCACCAGATCCATTGCCCCGCCCATGCCCTTTACGAGCTTTCCGGGGACCATCCAGTTGGCAAGATCGCCGGTCTCGCTGACTTCCATGGCACCCAGAATGGACAGATCAATGTGTCCACCGCGAATCATCGCGAAGCTTTCAGCAGACGAGAAGAACGAGGTTTGCGGCAGTGCGGTAACCGTCTGCTTGCCGGCGTTGATGAGATCAGCATCGATTTCGTCTTCGTGCGGGAATGGCCCCATGCCCAGCATGCCATTTTCGCTCTGCAGCGTCACATGCATGCCCGCGGGAATGTAGTTCGCGACGAGCGTCGGAATCCCAATGCCGAGATTGACATAGAAGCCGTCGCGCAATTCCTGAGCCGCGCGTTTGGCCATATCGTCTCTGGTCCAGGCCATACCTGATCTCCTGAATGACCCCAAAGGGGCCTCAAGCGCGCGTTGTGCGCTTCTCGATGCGCTTCTCGTAATCACGCCCTGCCAAAATGCGCTGCACAAAAATCCCTGGCGTATGGATGTGATCAGGATCGAGTGTACCAACCGGCACCAGCTGCTCGACCTCAGCCACCGTTACCTTTCCGGCGGTGGCCATCATCGGATTGAAATTGCGCGCAGTCTTGCGATAGACGAGGTTGCCCTCCTCGTCACCCTTCCAGGCCTTGACGATTGCGAGGTCGGCTCTCAGCCCACGTTCCAGAACATAGGTTTCGCCATCAAAGACCTTGAGTTCCTTTCCGTCTGCGATCAGCGTACCGACACCGGTTTTGGTATAAAACCCCGGGATACCGGCACCGCCTGCACGAATGCGTTCGGCCAGCGTGCCCTGCGGATTGAATTCGAGTTCAAGCTCACCCGACAAATACTGACGCTCAAAGGTTGCGTTCTCACCCACATATGAGCTGATCATTTTCTTGATCTGTCGGGTGGCCAGCAGAAGGCCAAGGCCAAAATCGTCCACACCGGCATTGTTGGAAATGACAGTCAGGTCCTTGACCTTGCTGTCACGCAACGCGGCGATGAGTTTTTCCGGTATGCCGCAAAGTCCGAAACCGCCCGACATGACAGTCATGCCATCGAACAAAAGACCTTCGAGCGCCGATTTTGCGTCTATATAGACTTTTTGCATGAGCATGTTCCGACGCGTCTGGTGCAGGCTTATCGCAATCAGGAAGGCGAGCGCAAGGCCAGGCTAAAGCCCAATGCGTGCTCGGAAATCGGCAGTGCTGTTGGTCCGCGGAAACGGTTCCGCGGGCACCGCACAGCGCAAGAAGTGGCACAGTGGTTCCCAGCCTTCGGCAACATCATAGGTCAGGAGGCGGTCCGGCCCGAGAGCAGCCGCCACGGCGCGGTTATGGGCCTCGTAGACCGCAATGACATGGTCCTTGTCGAAGCGGTCGTCGAACACCTTCGCAAGGAGCACGCGCGCCATGCGCTGCTGCAAGCCACGTGCGCCCTCAGCCGGCCCGGAATGGAGGATGCCTTCGAAAATGGTCTGGGAGATGCTCGCGTACCAGGCCTCGCTGTTCCTCCGGGTCAAAATCAGCTTGGCGTGGGGAAATTGCTGCGCCAATTCGCGCCAGAAATGGCAGACCGGCCAGTCCACACCGGCACGGTAACCGGCAAGAAACTGGTTCCATGCCGGCGGCTCCCCGAGCAGCGCCTGCAGCCAGATCTCCGAATGCTGCGGCTGCTGAAATACTTCGAGCATGTGATAGCAGGGGGCATATCCCAATGTTTCGAGTGCTGTGCGCAGCGACAATGTCCCCGTACGTCCGAACCCCGCGCCAATAACCTCCACCCGCACCATCCTCCGTGAACTGCCGATCCACTGTGACCCAGTCCCCTGGCGCAGGCAACTCCGCAACATACGCCCACAGGCCCCCGGCCTTGATCCCTGAGTTCTGCAATTCGCACGGCCCATACCAGGGAGCCAAGGGGCTAGTCCTTCGGCACGACCTCGCTCAGGCGGTCCACCTGACGCAGCTTGGGGAAGCCCCACATCCAGAGCGCTGCGACCACAAGCGTCCCCACACCGCCGACAACCACAGCAGGTACAGTGCCCCACCAGCTGGCCGTGAGCCCGGACTCGAATTCACCGAGTTCGTTTGAGGCACCGATGAACAGCATGTTGACGGCGCTGACGCGACCACGCATGGCATCGGGCGTTGCCATCTGGATCAGGGAGGTGCGGATAAAGACACTCACCATATCGGCGCCGCCGAGCACAAAGAGCGCAGCAAGAGAAAGATAAAAGCTGGTCGACAGCCCAAAGAGAATGGTCGCGAGGCCAAACACTGCAACCGCGGCAAACATTGCCTTGCCGGCAAGTCGCTGCAGCGGCCAGCGACCAAAACCGATGGCCATCAGCGCCGCGCCAAGAGCCGGGGCGCTGCGCAGCATGCCAAGTCCAAGGGGACCGACATGCAGGATATCACGCGCATAGGCCGGTAGCAGCGCAACAGCACCTCCCAACAGGACCGCAAAGAGGTCGAGGGATATCGCACCCAGAACGACCGGTCGTGAGCGGACAAAGCGTACCCCTTCTGTGACCCGCTCATAGGCGCTGATTTGGCGATTGTGCTGGGTTGACCGGCGCCGGCCGCCAAGGCTTGTAACCCCCAAGGCCGCGGCGCTGAAACAGAGTACACAGGTGCCATAGGCCGCGACCGGACCCACGACATAGAGAATGCCACCAAGGGCGGGTCCGGCAATCACGGCGGTCTGGAACACCGATGAGCTCCAGCCAATGGCTTTGGGAAGGCGCTCGAACGGTACCAGAAAAGGTAGCAGCGAGGAGCCGGCGGGACCTGCAAATCCGCGACCGGCGCCCAGCAGGACGAGGACCAGATAGAAGGGCTCGGTGCGGGCGATCTTCATGTCACTGAGCAGCACGAACAAAATCGCACAGCCGGCACTCACAGCCAGACTGAGCGCATAGATGTGGCGTTGGTCCCTGCGATCAACGATGTCGCCGGCGGGCAGGGTCAGAAGAAACATCGGTATGAACTGGCTGAGACCGACGAGGCCAAGCGCAAGCGGAGTACGGGCGATGGCATAGATCTGCCAGCCCACCGCAACCGAGAGGATCTGTGCCGCCGCCGCCGAAAGAAAGCGAACCCCCAGGAAGACGTAAAAATCCCTGTCGCGATACACAAAGGGGTCCGCCCCGCGCCAAGGCGCGGATCCTGGTGACGGCGCTGCGTCATCCTTTGCCATCAGGCCCCGGTACTTTGGGTGCGTGCCAGGACACGGCGATAGAGGGCAAAGGTGCCACGCACATAAGCCTTGGCCGTGAACGCGTTTTCAAAGCTGCGCGTACCGCCCTCCACGAGGCGCTCTGCTAGGTCCGGCGCATTCAGAATAAGTCTTATCGCTGCGGCCAGGGCTGCCGGATTATCGATGGGTACCATCAGACCGTTCTCGCCATCGCGCACGAAGGCACGCGGTCCTTGGGCCGCCGCCACAATGAGTGGCCGGCGCGCCGACCAGGCTTCCGCCATCACCGTGCCAAACGGTTCGAAGCGCGAAGGCATGACGCAGATATTGCAGGCTGAGAGAAGGCCCGCCCTGTCTTCCTGCCAACCCAGAAAACGTACCCGTGCATCAAGCCCGAGCGTGTGCGCAAGCTCCTCATACTCCTTTCGATTGGGGCCTTCCCCAGCGATCCACAAAAAGGCTCCTTCAACCTCCTTCAGCGCGTAGAGCAGGGTGTCAATGCCCTTCTTGGGATGAAGGCGCGCCAGCACGAGCAGCAAGGCAACATCATCAGGCGTATCGAAGCGGGCACGGCTGACGGGCGAAACAGGGCCCTCCTGGAGCGTGGAAAACGTGTGGACACGGGCGATGTGACTCTCGTCAACTCCGCCATCACGCAAATGTCGCTCCAAATCCGGTGTGATCGCGATGAAGTCATCGCAGGCGCGAAAATCCGTCATCTGGCGATAGCCACCAAACCAACCGATATTGGCGCAGCCGGTCTGCCGGCGCGCAAAATGCCCGGCGCGTCCGGTCCAGTACTGGGCGATCTGCGGACAAAAGCTCCGATGCACGCGTTCCAGAGCCCGATGCGTCGGCCACGGCCAGAGTGGCCGGAATCCGGCCGTCGTCACGCCGATACCGAGCTCCTTCAGTCGCGCGATCTGCCGGGAAGGGACATTGGGCCGAATTGCAACATGCTGGCGGAGGCCGGCCAGGTGCAGCGCTTCAACCGCGTCAAAGAAAAAGGTTTCGATACCACCAACACCCGCGCCAGACATGACCTGGAGGACCTTGATCGGAGGCGCCTCATCTGCAAGACACATTAAAGAGACCCCAAGGTCGGGAACGTAAAAGCCGCAAACGACATTTCGATACAGGCTACTTCTTTCAATCGCCCCAATTTTTGGCGATTACCTTGCTTAAGGATTGCGGCTGTAGCAATAGCCGCGATGGGGGGACATGACGGACACGACAGAAAAACCGAGATTACCGTCCAAAGCCATCTTCTTGGAGCGTCTGCGTGCCAGATTCTCCCAGCCGTGCCCCACGCCTCTGATTTTGTTTGGCAACCAGAAATCGGGGGGCACTGCCATCGCGGGCCTGCTCGCAGCGGCAACCGGGCTCCGCGCAACCCTCGATCTGACTGGCACCAAGGCACCCTATTTTTCCCAGCTTATGAAGGGCAAAGTCAGCCTTCCGACCTTCATTCGCCGCAATGCCTTCAGCTTTTCTGCCCCCATCATCAAGGATGGAAGCCTGACCTTTGTCGGCGCGCCCCTGATGGACCACTTCGAGCTCAAGCGCGCCGTCTTCATCATCCGCGATCCCTTGGATAATATTCGCAGCATTCTCGACCGACTAGAATTGCCCGGACATCTGCCAAGCCTCGATATCGGTACGCTCAAGATCAATCGAACCTGGAAGTCTATTCTCTCGGGCGAGGACATAGGCCTGCCCAAGGGCCATTACATCGAAACCCTGGCTCGGCGCTGGCTTGCCGCCACCGAGTTCTATGAACGCGAACGCCACCGGCTGACACTGGTGCGCTATGACCGGTTTTGCGCCGACAAACGGGGAACCATCCTGTGGCTGGCACACACATTCAATCTCAGCGCCTGGCATGACGTGACGAGGTTGCTTGATCATCCATTCCAGCGCCGCGGCACACCCACAGGCGACTGGGAAGGCTTCTTCGGGCGCGACAACATGGAGCGGATATCCCAGATCTGCGGCCCCGTCGCGCTGCGTCTTGGCTATTATCCGCCAACCCTTGTGGAGGCATCGCCATCGGTGGCCCAGCAGAAGCAAGTTCGGCTAAAGCGGATCGCAGCCTCGTGATCCTGATCTGGCATTGTCCGATGTAGCGGACATCAATTTTGCCGACCTGAGCGCCACGCCTTTCCCGGCAACACTGCAAAAACTTCAACTGGCCCGCTTCCGGCGTCGCACCTCGATACCATCGGTTCCCGAAAGTCGGATGGTGATGACCGTCTTGCCCCGGCCTACCCGAAATCTGGTTGCGTCAAACCCGGGCTCGCTCAGAAGTGGCCGCGCATTATTGGAAAACCCATAAGGCTCAAGAGGCAGACCGAGTAGATCGGTATCAAACTTACCATTGCGATTGATGTCCTGGAACATCTTGATGGCATAAAGCCCAGGCTTGACGTGGCTAAAAGTAAAAGTCGTGCTCGCAAACCTGGCCGGTACATTGCGCGAGGCTAGAGGATGGCCGTTGTCATGATAATCGGCGCGATCAAACAGCGCCGCTGAAATAATCCCGCCCTTGGGCGAGACATGGTCGACATGGACCACGATCTCGCCTGCACGGCAGGATGACACAGCGATGCCCCAAACCAGCATCACGGCCAAAGCGTATCTGAGCACCATGCCTTCCCCCTCGATCCGGCGCGCGCATTCCGCCATGCCGGAAGCAGCGAGGCAACCATTTGCTGCTCAATCGGAGCGCTTCACCGCCGACGCAAGGCCCTCAACCTGCCCATGCGCGTGGAGGGCTGCTCTTCGTTCCGCGTGCGGCCACCGTCCGCTCGCCATGCCCGGAAACGAAGGCCACGAGCCTTCCCGTGGCGGCCGTCTGAGGTTGCGCTCAACGGCTCCCGAGAGGGACGGGGTCATGGGCGGCACGCTCCTCCAGGGTTGTGAGATCGGTCCGCGTGCGCGGCAAGACCTGGGGAGATGTCTGCTGGATGAACGCGATGAGTTGTTCACGCACGGAGCAGCGCAGGTCCCAGGATTTGAAACTGTCTGCGGAGCTCATCAGTGCCCGCAGCTGGATCACATTGGCCTCAGCACACGCAGCCGCGTCGCCGCCTTGCGCGCCAGCAGGTTGTCCGTAACGTCAGGTCGAAACGACACCATATAACGCACAATGGCGATGTCGGCGCCCACGTAAATCGCATAACCAACAAGGAGGATGAAACTTGCCAGAAGCAGCGGACGGGCCACATCAAGAACTGGAGTGGACAGCGGCATAAGTGACAACGCTGTTCCAGCCGCGAACAAAAGCACGGCCCAGCGCACCAGGCCCCGGATGCGGACAAACACCTGCTGCAGCAGCGGATGCCAGCCCTTTGACCAGTGGCTCGCGCCCCACACAATCGCCATCTGCAGCACAAAGCCCATGATAAGGATCGCGATACCGACGAGCACCGCGCCAGCCCAGGGCGGCGCAAAGGTCACAAGACGGGCCATGAGCGCCGTTACTTGCTGCAAATTCAGACATTCCTCCGTCCAGCAGGTCACGCCGGCCGGAGCACCGACGGCCGGTCCTTTGGCCAACGCCGCAGAGGGAGAGTGGTTTCGATATATTTAACGCAAAAGGACCGGCACGGCGCATCCACGCCCGCCGGCCCTTGAGCTGAACCAGAATTGATCAGACGGCTTCTTTGAGTTCCTTGGCCGCCCGGAACGCGACTTTCTTGCTGGCTTTGATCTTGATCTGCTCGCCGGTGGCGGGATTGCGGCCCATACGGGCTGCGCGCTTGCGAACCTGCAAGATGCCAAGTCCGTTGAGACGAACTCGTACGCCCTTCTTGAGCTGCTTGGTGATGATGTCGGCCATATCGTCAAGCAAAGCGTTCGCCGCCTTGTTCGACATTTCATGCTTTTCCGCGAGCTGAGCACCGAGCTGGCGGGTCGTCATGGTCTCCGTCTTCGCCTTGGCGCCGGCGGCGGCCTTCTTGGCAGGAGCTTTGCTTGCAGTCTTGGCGGCTTTGGCCATGGGTTAGTCCTTCCCCGAATCAATCAATGAGGCCGAGTTTACTGCTTTTTTTGCGCGCGTTAATCAGCGGGATGCCACAAAATGCCCATTTGAGTGGCCTTTTCGTAAGGGACCTGGGGACATCATCCGGACCGGGCGTATAAAACCCCGTAAAATCGGGGATTGCAGCCGCCCCGGCCGGCGGCCTGGCGCGGCAGAAAATCTGCGCGGGAGGGTAATTTGCCTGCGCAAACTGCCAAAGCCCTCCGGTGTCACCGGCAGGACTGTGGACGAAAGCAGGCAGGACCATACCGTCCCCCCACTGCCCGGAGCGGCCGGAAGTACAGGGTACGCAAGCGCGTTGGATTAAGCCTTGGCAGATTCCTTGGCAGCGATTTCGCTGGCGCGCTCACCACGTTCGGCAATGCGCGCCGCCTTACCGCGACGACCGCGCAGATAGTAAAGTTTAGCCCGCGCGACCTTGCCGCGGCGCACGATTTCCACTGAGTCCAGCAGCGGCGAGTAGACCGGAAACACCCGCTCGACACCTTCACCATAGGAGATCTTGCGCACGGTGAAGCTCTCATTGAGGCCTGCACCCTGGCGGGAGATGCATACGCCTTCGAACGCCTGGATGCGTTCGCGGGTTTTCATCTGCTTAGTCTTCTCGTCAAACGAGGCATCCACCACCTTGACATTGACGCGCAGCGTGTCTCCAGGACGGAAGTCGGGGGCGGGCTTGTCACCGCGCAGCGCGGCAGCCTGTTCGGCTTCAAGGGTTTGCAGCAGGTTCATCGCAGGTCTCCGAAGGCGCAGGCGTCGGCCAAAATCATGAAGGGGGGCCGTATAGCCTAGTGCTTACCGGATTCATAGAGGGAGAAGAGGTCCGGACGACGGCTTTTCGTCAGCATCTCTGCCTCCCTCCTCCGCCAGCGCGCAATCCGGCCGTGATCGCCGGAGGAAAGAATGGCTGGAATGCTGCGTCCCTCGAAGCTCTGCGGCCGTGTAAACTGCGGATACTCCAGAAGATTTTCCGAAAATGTGTCATCCAGGGCCGAATCCTGCGCCCCCAGAACACCCGGAAGCAGGCGCACGCAGGCCTCGATCAGGGCGAGCGCGGGCGTTTCGCCGCCGGCCAGAACAAAATCCCCGATGGAGAGCTCTTCGAGCTGGCGCGCCTCGATTGCCCGCTGATCAAGGCCCTCAAAGCGGCCACACAGCACTGTCACCCCAGGGCCAGCCGCCAGCGTCCGAACCCGGGCCTGATCGAGCAGCCGGCCACGGGGGCTAAGGTAAATCGTCGGGCCCTCAGCGCCCTCCGCCAGCGCAGCATCGATGGCGGCACATGCAACATCGGCGCGCATCACCATCCCGGGACCGCCGCCGGCCGGGGTGTCATCGACACTGCGGTGGCGCCCCACGCCATGTTCACGGATATCCCGGACCCTCAGCTGCCACAGGCCTCTGGCCGCGGCCCTGCCGAGCAAAGAGACTCCGAGCGGCCCCGGAAAGATTTCGGGAAAGAGGGTGAGCACGGTTGCCGACCAGCTCATTTGAGCTCCAGCTTGAAGCCAATATGCGTAGCCACGAAGCCGAGCCGCTCGTAAAACAGGTGAGCGCGACCCCGCCGCCGGTCGGAACTGAGCTGAACCAGCTGACAGCCTTCCTGCCGGGCCTGGGCAATAGCATGGCGCAGCATCGCTTCACCAATGCCTCCACCACGCTTGCCGGATTTCACGCGCACCGCTTCGATCTGGGCACGCCGGGTACCGTAGCGGGACAGCCCCGCGATCACGGCAATCTGATAGGTCCCGACCGGTTCGCCATCGCGTTCGACAATCATGATGTGATTGCCTGCCTGCTCCTGCACTTCCTGCAGAGCCCTGACATAGACCGGGTCAACGCCACTACTGAGAGGTCGCTCACGCCCGCGACCCAGCCCGTCGTCGTCGAGCATGGCGACGATGGCAGGCAGATCATCCTCGTCGGCCTTGCGAAATTTCAATTCGCTCATTCGACATCTCCTCTGATGGGGCGGCCCGGGGACCGAGCCTCGACCTCTTCGGGAGGGACGATGACAACCCGTCCAGCGGCGATCTCGACCACTGGCACAAACTGACGATTGAAGGGCAAGAGGGCTTCGCTGCCATCGCTGCGCTCAATGTCGACCACATCGCCGGCACCAAAATTGTGAATGCCGCGAATATGACCGATCAAGCGCCCTTCACTGTCCTCGACCCGCAACCCGATCAGGTCGGCGTGGTAGAACTCCTCCGCCTCGGTCTGCGGCAGCGCCGCGCGTGTGACGAAGAATTCGCAACCCTTGAGCCTCTCAGCCGCGTCACGGCTGCAGATCTGATCGAATTGCGCAATGGCAGAGACCGCATCGATCGCCTTGATGTGCGTAACCGCAAATATACGGCCCTGGTCATCGTGCAATGGGCCGTAGGCGGCCAGGCGCTCGGGCGTCTCAGTGAAGGTTCGCACCTTCACTTCACCCTTAAGACCATGGGCGCCCAGCACGACACCAAGAAGAATGTCCGCGGCCATGACCGACGCCGTTATGCCGCCTCGCCGCCAACTTCTGCGGCCTTGGCTGCAGCCTCAGCGCGTTCCTGCGCCTTTTTCTTCGGCTTGGATTTCTGCGGATTGCTGCGGCTCAGGGGCTTTACGAGGCCGGCATCCGCAAGAAAACGATGTACCCGATCGGTAGCTATAGCCCCCTTGCCGAGCCAAGCCTTTGCCTTGTCGAGGTCCAGCTTGATGCGATCGGCATGATCTTGCGGCAGCATGGGATTGTAGAAGCCGATCTTCTCGATAAAACGACCATCACGCGGCGAATGTGAATCGGCCACCACCACGGAGTAATGCGGGCGCTTTTTGGTGCCGCCGCGGGCCAAGCGAATACGAAGTGCCATGACTGTCCATTCCTTTCAAAGCTATAAAACCACACTCACGTGCGCGCGATGCTTCAGGCGAGACCTGCCGCCTGCAAAGCCACCAGCGCGTTCACTTTTTTCCTCCCGGCATCATACCGGGTGGAAGCTGAGGCATGCCGCCGCCAAACAGTCCGGCAAGGTTGCCCATGCCGGCCAGACCACGCGGCCCCATACGTCCCATCTTCTTCATGACGTCCGACATCTGCCGGTGCATTTTGAGCAGCTTGTTGACATCACTGACCTCCACGCCAGCACCAGCAGCTATACGCTTGCGCCGCGAGCCATTTATGATATCCGGCTTGACACGTTCCTGCCGTGTCATCGAACCGATGATCGCTTCCTGGTGGGTGATGATCTTGTCATCGAGGCCAGCCGCGTTCATCTGATCCTTAATCTTGCCAACACCTGGCAGCATCGCCAGCACGCCTTTCATACCGCCGAGCTTTCTCATCTGCCCCAGCTGTTCGGCGAGGTCGTTCATATCGAACTCTCCGCGTTTCATCTTTTTGGCGATGGCTTCGGCTTTTTCCTTGTCCATCGTTTCGGCTGCACGCTCGACAAGACTGACGACATCGCCCATGTCGAGAATGCGTCCTGCCACCCGCTCCGGATGGAACGGTTCCAGCGCATCAAGTTTTTCTCCGACGCCCAGGAACTTGATTGGTGCGCCGGTCACCTTGCGCATGGACAATGCTGCGCCGCCCCGCGCATCACCATCGGCACGGGTGAGGATGATACCAGAAAGCTTGACTCGCTCGTTGAAGGCCTTGGCGATATTGACAGCATCCTGTCCAGTCAGGCTGTCGGCGACGAGCAAGGTCTCATGGGGATTGACCTGGGCCCGCACCGCGGCGACCTCAGTCATCAGCTGCTCATCCACATGCTGGCGCCCAGCCGTGTCCAGCACCACCACGTCATAGCCACCGACCTTAGCCGAGGCCATAGCACGGCGGGCGATTTCAACCGGCCCCTGTCCAGCAATGATTGGCAGGGTCGCAATACCGCCCTGCTCGCCCAAGATCTTCAACTGCTCCATCGCCGCCGGACGACTGGTATCGAGCGAGGCCATCAGAACACGCTTTTTTTCCCGGGTCTGGAGCAAAACGGAAAGCTTGGCACTCGTCGTTGTCTTGCCTGATCCCTGCAATCCCACCATCAGGATCGGCGCCGGCGGCGAGCCAAGATCGAGCCCTTCGTTCTTTTCGCCGAGGGTCTCCACGAGGGCGTCGTGGACAATCTTGACCACCTGCTGGCCAGGGGTCACTGAACGGATGACTGCCTCACCGATCGCCTTCGGCCGAACGTTGTCGATGAACTCTTTGACGACTGGCAGCGCAACATCGGCCTCCAGCAGGGCCACGCGGACTTCGCGCAACGCCTCCTCGACATCGGCTTCCGTCAGCGCACCGCGCCCTCTTAGCCGGTCGAAGGTTGTGCCCAGGCGCTTTTGTAAGGAATCAAACACGTCCGTATCACCATTTCCCTGCACCAGCAGGAGCAAGCGTAAAAGCCCCAGGGGGCGCACCTGCGCTGCCTGAGGGCGATCTTGGGCCGTGCCCAAGACCGGAAAGTTCACATCGGCTTTCCGGATCGGAAGCGATGTAGTCCGGAACGACGCGCAAGTCAAATTTTCTGCGCCGACAGGTTGACACCAAAGCACCATCGCCCAGGGCCTGCTGCAGCTACCCTTGGACGCCGATCAGGACGCGGAGCAAAGGCGGATGGCGCTGGTGCTTCAGCCGCACGAGACAGGGCGGGGATTTCACCCGCCCTGTCTCGTGAGCTGCGGCTATTTCAGTCCGAGGTGCTCTTGGAAGAAGGTGTAGGTGAGCGCCCAGTAATTGGCTTCTTCGGCATGGGTCGAACCTGGCCCATGTCCACCCTCTGCCTCTTCATTAAACAACACCTGATGGCCCTGAGCTTCCATTTTGGCTGCCATCATGCGGGCGAATACCGGCGTGACACGGTCATCGCTCGTCTCGGTAATGAACAGCACCGGGGGGTATTGGACGCCCGCCTTGACGTTCTCGAAAGGCGAGTAGCGACGAATATAGGCGCGCATCTTGGGATTGGCAGGATTGCCATATTCTCCTTCCCACGATGCGCCGGCGCCATAGTGGGTGTAACGCAGCATGTCGATGAGCGGTCGTTGACACACCACGGCCGCAAGCAGGTCGGGGCGCTGCACCATGACAGTCGAGACCAGTAATCCACCGTTGGAAGCACCCACAATACCGAGCATTTTGGGGGTCGACCAATCATGATGTTCGATATCCGCGGCAACCGCTTCGAAATCATCAAAAGCCCGCTGGCGATGATATTTGAGCGCCGCCTGGTGCCAAGCCGGGCCAAACTCACCGCCACCACGAATGTTTGCAACCGCGATGGCTCCGCCCTTCAGAACCCAGTTCTTCACGGCATCGAGTGGCCGGTAGCCGTCATCCCAGTACCAGGGAAAGAGCGAGAGCTGAAACCCACCATACCCGTACAAAATAGTTGGCAATGGCCCCTTAGCGCCGGCGGGCCGGATCAGAAAATAGGGTATCTTGGTGCCGTCCTTGGACTTCACCCAGTGCTGCGCGACCGAAACCAACTTGGGATTGAACCGCTCTGGCAGTGCATAGATTGCCTTCACCTGATGACTGCCATCATCAAAATAAAGCGTGGGAGGCTGGGTGAAGCTTTCGAACTGGATATAGGCCTGCGGTCCCCAGGCGTTGACACTCGCCAGCGTGGTTGAGCCGCCTGTGGGCAGGGTGAGGCGACGGCCTTTGCGCCAACGGCCATTTGCATAATGAAACGCGAGCACCTGCCCCGTCACGTCTTTGTAGATGGCGGCGTAGACCGCATCGCGCCCGGCTGCGACATCACCGATCGCTTCATGTGTCCCTGGGGTGTAGAGAACCACAGGCTGTGGGGTGGAGGCTTTGGCAAAGCCCGGAGCCGCCACGGCAAACAAGGCCCCCTGCGCGAGGGTGGCACCGGCCGGGGTCTTCCACGCGTCCTGAAGGGTAAAGATAAGCTGTCCGTTGGTGACACCGACCAGCTGCGCGTCCTCGGGAACCTTTATCTGGATGAGATGGCCATCGTCAGCCACGTCGTAGTAGTCCGCCTTGAAGAAGCTTGGCCGACATATGATCAGCGAAATCGTTCCGTAAGGGCCATGAAGGACAATCGGGTCGGCACCCATATCAGTGGGCCGCGCCTCGAACACGGTCTTGGCTGCTGTCAGTGGCTCGCCACGATGCCACAACTTGATGATGCGCGGATAGGAGGCCGGTGTCATCGAGCCCGGGCCAAAGTTCGTTGCGAAGAGAATGGTGTTGCGGTTCACATAGCTGGCCTGGCTCTTGGCCAATGACAGCTTGAATCCATTGACGATGAATTTCTGGGTTTTCGGATCGAATTCACGGATTACAACCGCATCGCCTCCCCCTGGAGACAACCGTACCAGGCATTGATCAAAGGCGCGGGTGCAGTCCGCACCCTTCCATACCCAATCCTTGTGTGCCTGCTTGTCCAGGGCATCGAGATCAAGAAGCGTGTGCCACGCGGGATGGCCCGAATCGTAAGACGCGATGCTGGCGCGACGCCAGATCCCGCGCACATGGGTTGGATCCTGCCAGAAATTATAGACCCAGCGTCCCCGCAGCGTAGGTTCGGCAATCCGTGCCGGATTATTGAGCATCCCAAGAATGGTGTTCATGTGCGCGCGATAGGCCGGATCGCGCTTCAGCACGCGATCGCTGATTGCATTCTGCTGCCTGACCCAGGCAAGAGCGCGTGGACTGTGAATCTTCGCCAGCCACAGATAGGGATCGCCATCTGCCGTCTTCTGGCTGCTCCCTGGCGCTATGGGTCTGGCCAACGCCACGCTGGCGCCCGCCAGGGCTCCCGCCGCAGCCACTGCGATGATCAGGTTACGGATCCGCACGTTTCACTCTCCCTCGCGCGCAAAGCGGCAGGATTTGAGGAGGAGTACCCCCGCCGGTCAAGTCGTACGTCGCCCACCTAACGCAGGATTTACATTGGCAGGCCAAGCTGCTGCTTGAGCCAAATATAGCTCAAGGCCCACATCTCTGCGGCCTGGCGGTGGTCGGCGGCGCCAGAATGACCACCATCCGTATTCTCGTAAAACCAGACATGATGGCCCTGCGCCTGCATGCGGGCGGCCAGCTTGCGCGCATGTACAGGCGTCACCCGGTCATCCGTTGTCGCAGTCAACAGGAACAGCGGAGGATATCGTACGTCGCCATAAACGTTCTGGTAGGGTGAATATCCCGCAATGATCGGTCGCAACTGCGGGTCTGCGGGGTTGCCATACTCATCTTCCCACGAGGCGCCCGCACCGATCCGCATATAGGCCAGCATGTCGGTCAGTGGCACCTGACATACCACTGCGCCGATCAGCTCAGGGCGCTGGGTCATGAGCGTGGCAACAAGCAGCCCGCCATTGGAGCCGCCCATCACCCCAAGCTGGTCGGCCCGGCAAAAGCCGCGCGTGACGAGATCCTCGGCCACGGCAGCAAAATCATCGAATGCGCGCTGCCGGTTGGCCTTGCGTGCGGCGTCATGCCAGGCAGGTCCAAACTCGCCCCCGCCGCGGATATTGGCCACCACGTAATTGCCGCCTTCGCTGAGCCAGAGCGTCCCCGCCAGAGACGAATAGGACGGCAACAGGGCAACCTCGAAGCCGCCATAGCCGTAAAGGATGGTCGGA
>JAKBAU010000037.1 GCA_021808875.1 Pseudomonadota bacterium | reverse complement strand
CCAGCAATGCAGTGGGCTCTTCGAGTTTCAACAATTGCTGTGCGTGGGACTTGAGGCGGTCGAGAAATTTTAGCTTGTAAGGAAATTTATCACTTTCGACCGGATTGCCATTCGGGGCATAGATCGACGCCACGCGCACGGTGCCCTGTCTGGATGGAATAATCGCTTCGAGGTAGCGTGCATGATCATCGCCATCGTCTCCGGGAAGGCGTGGCGTCGCATCTTCGATCGGTCTGCGCGAGAGGATTGCCACCCCATTATAGGTTTTCTGTCCGTGTACGGCGCAATTATACCCGAGCTCTTCAAAGCTCACTGCGGGGAACGCATCTTCGGTACATTTGAGCTCTTGCAGGCAAACAACATCAGGGATGGTCTCTTTCAACCAGGCAACCACGGCCGGCTGGCGGACCTTGATTGAATTGACATTCCAAGTCGCAAGTTTCATCTCGTCTCCGGACGCTGAACAACCGGGTCCTGAGGACAGGGTGCACGGCGCAGCAGCTTTAGCGCATTGGTAGCCCTGTCTCGTGAGGACTGAGCATTTGCGCCACCACACGATGCCACGAAGTGAGCCGCTGGCCAAAGGGCAGACGACGAAAACCTGTGTGATCTTGCGCTTATTCCCACATGGACGAGGCGGGATAGCTTCGAGGCAGCCGCCACTGCCCATCCCCGGTGATCTGGAATCGATTGATCCTCAAATCGATTACCGCATCTCTGTTAGAAACAAGTTGAAAGCATACTGGCAACGACACAGTTCAGCCACGAGCTGATCATGCACATGCCCGGGCCGGCGCGTAGAAAGTTGACCCGTCGCGCTCAAACTGAGCTACCCGTTGACGCGAAATCTGCTCGGAGAGGGTTTCCTCGTTGGATTGCTCCTGTTCCGGCCGAACAAAGGCGCCACGTCGTCCGCCGATCCTCAAACGGAAAAGCTGGTGCCGCAGCCGCAGGAGGACGTGGCGTTCGGATTGTTGACCTTAAAATGGGCACCGATCAGCTCGTTGGCAAAATCGATTTCGGCCCCTCTGAGGAAATCGAGAGAGACGGGATCGACCAGCAACTCGACACCATCGCGCTCGACTACCAGGTCGTCAGGGCTCTGGAGTTCATCCAGGGCGAAGGAGTACTGGAAGCCGGAGCAGCCGCCGCCGGTGACCGCGACCCGAAGTTTCATCGGCGCCGGCTCACCCCTCAGAATCTCGGCGATGCGCCGTGCGGCGCGGGCGGAAAGGAGAACTGGACTGTCGCTCATGGCAAGAGTGTGCAATTTGGATTACCTGTCTTATGTAGTGCCTTGTGGCGCGGGAGCAAAGTGGTGCCATCCGATCAGCGGCAGGGCCGGCTTGTGCCGCCCCTGTTTGTTCCGCCCAGCCAAGCAGCCCCCTTTGCCACGCAGGTGGGGGGGAGCCGGGGCCGGGTTTATCACGAGTCAGAAAGTGCCACTCGAACTGCTTTCCAGCGCGATCGCGACCGCATCCTGCACTCCAGCGCCTTTCGTCGCCTGAAGCACAAGACCCAGGTCTTTGTACAGCATGAGGGCGATTATTACCGAACCCGGTTGACCCACAGCCTGGAAGTTGCGCAAATCGCCCGTTCCATCGCCCGTGTTCTTGCTTTGGACGAGGATTTGGCCGAGGCGGTGGCCTTGGCCCATGATCTTGGCCACACCCCCTTCGGTCACGCCGGCGAAGAGGCCCTGGCCGACGCCACGGCGCAGTTCGGTGGTTTTGACCACAATGCCCATGCTCTCAAGCTGGTCACCCAGCTCGAGCACCGCTATGCGGATTTTGATGGACTCAATCTCACCTGGGAGTGTCTTGAGGGCTTGGTCAAACATAATGGCCCCCTCGTAGGGCGTGCAGTGCCCGGGCCGATCGCTTCCTTCAATGCCCGCTTTGACCTTGTATTGGACAGTTTTGCAGGACTCGAGGCGCAAGTGGCGTCGCTCGCCGATGACATTGCCTATATCAACCATGACATCGACGACGGTCTGCGAGCGGGCCTCTTTGATATTCAGGCGCTGGCGGCCGCGCCACTAGCCGGTGGCTATGTCGGTGCGGTGCAAAAAAGTTACGGTAACCTGGAACTCAGCCGCTTCGTGGGCGAATTAGTTAGGCGGCTGATGAGTGCGATCATCACGGACCTGCTCGAGGAGACCCGTCTGCGACTTGAACGGCTAGGGCCGCGTTCGGTGCACGAGATACGGGTCGCTGACGCCGCGACGGCGGCATTTTCTCCGCCGATGGCGGAGAATATTGCCGCGCTTAAGGCCTGGCTATTTTCCCATATGTACCGTCACCCCCGGGTTATGCAGAGCATGGCGCAGGCCAAGCTGGTCATTTCCGAGTTGTTCCGCGGGTTTCACGCGGAGCCGGCGCTGCTCCCCGCAGATTGGGCGGGGGCGTGCATTGGTGCAGCGGACGCGGCGCGCGTTTCAATCGTTCGTGACTATATCGCCGGTATGACGGATCGCTTTGCCCTGAGCGAGTTTGAGCGTTTATTCCACACCCAAATCGCGCTCTGAGGGGGACGAATCGGGCTGTCAACCGTGATTCGCTGGGACGGCGGTGCTAGGGTCGAAGCGGACAGATTCGGCGGAGTTGCCCATGCCCAAACGCGAACCGGAGTTCTACGAGCCCTCTTCTGCCGAAGAGATACGCGTGTTCGACGGCGCGGAGGAAGACCTCGACGAGGAAGGCTCGCGGCTGCCATTGCTGCTGGTGGTCGCTCTCATCATCGTATTTGCCTTTGGCGCTGTCGTCTGGTTTGCCTACACACAAGGCGTGCAAAATGGCCGCTCGGGGGGGGCGCCGCAGCTGATCGCAGCCGCACCCGGCCCAGTGAGAACTGCACCAGCCCATCCTGGGGGCGTCACGCCTTATGAGGGGCTTAAAATTTACGAGCATCCCGCCTCGGGAAGCAGTGCAGGCACCCAATCGGCACAGACCGCGCCAAGCGCGCCCGGCCCGACCGCCTCTCTGCCTGCTTCGCGTGTCGCGACGGCTAGACCGCAGGCCCTCACAAAGCTGGTCCCGCCCCCGGTCGCCAAGCGAGTCGCGGCCGTACCCCGCGACAAACCCGCCGCTGAACTTCGGGCCAAGACGGCGTCGGCTTCTCTGCCCGCCAAGAGCGTGAAAGTCGCGCAGCATGCATCAACCCTGTCCCTTGCCAAGGCTCCGTCACCGGCCCATGCCAAAGTTGCTGGCTCCTGGGCGCTTCAGATCGGGGCCTATAAGAGCCACGATCAAGCAGAGGCGGCGTGGCGTATCTACGCCCACCGTCATGCCGCGGCCGCTTCACTCGCACATGACATCCTGCGGGTTGATCTTGGCGCCAAAGGCGTCTGGTACCGTCTACGCATCGGTTCCTACGTTACCCGCATCGACGCGATCCGCTCCTGTAATCGTTTGAAGGCGGATGGTGCAGCGTGTTTTCCTGCTAAGGGATGAGCAAAGAGAGATGTCACGGACACGGGCCATTTATGGTTGCGCCGGCTTGCATTTGACAGTCGAGGAGGAAGCCTTTTTCCGCGATACCTGTCCGTTCGGCTTCATTCTCTTCGCCCGCAACATAAGGGATCCGGATCAAGTGCGGGCACTGGTTGAGCAACTGCGGGCGAGTGCCAACAGCGAACAGGTGGTGATCCTAATCGACCAGGAGGGCGGGCGGGTGGCTCGCTTGAAGCCGCCTTATTGGCAGGTCCATGCACCAGCTGCCCGCTTTGCCGAACTCTACGCGACGCAGATTGCGGCAGGGTGCGAAGCGGCCTATCTGAACGCCAGATTGATTGCGCAGCAGCTCTTTGATCTTGGCATCAATGTTGACTGCATGCCGGTATTGGATGTGCCGATCGCGGGTGCCCACGATATTATTGGCGACCGCGCCTTGGGTCGCGCACCCGTCCCGATCATCGATCTGGGGCGGCAGGTGATTCAAGGGCTCCTGGATGGTGGCGTATTGCCGGTGATGAAGCACATACCTGGCCATGGACGTGCCCTTGCAGATTCCCACGTGAGTTTGCCTAAGGTGACCAGTGCGCATGATGAATTAAGCACAAGCGATTTTCTCACCTTTCGTAAGCTTTGCCACTGTCCGATGGCGATGACGGCTCATGTTGTCTACACGGACATCGATGCCAACCGGCCGGCCACGACTAGTGCCAGAGTGATTGCACAGATCATCCGCGGTGAGATCGGATTTGATGGCCTGCTGCTGAGCGATGATCTGTCGATGCAGGCGCTTGAGGGGTCCATCTCAATGCGTGCTGCTGATGCTCTATCTGCGGGATGCGACGTGGTCTTGCATTGTAATGGTGACATGGCGGAAATGCGCGATGTAGCCAAGCAGGCTATGGCGTTAGATGGCAGCTCGGCTCGACGCGCAGCCGAGGCACTAGCCCAGCTCCGCATTCCTTCTGTCTTCGAGGTACAGCGCGCACATGACAGGCTTCGCGAATTGATGGGGATATCGGCATGAGCGAAGTCGTCGACGAATTCGAAGCCATGGGCGAGGCGGCGGCCAACGCCAGCGCTGAGGAGGCGCTGGTCGTCGCGGTTGACGGGTTTGAGGGCCCCCTTGATCTACTCCTGGGACTTGCGCGCAGTCAGAAGGTTGATCTGGCGAAGATCTCAGTCCTTAAGCTGGCTGAGCAATATCTCGAGTTTGTCGAGCGGGCGCGCCGGCTCAACCTTGAATTGGCAGCTGATTACCTCGTGATGGCGGCATGGCTGGCTTACCTCAAGTCGCGGCTATTGTTACCTGCGCCGCCGGGAAGCCAGGATGGTGAGGTCAGCGCCGATGAAATGGCGACACGGTTGCGCTGGCGACTGCAGCGCTTGGATGCGATGCGTGAGGCAGCTGCGCGATTGATGGCCCGTGATCGTCTGGGCCGTGAGGTATTTGCCCGTGGTGCACCCGAGCCACTTAATATCGTGAAACTGCGCACCTATAGCGATTCGCTTTATGATCTGCTGACTGGATATGCGACCCAGCGTCTGAGCAAGGCCAAAACAGGTACCTACCAGCCGCGCCATGCCCCCGTTCTTCTCATTGAGGAGGCGCGGGCGCGTCTCGAGCGCATGCTGGGACGAATCGGCAATTGGAGTACGCTGACAAGCCTGCTGCCGTCGGGATGGGAGAGTGGTTTGCGCTTGCGCTCTGCCAAGGCCAGTACCTTGCTGGCGTGTCTGGAGCTATGTCGTGACGGCCGCATTGAGATGCGTCAGCTTACGCCGTTCGAGGAGATTTACGTGAAGGACCGGGCGTTGCTACGCGCAGGTCAGGAGGGGACTGTATGAATACCGTCGTGCGACTTGCTGAATTCGCCCAGGGTTCGGCCCAGGAAGTGTGCGATGATCGGACAGAAGAGCTTGCCGTCGATCCCGCAAGCGCCGAGGAGCCGGACACCAGCGAGCAAGATCCGACTATGGCCACAGACGAACAACATGCTGCCACCACGGACGCGCCCCCACAATTCAGGGATGAAGAGCCGCAGCTCGTGCTCGAGCATATCCGCATGGCTGAGGCGTTGCTGTTTGCGTCCGCCGAACCACTTGATCTCAAGGCATTGGCCGCATCGTTGCCGGATGGTGCTGATGTGCCTGCGATCCTGGCTGAACTGCAGAGCGACTACGAAAAGCGCGGCGTTCGCCTTGTCTGCGTGGCGGGAAAATACCAGTTCCGCACCGCGCCAGACCTGGCCTTTTTGTTGCGCAAGGAGCAGCCCGAGCAACGTCGACTATCGCGTGCAGCCATCGAAACACTTGCGATTGTTGCTTATCATCAACCGGTGACGCGCGCCGAAATCGAGGACATCCGCGGTGTCGCGGTTTCCAAAGGTACGCTCGATACATTGATGGAGATCGGCTGGGTGAAGATCCGCGGCCGCAGGCGTGTGCCTGGCCGTCCAGTTACCTATGGCACGACAGAGGCTTTCCTCGTCCAGTTTGGACTGGAGAGTGTCAGCCATCTCCCCGGCCTGGATGAACTGAAGGCAGCAGGATTTTTGGAGGCTTTGCCCCCGAGTGGATTTGATGTGCCTAGCCCTTCTGAGGACTTGGCCGCAGATGAGGACCCGTACGAAGCGGACGCAGCTGAAGAGTTGGCGACAGGCGGTGCAGATCCTCACGAACTGTGAGGCCCGTCGCGGTCGGAAACAAATTATCGTGTCAGTCTTCGATTTCGACAATGACGGCGTGGCCGTCATCGAGGGTGAGGGCAATGCGCCCCTGCCGTAAGGCGAGAGCATCGTTGCCAAATACCTTGGCGCGCCAGCCTTGCAGGGCTGCTACGCCGTCATCTTCTCCGGCGGCAAGCCGCTCAATGTCGTCGGAATTGGCAATTAGACGCGGCGCGACGTGGGCGGCCTCGGCGCGCAGCCGCAACAAGGTCTTCAGGAGATCGACGCTCGAAGGCGAGGGCTCGCGTCGGCGCCGGGGGGCGTCATGCGCAGCTTGCGCGGGTGGTTCGCCCTGGCGCCCTTCCTCAATCGCCTCAAGCAGCCCTTTGGCGAGGCGGGAGGTGCCAAACCCTTTTGGGACAGCACGAAAGCGTTCGAGATCGGCGTGGCTCTGGGGTGGATGGGCGGCGATTTCGAGCAGGGCCTCGTCCTTGAGCACGCGGCTGCGGGGAATGTCACGCGTCTGGGCCTCGCGCTCCCGCCAGGCCGCCACCGCAGCGAGCACGGCGAGGAACCGCTTGTTGGTGGTGCGGGCTTTAAGCCGCTTCCAGGCATCCTTGGGCTCAAGACGATAGAGTGCTGGATCCTGTAGCGCCGCGACCTCTTCTTCGACCCACTGATGCCTGCCGGTGCGCTTGAGCTGTGCCTCGAGTTGTTCGTAGACGACGCACAGATGGGTAACGTCAGCTAGGGCGTATTCGAGTTGGCGGGGGCTTAAGGGCCGTCGGCTCCAGTCGGTGAAGCGGGCGCTCTTGTCGATCTCGGCATTGGCAAGCTTGCGTGCCAGGGTCTCGTAGGCTGCCGCTTCGCCAAAGCCGCAGACCATGGCGGCGATCTGGGTATCAAAGATGGGGTGGGGTATGATGCCGCCCTTCTGGAAGAAGATCTCAATGTCCTGGCGGCCAGCGTGAAGGACTTTGAGGATGGTCTCGGAGCCTAGCAGGGCATAGAAGCTCGTAAGGTCGAGCCCCTCTGCCAAAGGGTCGATGATCGCCGCGATTCCGTTCGGGGCGGCAACCTGGACCAAGCACAGCTTGGGCCAGTAGGTCTGGTCCCGCATAAACTCGGTATCAAGGGCGATATAGGGTGATTTCTGCAATTCGCGGACGAACTCATTCAGCTCATCGGTCGTGAGGATAATGCGCATGCCCCCCGCTATAGCGGATTCGCGGCACCCCGTCCCCCGCAACCTCTGCCCTTGGGGGCACAAGCGGGCCCTTTTTGCCGCTACATCGTTGAGCCGGCGTCGCCAGGGGACGCTATCGGCAAGCTCCCGAAGCCGATCGGGGGCTTGGGGCTGCCGGGGCGGGGACGTCTTGCACTTGACCAGGCCGGGCAGAAACGCGACAAGCGGCGCTCTCAAGCCTAGGAAACTTGCCCATGCACGCCTATCGCACCCATACCTGTGGACAATTACGCCGTGACGCGGTGGGCCAAAAGGTACGGTTGAGCGGCTGGGTGCACCGCCGTCGTGATCATGGCGGCCTGGTTTTTCTCGACTTACGCGACCATTACGGCATTACCCAATGCGTTATCGAACCGGATAGCCCGGCCTTTGCCGGGGCTGATCGCTGCCGTTCGGAGTGGGTGGTAACCGTGAGTGGCCCGGTCGTCGCCCGCTCGGCGGAAACAGTCAATCGGGATCTTCCGACCGGAGAAGTCGAAATTCGCATCGAAGAAATTACCGTTCAATCGGTAGCACAGGAATTGCCTCTGCCCATTTTTGGCGATCTCGACTATCCCGAGGAGACGCGGCTGAGATATCGCTTTCTCGACCTGCGCCGCGAACGGCTGCACAATAACATCACCTTGCGCAGTCAAGTTATCTCCTCGATCCGTCGTCGAATGATTGAGCAGGGTTTCACAGAATTCCAGACCCCGATATTGACGGCCTCTTCGCCAGAGGGCGCGCGTGATTTTCTGGTTCCAAGTCGGCTGCATCCGGGGCAATTCTATGCCTTGCCCCAGGCGCCGCAGCAGTTCAAGCAGCTGATCATGGTAGCTGGCTTCGATCGCTATTTTCAGATCGCACCATGTTTTCGTGACGAAGATGCCCGGGCCGATCGTTCCCCGGGCGAATTCTACCAGCTTGATTTAGAGATGAGCTTCGTCACACAAGACGATGTCTTCGCCGCGGTTGAGCCGGTCTTGCATGGTGTTTTTAACGAGTTCGCCCGCGGCCGCACCGTGTCCGTACCGCCGTTTCCTCGAATTTCCTTCGATGAGGCGATGCTCAAATATGGTGTCGATAAGCCTGATCTGCGCAACCCGATCGTGATCTGCGACGTCTCAGATCTATTTGCTGACACCAGTGTTGCGTTCAAGGCCTTCAAGGACAAGGTCGTACGAGCAATTCCTGCGCCGGGAGCAGGACACCAGCCGCGAAGCTTTTTTGATCGCCTCAATGATTGGGCCCGCAGCGAAATGAAGGCTCCGGGTCTGGGCTACATCGTCTTTGAAGAGGAAAGCGGCAAGCTGCAGGCAAAGGGCCCGATCGCCAAGTTCATACCGGATCCTGTCATGGCACAATTACTGCAGCGCTGCGCCCTTAAGGCCGGAGATGCGGTGTTTTTCTCCGCGGACCCGCGGGCGGACAAGGCTGCAGCTCTCGCCGGTGCGGCGCGCATACGGCTTGGCAAGGAGCTCGATCTTGTCGCCAGTGGCGAGCTCAAGTTCTGTTGGATCGTCGACTTTCCAATGTATGAGTGGAACGAGGATGAAAAGCGCATCGACTTCTCTCACAATCCGTTTTCGATGCCACAATATGGACGTGACGCGTTCCTGGCCCTCGATCTGACGGACAAGCAGACCATTCTCGGTCTTAAGGCATATCAGTATGACATTGTCTGCAATGGAATAGAGCTGAGTTCCGGCGCCATCCGAAATCACGATCCAGAAGTCATGCTCAAGGCATTTGAGATCGCCGGATACGCCCGAGAGGAAACTGAAGCCCGCTTTTCGGGAATGCTGAACGCGTTCCGTTACGGTGCGCCGCCCCATGGCGGCACTGCGCCCGGCATTGATCGGATCGTGATGCTGCTTGCTGGCGTGGACAATTTGCGCGAGGTCACCATGTTCCCGATGAACCAGCAGGCGCAGGATCTAATGATGGGCGCCCCGGGGCCTGTATCTGCCCGCCAGCTCAAGGAGCTGCATCTCCGCGTTGTAAAGCCGGAAGTCTGAACGGTTTTCTTCTCGGGACCGTTCCATGCAGGGGCGGGCAAGGGGGCCATGGATCCGGAGGTTCCGATGGATCCGCGGAGTATTTTCTCAAGGGCACGCGTATCCGCACTGCCGAGGGCTACGGTGCAATCGCGACTTCATCTGCGGGTGAGCCGCTGGCAACGCGGTTTGGTGGTTTAACTGCCATCGAAGCGGTCGAAAGTTTCTTTGTTACGACTCGCGGCAGTGACCACGCGTGGCTGGGCCATTTGAGGCCCGTCTGGGTCAGGTGCGGCGCGCTGGCCGCCAAGTTACCCAGTGCCGATCTTTGCCTCACTGCTGCGCATGCGCTTTGTGTCAACGGGCACCTGATCCCGGCTGGTCAGCTGGTGAATGGCACGACGATCGTGTTCGATGACAGCGAGCGCGTTGAGCCACGGTGGTTCTACCACGTTGAACTCGATCATCGTGACCTACTCGACGCAAACTGTGCTCCTTGTGAGAGCCTGCGTGCAGCCGAGAAACAGCCCTGCGCGCCTTTGCTCAGCTTCAATGGGGCTCGCAGTGAAATAATGTCTCGGTTGCCTGGTGCGACGTCCACGCCCAGCGATAGACGTCAACCTCTGGATGTCGTCCGCGACAGTCCTGAAGAGCGTGCCCTGGAGCTGGCGTGGGCAGCCTAGCAGCGCACCCTGACTTCAAGCGGCGCGGCCGGCAGGGCGCGTTTGGCACGTCCGCCGATGCACGTGCGGATGCGGCCGGGTGCCGTAGTGCGCGTATGACTATGCGAGGGCTACGGCCTGGCGTCCGAAAAGTGGCCAATCCGTGCGCGTAGTGAGGAAGCGTGCTGTGATCTGACTGAAGCGCGGGGGAGAGTTCTGGCCGCTGCGGCCGCTTTGGCCTCAAACTTGTCGGACACGTGGCAGGCTCTTGCCAATTATGTGGTCACTCAATTCAGCTTGTCTGACAACTCGGAAAGGCTTCCGGCGATCAGGGCGCGGGCGCGGGACTCGTCGATACGCGCTGCGATGAGCTTTTCAGCCGCTGCAGTAGCAACGTCGGCAGCAAGGCCTCGTATTTCTGCCACTGCCGCCGCTTCGGCCTGAGCGATTTTCTCTTGGGCCTGCAGGGTACGCCGTTCGATCTGTGCTTTGAGCTGTTCGCGGGCTTCCGAGGCGAAGCGTGAGGCTTCGGCCCGGGCTTCGGCAAGAATGCCCTCCGCTTCTTTCTCCGCCTGCGCCGCCTTTCTTTTGTATTCTCCCAGAAGCGCTTCGGCTTCATCGCGCAGCCGGCGCGCCTCATTCAGTTCATTGCTGATCTTGACCGCACGCTCATCCAAGACGCGACCGGCAAAGGCAGGCAGGCGCCGGTAAATGAAAATACCGACGACTGTCACAAATCCGACTGCTACCCAGAATTCCGCGTCGAGATAGAATGCCATAAACCTGTCTTCCCTCTAGCGCGCGCTGACCTGGGTGACCGCGGCCGCTCGATCCTGCTCAGAAACATCGACGCCAATCAGGCGGGCAACAATCTGGCCAGCCGCTTCGCCGGCAACCGTCTTGATGTGTTGAGCAGCATCGGCCTGAAGCTGCGCGACCCGGGCTTTGGCCTGTTCTGTCGCGGTCTTGGCATCCGCATCAGCCTTGGCTTTGGCCGCCTCGATTTCACCTCGGACCAGCTTGCCGCTTTCCTCAGCCATGGCGTGGGCACGGCTGCGGGCGGCAGCGAGAGCGGCTTCGTATTCAGCTTCCGCCTTTTCGGCATTACGCCGGTGGGCTTCGGCTGCGTCCAAATCGGAGGCGATGCGCTGTTTGCGGGCAATAATATTGCCCCCAACCCGCTTTACCCCGAGTTGCCAAATCACAACGAACAGCACGACGAAGGTCACCGTCAACCAGAAGAACTGCGACGGGTAGGTCGTCGTGTCGAAGGGCGGAAAGGCGACGGGGTGCTTTTGCGCCACCGCCGTCCCGCTGACCTTGGGGCCGGATACCGTCATGCTGTGCGCCGTGTGTCCCGGTGAAGTCATGATGGCTTAGAATGCGAACAGGATGATGAGGGCGATCACCAGCGCGTAGAGGCCGGTGGCCTCGACGAGGGCAAAGCCCAGCAGCAGGTTAGTGAACTGGGAGGCAGCGGCTGACGGGTTGCGCAGTGAGCCTTCCAGATATTTGCCCCACAGGTCGCCGATGCCGATACCGGCGCCGCCGATGGCGATACAGGCCAGGCCCGCACCGATCATTTTCGCTGCTGCAAGATCCATTTCAGAAACTCCTTTGATAGGTTCAGTGATGACCGTGAAGATGCAAGGACTCGTTCAGATAAATGCAGGTGAGCATGGCGAACACATAAGCCTGCAGGAACGCGACCAGGAATTCGAGAGCCATGATGGCGATGATCATGAACATGGGGCCAACGGCTACTAGCGACAGGATGCCACCGGCGGCGCCGAGCAGAATGACAAAGCCGCCAAACACTTTCAGCATCGTGTGACCAGCCAGCATATTGGCGAAGAGACGAACCGAGAGGCTGATGGGACGGAAGAAGAAGGAGATGATCTCGATCGGAATGAGGAGCGGCAACAGGATCCACGGAGCGTCCGGCACGAACAGTTTGAGAAAGCCTGCGCCGTGGAACATGAAGCCGAAGAAGATGACGACGACCATCACCAGACATGCCAGCGCGAAATTGACGGCGATCTGGCTCGTAACCGTGAACACCCCGGGGATAAGGCCAAAATAGTTCGAGCAGAGCACGAACATGAAGACGGCGAAGACAAACGGGAAAAATCGTAACCCGTCCTTGCCTGCAGTCGATTCGATCATGTTGGCCACGAATTCGTAGCCTAGCTCGGCGATTGACTGGCCGCGCGTTGGGACCAATCTCCCTGTGCGCACCGCAAGAAACAAGAACAGCGATAGCACGGCCACAATCACGCACATGATGGCGGCCTGGTTGGTGAAAGCAATGTTGTAGCCAGCCAGATGCAGGGGGAAGAGCGGTTCGACCCGGAACTGCTCCAGCGGTGTCATATGCACGTGCACGGGCCTAAAGCTCCTCACTATTCGTATCGGTGGGCGGCGCTTGCACGCCAGCCTCCTTATTCAGTTTTTCCGCCGCGAGCACCACATTACGGATGCCCGCAGCGGCACCCAGCAAAACAAAAACAATCATGAGGAAGGGCCTTGTTCCAAGGACGCGGTCCAATCCCCAGCCAATCGCCCCACCGACAAGCAGCGCCACCACGAGTTCAGTCATGAACCGGTAGGCAATCCCCAACGCCGAGGGAGACGCTATTCGGCTCTGGGCACCCTCGTGCCGGCGCATATCGTCGAGCCTGGCACCGAGCGCGCGCAGGTCGTCTGGCTCTGGAGGATGATCGCTCACAGGCTTGCCCCCGGATACCTACATTGCGCGCGTCAGCGGGCCCCCGTCGGCTCGTCGGAAGGCACGCGGAACATATGGACGGCCTGCGACGCTGTCAAGAACATGAACTTTTGTACAACCATTTGATTTTATTATGAAAAATTAGCCGCGGCGAAATGTGCTCATACGCCTTTGCGGTGCCCTGCGCTATTCGGCAGCGATAACACGCTCAGCGTCGGCCAGACTCACCGATACCAGCTGGCTGACGCCGCGCTCGGCCATCGTCACTCCGAAGAGGCGATGCATGCGTGACATCGTCAGCGCATGGTGGGTAATGACCAGGAAGCGAGTGTTGGTTTGCCGCGTCATCTCGTCGAGCATGTTACAGAAGCGTTCAACGTTGGCGTCATCAAGTGGGGCATCGACTTCGTCAAGAACACACACTGGCGCGGGATTGACCAAAAATACCGCGAAGATCAGGGCCATGGCCGTCAGGGCCTGCTCCCCGCCCGACAACAGGCCAAGTGATTGAAGTTTCTTGCCCGGTGGACGGGCATAAATCTCAAGACCGGCCTGCAGCGGGTCGTCCGATTCGGTGAAGGTTAGCTTGGCTTCCCCGCCTTCGAACAGTTTGGTGAAGAGCTCCTGAAAATTGCTGTTGACCTTGTCGAACGATTCCAACAGTCGCTCGCGACCTTCCTTGTTAAGGCTCTGGATACCACGCCGGAGTTTGGTGATGGCTCCGTCTAGATCGTCGCGATCCGCCTGAAGTGTGGTCAAACGCTGCTCGTGTTCAGCCGCTTCTTCTTCGGCCCTCAGGTTGACCCCGCCCAATTGTTCGCGTTCGCGCTTGAGCTTTTCGACTTTGGCGTCGGCGCTCTCCAAATCGGGCAGCTCCTGGCCTTCCTTCAGCTCAGCTCTAGCCGGCAACTCTGTTGGATCGGCATCAAGTTCATCTCGAATGCGCTGGGCCAGCTCGGTCAGCCGGGTCTGGGCTGACTCATAAAGCGCTGTCAGGCGAGCCCGTTCTTCGCGAGCGGCCGCCAGAGCCGCATCACAGGCCTTTGCAGTCCGATCGGCTTCCGCGAGATGATCTTCTGCCTTTTGCCGTGCGTCCGCGGCTTCGTTGCGCAGCGTTTCGGACTGGCTGAGAGCGTTGAGCAGGCTAGCACGCTGTTCGGCGATGCGCTCAGGGACCTGTTCCGCCAGGGCCAGTTCCTGGCCCAGCTGTTCGCGCCGGGTCGAATGCTCTGCCATCTGCCGCCGCGCTGCCTCGCGCCGGCTTTGCCAACGGGATCTGTCTTCAGTTATCACCAGCAGACGGGAAGCGCGTTGGCGAGCATCGCGCAGCTGACTGTCTACGGCCCCTCGCGCTTCGCTGTCGGCATTGCGGGCCTCGGCGCTGGCGGTACGTGCGCTGCCAAGTGCGGCGCTGAGTGCAGCACCGTCTCCCAGCTCGGCAAGTGCAGCTTCAGCCTGCGACTGGTTGGCGAAGGCGGCCTCGCGCGCATCGGTCAGGCGTCGGATCTCTGCTTCCAGATTGGCGAGGCGAGAGGCGCGTTCGGCCGCAGCACGCTGGGCTTTGGCCGCCTCGGCCTGAGCTGCGATCAGACCTTGGTCAGCTCGGCGATGCTGTGCCTCGGCCAGGCGCAGACGCTCCTCTGATTCGGCGAGTTGGCGTTTGGCCTCGGCGGTTTTGCTCTTGGCGTCTGCGTAAATCTCAAACAGGTGCGCGCGCGTCGCTTTCGCGACCTCGCTCTCGCGTTCCAGAGCCTCCAGGCGATTGCGCTGGGCAAGTCGCACTGCTGCCGCTGAGGGTGCGTCAGCACTGGCCTGATACCCGTCCCACCGCCACAAGTCTCCGCGCTGGGATACGAGGCGCTGCCCGGGCTTTAAGTCCAGCTGCAGCTGCTGTCCGCGGTCCGGATCGGTGAGCCCGGTCATGCTTAGGCGTGGGGCAAGGGCGGCTGGTGCAGTGACAAAGCGAGACAAAGGCTCGGCCTCGGCTGGCAATGGCGCCAGCTCCTGATGCACACCCAACTCCCGCCAGTGATGAGGAGCGGAGGCATCCAGAGGCGCCTCCAGATCATCTCCAAGTGCAACCGCCAAGGCGGTTTCATAGCCAGGGACTACTTTGACCGCATCTATCATCGGCGGCCACAGATCATGGCCTTCGGGACGCAGCAGGTCAGAGAGTGCCTTGGCCTCGGCTGAAATCCGCTGCAAATCGCGCTCGGCATCTTCCAATGGCCTTCGTGCGGCTGTCTCGATCCGTTCAGCTTCTTCGAAACTTTGACGCTGGACAGGCAGCTCGGCCCGCAGCTGTTCGGCTACCGCCCGTGCCTCTTCAGCCTGGTGGCGGGCCTCCTCCACTGTCTCCTCAGCGGCGCGCACATCTGGTGCCGCTGCGGCATCCTGCAAGGCCCTGTCCAGGCGGGCTTGAGCAGCCCCAAGCTGTTCGGTTGTTGTGGTGACCTGAGCCGTGGCCAATTGACGGGCGCGGTCATGGCCATTTTTCTGTGCGTTAAAATCGGCAAAATCTGCCGTAAGACGTTCCAGTGTCCGGGTACACTCGGCCAGCGCCTCCGCGGCCTCGCTGGCGCGATCCTGCGCCTGCAGAAGATCGGCCTTCGCGGCGTCGTCGCGTGTGCTGAGACCGGTGGCCTCTGCCTCAAGCTGCTCGAGCGCAGCGGAGGCATCGTTGTCGAGCGACTGTTCGCGAGCATAGTCCTGCTCGCTCTGGTGTATGCGCGCCCGCAGCCGCTGCTTTTCCTCGCGCGCCCTTTGCTCTTCTGCGTCGAGATGATCGCGTTCTATCGTGAGCCGATGCAGCGCCGCTGAACGCTCGGCCTCTAGTTGGCGCAGTGCGGGAAGACCTGCTGCCGCTTCGGCCTGCAATGTCGCCGCGGTAGCAGCGTTCTGCGTGCACTCCTCAACTGATTCGTTGATCGCAACGAGTGCCGCCTGAGCTTCACGCGCCTGGCTTTCGGCATGGTTCCAGCGCAGATGCAATGAGAGCGCCTCGGCACGAATGATCAGGCCTGAAAGGTTGCGGTATCTTGAGGCCTGTCGGGCTTGTCGGCGCAAGCTAGCCAGTTGTCCCTCAATTTCACGAATGATATCGTCCAGGCGTCCCATGTTGGTTTCGGCCGCCTTCAGGCGCAATTCGGCCTCGTGACGACGCTGGTGCAGACCGCCAATTCCCGCTGCCTCCTCGAGAATGGCGCGCCGTGCCAGAGGTTTCTGGCTGATCAGAAGCCCGATTTGCCCCTGGCGCACGAACGCCGTCGAGCCGGCACCGGAGGACGCATCAGCAAAGAAGATCTGAACGTCGCGTTGGCGCACGTCGCGGCCATTAATGCGATAAACACTTCCTGCCTCGCGCTCTATCCGTCGCGAGATCTCGAGTGTGTCATATTCGTTCCACGCCGGTGGGGCAGAGCGATCGGCATTATCGACATAGAGCAGGACTTCCGCGGTATTGCGCGCCGGACGGGCGGCGCTACCGGTGAAGATGACATCGTCCATCTCCCCGCCGCGCAAAGAGGTAGGTCTGGTCTCGCCCATCACCCAGCGCAGCGCGTCAAAAAGGTTGGACTTACCGCAGCCATTGGGACCGACGACCGCCGTCAGCCCCGGTTCGATGAGCAGCTCGGTGGGTTCAACGAAGGACTTGAAACCCGAAATCCTGAGCCTGGTGAACTTCACAGTAACCTGCCTGATATCTGCCGGCACTCTGTTTGCCGGCCCCTGATACGATCGGCCCCACACCTGGTCACCAGGCCTTGGTCCGTGATTGGGTATTTGGCCAGATCTATCGGCCCACGGTCAATCAGTGGGGGCTCAAAGGGCAGAGTTATCCAGAGCTTGGGCTCAGTGCCGCGCTTGGGCCTTGAGGAGCCTGTTCAGGGTATCCTGGACGCTTTGCCAGGTGGCCATGTCAGGCTCGAGCTGGCCATTGACGATAAAGGTCGGCGTCGCGTTGATGCCGTAGGCCTTCTCCGCATGCTCCCCGATCGCGGAGGCCTTCTGCAGTTGCTGCTGGTTACTGATGCAGGCCTGGGTCTGCTGGGGGGTCATGCCGGCGATCACGCCCATGTGCAAAAGCGCGGCGTGCGGATCCGCAATGTCATAGCCGTCGGGATCCCACATCGATTGGTTGCGCCACATCATGTGTATGAACGAGAAATAGGCATCCCGAGGCAGGCAATGCGCCATAGCGGCCACGGCGAGATCCAAGGAGCGCAGCGGAAAGATCCGAAACACATAGAAAACCTTGCCGGTATTGATGTATTGCGCCTTGAACTGTGGAAAATTGTCTTCGTTCCAATGTGCGCAAATCGGACAGGAGGGAGCGCCGTACTCGACAACTTTCAGCGGCGCGTTGGGGTTACCCAACGTATGGTCGGCTGCAGTGATGTCCATCTTGAGGCTGCCATTGTCCACGTTGGCCACGGCACTGGAGCTGGCGTTCGTGTAAACCAGATAGCTGGCGACGATCAGTGCCAGCGCAGCAAGAAGCACGATGGTATAAAGTATGGACTTCCGGCTCACGTTGGACACTCCCGAGTAGTGAGACACCTATTTGGCAGAGAGGCGCACCATGTTCAATCTGTCCGACGCCATCCGGCCAATGCCAGCAATGCAGCCCTAAGATCCGCCTTGCCGGAAAAGCGCCATGCCGGATCAGTTGGCGACGGAGTCGTCGGGCTGCGTACAGCAGGTCCGTCTGGGCGCTCTTCGAGCTGACCCTGTACGAATCGTAGCCGACTGACCAGCGGTCGGCCAGCCCAGGCATTGATGCGCGCGCACAATTGGCGGCTTTCATGCTGGAGAAAAAGTGCCGCGCCCGGCTCCGCCTTGAGTGTCAACGTGGCGCCGGACGGGCCC
>JAKBAU010000036.1 GCA_021808875.1 Pseudomonadota bacterium | reverse complement strand
CGATGGTTCACGATGCGCCTGAGTACCGTCAAAAAAGCGGCCACGCTCCAGCCGGATCACCCGTCCGCAACCGAGCCGCTCGACCTGCGCCATAAGCGTTCGCTGCAAACCATGCTGCGCGCCCTGGCGGAGATTGACCGGATCGGGGCACTGCAAAAACCCTCACACAAATCGCACGCGCGGGCACAATTGCTCCAAGACATGCTCGTCAAATCCCTCGGCGTCGATAGCTTTGCAGCGGCGGCACAAGCCCTGGCCTCAGCCCAGCGGCACCGGGTCGCGGCCTCGATCAAGACCCTGTTGGACCGCGCCGCGTTACGGGAAAAGCAGGCGGCAAAACAGCGGGTCCGGGCCGAGCTTCACGAGGCAAGGAGACAGCTCCGCGAGCGCAAGGATGACACCCGCCGCAAGATCATCATCGGCGGCACTATCATCGCCGCCATCCGGGACGGCGTGCCCAAAAAGACGGCTTTGCTTGAGAGCCTCAAGGCTCGCCTCCCGGCGCAAAAATGGCAGTTCGTCGAACCGGTCTTTACCCCGTCCGAGGACGAAAAATTCCTCGCCTGGGCAGCAACAATACCCGGCATCGACCCGGCGAAAATCGCCGCTGGAATCTCGGACAGCAGGCAACTGGTCAAGCTCTATCAGGACACGGAAACCCAGCTAGAGCGGGCGCTCGACCTGGCGCAGTCCTGGAACGACCCGGAACAACGCCGGCAACGCGCGGCCGATGCCCACCGCAAGGCCATGGTCGGCGGCGCCGTGCTAGCTTGCATCCGGGAAGCGGACGCCACCGCCCCGGCGCTCTTCCAGCTCCTCGATGAACGAATTGTCTCTATGCGGGACCGCGAGGCCGTCCGGGTGGTTCTGCCCCTGGCGGAATTCCGGCCACAAGACCGCTCCTGAAACGGGCGAGTGGGGGCGCTGCCCCCATACCCCCGAGGTATTTGAGGCAAGAAAACCGGAAGGCATTTTTTCTTGGGATGGTTGGGGCTGCCCATGACCAAGCCGGGTGGCTTAAACCTTGCTCACGCCCCCTTCTCCTGAGCGATTGCGGTGCTGGTCGCTCCCCTGCCCGTGATCGCCAGAGCGAGCGCGGAGCGGGAGCCGCGGAGCGCGGCCCATAGGGCCGTCTGGCGGTGCCCGTCGGCTGGTCACGCGCGAAGCGCGCAAGACTACCACTTCACGCCCAGAGGGCGTGTCTTCCTGAATCACGGTAAGGGGAAAGATTTTATCTGGTCATAGGAGAAATATAACTCTGGGGAGGTTTCTTGCTCAGGCTGAGACGCCAGAGAAACAGCCCGCTTGCCGGGCCGCCAGCGCCTGGCCCATGCGCGCCAGCGCCGCCGCGAGGGCGTCGTCCGGATCGCTCCGCAGCGCCGTCAGCACCGCCCCCTGGGAAAGCCCCATGGCTTGGTCCTGCGCCGCCTGGGCAAGAGCTCCCAGCATGGGGGGATGCTCGCCCCATGTGCCCAGCTCGGGCGCTGCTGGCAGCTCCGGCGCGGGCACGTAGCCCTGCCACTGCCCCTCCCCCTGCACCGCATAGGCGTTGCGCTCCTGCGCCAGCACAAACCGCCCCTCGCGCAGTTCCCCCACACAGCGCCGCACCCAGTTCAGGATACCCAGCGTCTTCAACCGCACCAGTGCCCGGCCGACACTCGCCCGCGACACCCCGGCCTTCTTGGCAATGCCCTCATAGGATGGATCGAGCTGGCCAGTCTCATGGTTCAGGAAATCAAAAATCAGACTGTGCAGCACCAGCAGCCCGATGCGGCCGACCTTACCGCCGTGCTTGCCCGGCTCCCGCGTCGCACGATCCCACTCGCGCGCCCGATGCCACAGCCGCGCCGCCGCCTTCTTCGGCAACGGTGTGAACCGCACCTCCGCCCGCACGCTGCCCCGCCACACCGGAAACACGCCCGCGCTCTGCCCGGCCCCGAACCGAAATTCTGGAAGTTTTCCTTTGATCCCAATCATCTAAACCCCTTCGAGCCGCCAAAGCAGCCCGCCGGACAAGCCGGAATTCAGGCCGAGTTTTTCCTCGGCAAGAATCCACTTGCAAAAAGCAGTAGAGTGAGGGAAACAAACGGAAGAACGGTTTTGTTTTCTTGCCGATGCGTACCCTGGCAGGTACGTGTCACCCAAATCCCCAACTGATATGCAGGCCCGCCCTTCCGGCGGGTTTTGCTATTTTAGAGCTCTTCTCTCCAAATGGTTGTCACAACACGACCCACGCGAATCGCGGACCGTGCCGGGAATCCTGCCTGATTGGCCGACGCTGCACAACTATTGGATTTTGCTTGGTTTTTTGTTCACTTTCTCAAAGTTGCTGAAGTGAACAAAAGCAGCCAAACCAAATACTTACACTTTGTGTTGCGCCAGCTCTCACATACCGAGAATTCCGGCGCCGCCGCCAAACATGCCACAAACCCGCCTCCGGCGGCTCGAACAAAGAGCATTATCCACGCAACAATAAAGATAGCTGTAATCTTGCAGCTATCTTTATTGTTGCACATATCCATGAAATATTATTGCAGCTATCTTGCTTCTATAATATACATTGCAGCAAGATAGCTACAAGGAATACTCATGGGGACTGTGGTCGCGTTCGTGTCGCAAAAGGGTGGGGTCGGCAAATCGACCCTAGCCAGAGCAATGGCCCGAGAAGCCGCTGCCGGTGGCCTCTCGGTCAAACTGGCTGATCTAGATACGCAGCAGGGGACAAGTTTAGATTGGCAACGCGCCAGGTTATCCGCTGGTATCGAGCCGATGGTGAGTGTCGAGCCCTTCGGCAATGCCGCCCAGGCCATCAAAGCCGCCGCTGCTTATGATTTGCTGATTATCGACGGCCCCGCCAGGACCAGCGCCGGAACGCTGGAAATTGCCAAGGCCGCTGGGCTTGTTGTCCAGCCATCCGGTCCCAGCCTCGATGATCTACGCCCTGCCGTCCGAGAATTTCACGCCCTGGTCAAAGCGGGCATCCCGGCCGACCGGCTGACTTTCGCCCTAAATCATATCGGAACGGATGCAGAGGAAGCCGACGCACGCGCATTTCTCGAAGAGGCGGGTTATTTTGTACTGTCCGGCTATCTGCCGGAGCGTCCCGCTTACCGCCGTGCACAAAACAGCGGACACGCCGTTACAGAGACAAAATTTGCAGCTCTGAACGCCAGGGCCGACGCGCTCATGCAAGCGCTTGTTGAAAAGGTGAATTCCGATGGCTGATCTATCCAAATTCAAAAAGGGCAGGGGACTAGGCGCGCCTCCTTCGCTTAGCGAAGCCAGTCCGAACCTAGCCGCGCCGGAAGTTGCCCCCACGCCCCCGCCAGTACGTGAAGCGAAGGCCACCACTAGGAAAGTTGATGGCCGGACGCTGCGTAAAACCAACCGTACCGTGGCCTTTGCCACGCGGGTGACAGAGGATTTTGATAATCGGGTGCGAGAGATAGCGGAAGCAAGCGGCCTCAAGATCGTAGAGGTCCTGGAAGCTGCTCTTGATGCCTACGACCGGGAAAATAAAATTGAATGATTGCAGCTATCTTGCTGCAATCATTCATGCCGCGACAGCCAATTAGATGAGCGCCTTAGTCGAAGTCGTTCCCGAAGCAGGACTCGAACCTACAGCGGTTTTCTTCAGCCGCTCCGTCAGCCCACGTGTTCAAACGCAGTGACCGTCAAGGAAATGGGGCCTGCCTCGCTGAGGGGCGGGCCTTTTCATTTCCAGCGCCGCACTGCATTGAATGGGTGGCGCGAACCCGCCTTTGTCAAAGCTTCACTCATTGGCACATCGTCCGTTCGCCGCTCGGCAAAACTAGCCTTCACATGAACAACCCCAAAGAATTTCTGTTACTCAAGTATGTTACTTATTCGGTGCTCCATAGCGCGCTTGCTGACCTTGAATTTACGGGCAAGATCTTCAATAGGCTCGTCGTCATCAATATCGATGATCTTGTCTTTAAGAATTTCGAGCACCGCCTCCTTCGGCATGAGGAGTTCAGCCGCAAATCGATTGGCTTGAATCTCTTCATTGACGGTGCCAGTAGACGAAATACCACTGCGCATAAGAACTTTTATCCCTTTATCAACATGCACTTTGCCTTCCAGCATGCTTTTATGCATGACAGCATGTCCGATTTCGTGTGCAATCGAGAATCGTTGTCTATTTGGATGGTGTAAGGCGTTGACGGCAACAAAAACTGTCGCGTCTTTGATGAACACCATACCGGATAATTCATCATCCAGACTGACGTAGCGGATTTCAACTCCAAGGAATTTTGCGATTTTCTCGACGGATACAGGAACACTACGAACACCGGCTTTTTCACGGAGCTCTTTCGCTTGCTTTTCAGGTGACAATGTTCTCATCGGGTCGCCTCTATTTGTTTCGTGTCATTGACGCGATCGCGATCTCGACCTGTTTTCTCTGGTCTGACCGAAGATCGGCCGGCAATTCCACAGCTGTTGTCTCATTCTTGATCGAGTCCACCGCCACAGCCGGCAGAAGACTTTCGGGCGTGAGGTCGATCGCATGCGCTATCGAGTAGAGATTATGGACCAGGACGGATTGACGGCCGGTCTCGATATTCGCGAGGGACGCGCGCGAGATTTCCAATCGCTGCGCGAGCTGCGCCTGGGTCATCCCCAGCGTCTTTCGCCGCGCTCTGATCCTGTCGCCGACAACTTTGTAAATCGCATCGTGATTCATGGCCTGTTTCTAATCCAAATCACCCTAAATGTCAATCTCGCAAACAATGTGCTTTTTGCAAACATCTGATATGTGCTTTTCAATTGACATCCATCGGCGCGTCGGCTAGGATTTGGCTCAAATTGTTGGAGACCATCATGGACGATCTAGAACCGAAGCGCCCACCCGACACTGAACAAGGTGAGTTGGGCAAGGCGCTTCGTCATATTCAGGAAGCCGAGCACGACCTGGAAAAGGCTCGGGCCGACGAGGCACGCGCCGAGCGCGAGCTGAAGGAGGCCGCGGAAGAACTGAAGCGCGCCGAGGAGATTGAGGCCGAGAGCAAGACGGTGACCATCGTCGTCGACGGCACCCCGCATGAGGTTCCGAGGAAGGAACACATCACTTACGTTGAGGTCGTCACCCTCGCTTATCCGGACTATCCGCAACATCCGGAGGTTACGTATTCGGTGACATTCACCCGAGGCCATGGCGAGAAGCCTGAGGGAATTCTCTCTCCGGGTGGCAGCGTAAAAGTGAAGGAAGGGATGGCATTCGTTGTTAATCGAACTGGCCAGTCATAACGACGACATTCGGCGTCTGCTTGAAAAGGGCTACGCCTTACGCGTCGATGGCGGATACCTTGTTGTCCGCGATATTCCCTATCTCGACGATCAGAGGGTCCTTCGGACCGGCACGTTCGTCGCCAAGCTCGTGAATGTCGATAAGAACAGGGTGATACAGGACGATCATCAGGTCTATTTTGCGGGGTCAGTGCCGCATGGCTTGGACGGTCGGCCTGTTCCCAATCTTGCCGGCGGTCCAAGGGCGATCCCCTTGAGCAAAACAGATGTCATCGTTCAGCGGTCATTCTCGAACAAGCCCCCCGGCGGTTTCGCCAATTTTTTTGATAAGATTGAGCATTACACCGTGCTGATCGCGGGTCCCGCCATGATGCTGCATGGCGCTAGCCCATTCACCTTCAACGTCGATAACGACGTAACCCAGTCAGTCTTCAAATTTCGGGACACGCTGACGAGTCGTGCCGAGATCGGAGACTTGGCGCAGATTTTCAAAGATGAGGTTATTGCCCTAATCGGACTTGGAGGCACCGGGGCTTACTTGCTCGACCTGTTCGTAAAAACGCCCGTTCGCGAAATCCGAGCCTTTGATGGTGATGTCTATCATGTGCACAACTCCTTCAGGTCACCGGGTAAGTTGGAGGAGGCGGAACTCGGGATCGCCAAGGCGGCTGTCTACCGCGGGCGCTACGACAATTTTCGTGAAGGGCTGACGCTCCACCACAAGTATGTGGATCGATCGTGTGGCCGTGATCTTGATGGCGTCACATTCGCATTCGTCTGCGTCGATAAGGGGTCGGCGAGGGCAGAGATTTTTGATCTGCTTATTCGGTTGAAGATTCCGTTCATCGATGTCGGGATGGGTCTCAACCGCAAGCAGGGTCCATTGTCGGGGACGCTTCGCGCGACATATTTCTCGCCTGATAATGCCGCCAAGATGCGGGACATGAATTTGGTGGAAATGGTCGACCACCCCGACGATATATACAGGAGCAACGTGCAGATTGCCGAGTTGAACTCTCTGAACGCCTGCATCGCCATGATCCGATACAAGCAGATTCGTGGGTTTTATGTGGACGATAACGCGGCCTTCCATCTCCTGATGGTCGTTGATAGCTTGCGTATTTTCAGCGAGACGATGTCACAGGCATGATCTCTCTCAAACACGTCACATATGTTCCAAAAGAACTCGCGGCGGGCATTCTATATGTCTCGACGGAGTATGCCGTCGCGGCTCATCTATGCGCCTGCGGCTGCGGCAATAAGGTAGTGACGCCGCTCGGGCCAACTGAATGGTCTTTCTCGGAACGGAAAGGGGTCGCAACGCTTCGTCCATCGATCGGAAATTGGCAGCTGCCCTGCCGATCACACTACGTGATCACCGACGGCAACATCGAATGGGGCGGCCAATGGTCCGACGCCGAAGTCAAGGCGGGCCGTCGCGCTGAGGAAGCACGTCGACAAGCTTACTATGCGTCTCTCGACCGCGCCCGTGGGTTCTGGGGTCGGATTTGGAAGTGGGTTCGTCGGTTGTTTGGCCGGTAACACCCTTGCAACCCTTGATGTCAGTCGAAGGGATCGTCGTGATCCGCGTCCTTCTCCGGTGAGGCCGTTGTGCCGGAGAAGGCGCTCTCAGGCCCGAAGTAACGAAACGTCCAAATTTCCCACATAAGGACAAATAGGGAACGCTGAGACTGCTGAACCGAGACGAATCAAGGGTTTTTCGGATTTTATGAGGTCTGTGCCGGTGTGTTGCGATGACGGAAAACATATGTTTTCCGTACACTTTGAATCGTCTACAAATCGAATGGAAAATCGAGCAAAATCATGCATGAAATACCCTGTCGGATTGTCGAAGTGTACAAAAACCTCAAGAACTAGGTTTTCCGACGCACGTAAAAATCCCTTATGTGGGAATTTTTGACGTTTCGTTACTTCGGGCCCTGCCGTGGTAACGCGGCAGGGCTTTTCAGTTCGCCATGCCGATGCAACCAAGGTGCGCACCTTCAAACTGAATTTGGGGGGGTAGCCTTGCTGCTCGAAACAAGCATATCGTGCAATGCTTGAATCTTCTCGACAACTTGCTCAGATCGTTGCACTAGGCTGGCTTTGATCATATCGAGTTCCGGATTCTGGTATGGATGGGGCCGTCGGTTCCAAGCCGCTATCGCTTCGTTTGCAGCGATGTCCTCGATCTGCTTGTGCCATGTTCCCAACAGATCGTGGAGAAAGTTCATTTTCTGGCAGATTTCTTCTTCGGTCATATGACGCCTTCTATTTTGTTATCCCAAAAGGAGTTGCAATCCATTTGGATTGGCAACGAGCCAGCATTCAACCACGAAGTCATCCCTGATCGTAAACCCGCGCGCCTTCAGAGATGCCGCATCATCTGGATGCAACTTCCCTTTTGAGCCATGGCTTCCAGTCCCATCGAGATTGACGATTACCAACTCCTGGCCCTTCCGGCCGTATACGTGACCATGCATTTGTCCCGCGCCTTGCATATGCGTTGGCTGATCGAGGCGGATATTTTGGGGAAAGCGGCCATCAATCCACTTTCCCTCATCAAGCCTCTGAAATGTGCCATCGCCCTGATCTGTCAGGACGACACGAACGATGGGTAATTCGCTGTCAGCGGCATCAACGATGTTGCGATACTTCCGCAATAATTCACTCGCTTTGCTCATCAGGTTCAGCCCCTTTGAAGATAACAGTGATCATGCAGCAAGCCTCGCGATTGTCGCCACGCCGACATTGTAGCTGTCGGCAAGTTCCCTGAGTGTTGCCCCTTCGGCGCGGCGCTGTCGGGCCTCGGCCTGCTGTTGGGCCGTAAGTTTGGGCTTGCGGCCCATGTGCTGCCCGCGTGCCTTGGCGCGGCTGCGCCCTTCGGCCGTGCGCGTGCGGATCAAGTCACGTTCGACGTCGGCCAGTCCGCCAAGCACGGCGATCATCAGGCGGCCGGTGCTGGTCGATGTATCGGCCCAAGGTTCGGCCAAGGACCGGAATTGCGCCCCGGCGTCCACGATTTGCTTCACAATGCCGAACAGGTCGAAGGTCGATCGAGCCAGGCGGTCGATACGCGTCACCGTCACCACGTCGCCGGCGGTGAGGGATTTCAACATGCGCAGCAATTCGCGCCGGTCGGCTCGCGCGCCGCTCACCTGCTCGCGGAAGATGCGCGTGCATCCTTCCGCCCGAAGCTGTTCAAGCTGGGCGTCGAGGGTCTGCCCGGCGGTGCTGACACGGGCATAGCCAATGCGGCGAAAATCGGATGGTGTTTCGGTCATATCTTTCGGAACACCCTAGCGCGTTGAAATCACTCAATCAATGATCTGTTCCGAAAGTTTTGAATTTCGAAATCTATCGGCCGCCTCCTCTACTCAGAGTCTGTCGACTCAAACGCATCATTCCCTAAGGATTGTCGCTCAGTCCGATTCGTAAGGCGACCTCTGAACGCGATGCCTCCAAAAGAAATTAGAAAACCAAGCGGGCAATTAACAGCAGTCCTTGCGGACAATCTGCGTGATTTTCGTCATGCGCGTAACATCTCGCAAGAAAAGCTCGCCGAACTATGCGGCTTGCATCGGACATATATCGGGTCTGTGGAACGCTGCGAACGGAATGTTACGCTTAGCACGCTAGAGGTGTTTGCCGCCGTTCTTAAAACGACGGTGCCTGAGCTTCTAACCTCAAAAGAAAATCCTCACAAAGCACCCGCCAGCCAAAAGAAGAGGGCTTCATAAGATGATCCCTCTTGAAAAAATATACAGCTCCGACAACTCCACCTACGACCAAAAAACTGTTAGCCAGAGGCTCGAAGCCCTCTTTCTTGCAAACGTGGGGCTGGTCGTGACACGCGATCAAATTCTTGCTGCTGCCCGCGATCCGATTACGAAAAAGGAGCCGGAAAACTGGCACCAGAGATTGTCTGAATTACGCACGGACAAAGGGTATACAATTTTGTCCTGGCGTGACTGGAAAGCACTCTCTCCTCAAGAGTATGTCTTGGCCAGCATCGAGAGGCGTCAAACTGCTGCCAAACGTGTTCGCCCCTCTAAAAGCTGTTGGGCAAAAGTTTTGACCCGCGCCCACCATTGCTGTGAATGGCGTGAAGATGGCCAGACCTGCGGTCTAAAAGAAGGGGCAATCGATCCAATAGGTGGCGGCACCGTCAAACTAACCCCAGACCATGTAACGCCGCACTCGGTCGACCCCAATTCTGACCCTGAAAACCCGAAGCAATGGCAAGCGCTTTGTGGGCGGCATCAGGTTATGAAAAAGAACTTCTGGGATGGAGCTACCGGAAAAGTAAACGTGCTTGCGATTCTGCAAGCAAGTAGCGTTGAGCAAAAGCGCGAGGCGCTGTCATTCCTCAAGCAGTTTTTTTGTGAAAAAGATAAGGCCTAAACTGTAAGCGGCATATCTAGAAGGTCAGCTTTTCCTAATAGGCGCGCGCTCACACCCTTTGAGATCGCCAAAAGTTTTGAAGCACCCTCAAAAGACCGCAAAGCGTGAAACGCAAGCTGCTGTGCTTCCTTCGGCAACCTGACACGATAGACGCAATCCGTGAGTGCAGCTTCCCCGCTCACAACTATCGCCACTTTCTCATGGAGTTTTCGATCTACCCGCGCCATCAATATATCTCCTGGCGCGACGGTAATCAGCCGCTTTCCAACAGCAGATGGCATCGACGATTTAAGCCTGATTTCTCCATCGGAAATATTGCTGTAATCTGACGTATGGAAAATTGGAAATTCGGCATCACGTGCTTCAACTGTGCTTACTGAACCTCGTTTTATATCAGCGCCAAGCCCTCTGAGCGTCACAGCCTGCTTGCCCTGAGATTGATTTGCGATGTGGTAATCGTAGTCCAGTCTCTGCTCTGCTTCATCGATGCCGATATACAAAGGGTCAGATAGGCCAGTAGCAGCATCATAGCGTAAAAGCTTCACCTGGCCGGCCTGGCGTCCTTGCTTCGTGAGCATCAACACAAAGCAGCGCGCCTCTGTGTCATGGAAGGAGTGGGGCGGCAGTTGTACAACACAATCAATTTTATGTTGTGCGATCAGCGTGCGACGCAGCGGCTTTGTTTTCCAGCCCGTCATCATACCGTCAGGCGCTATCATTGCGATAACGCCGCCGTCTTTCACCAGCCGCAGATTTTGAGCTAAAAAAATTAGCTCTGCGGAAACATCTGAAGTCGACGGACACGCATCCGCTAAATTTGCCTCCTGAAGAATCCGCGCAAAATCCCGCCGCCAATCCGGACGAAAGAAGGGGGGATTACATACTGCAAGATCAAAGCAATTGCTTTGGCCTATTGCCTTTGGCAGCCCTGGGTCAAAAACATCATGCACCTTGTGGCAGTGAGCTGCCGCACCTGCATTCATTATGTTTAGGTGCAAGCTAGCGATGCAATCGGCGTCTAGGTCAATAGTCAGAATCTCTGCGGTCGGCCAGTAATTCGCTGCTGAAATAGACAACGATCCGTCGCCCGCACCGAGATCAACGACACTGGAAGGTTTTAGATGGGCAAGCTGGTCTGCCAAAAGCTCGCCAACCGAACGCCGTGTATAGAAGCGGTTTAGCGTTCCCTGTCGAATCGCGCTGAATTTTGAAAGTGGCATATTGTTCACTCAAAAACTCTCCAATCCGACAAACTCGACGGCCTGCTTCCTGCGAATCGGGCCCTGCGCTACTCATGGTCGTCAAAAATTCCGGCCAAGTCAAGCTGCTTGACGGGTGGCAGGCCCCTCGCTGGACACCGGAAATCGCTTATCGTCCCCCCTGGAAAGGCTCAAAAAATGGAAAACCGTGGACGGTTTGAACAGGCTAACCAAGCCAACGGCTTACTCCGGTGAGTTTGGAATATCGCCTTGGTCACGCTCGCTGGGGCTGAGAAAATCGGCCGGGACACCACCAGCGTTGATGGCATCGATCAGGCCGTTCCAGCTCTTTGGCCGGCTGAGCCGCTTACGGGCACGGGCTACAACGTTAGCCACCCGATCCATGAAACGGCGGATACTGAATTCCTAGTCCTTGGGGCTGGGATTCTGTACCCCATGCCGCCGCAATTCCAGATGGTTCAACATACGCTTGGCCACCGCGTAGCGGCGGTCAGGGTAGGTCATCCGGTACTTCCGCCAGCTCGCCGGATCGTCGGTGACGGGGCCAACCTCGATCAGCGCCCCCGCCACCACGTCCCACACCGCTGGCGTGGCCAGGCGGCGCACCGGCACCTCCTCCTTTACCAACGGGCTCTTCGGGTCATAGGGCCGCAACGGCCGTGTCTGCATTTCCACCCCCGCCAGAAACACCGGCTCCGGCATGGGGGCGAGACGAACTTCATACCAAAGCCCGTCGATCAGACGCAGCTCCCGGTCTGGCGCCAGCTCGATCCGCGTTGGGGCTTCCGGCGCCCGATGCCGTTTCGCCCGGCGGCGGGCCTTTTCCTCGGGCAGACGATCTGTACGACACAACAAGCCGGTTATCGGATCGACATAGAGCGGCTGGTACCAAAGACCGCTCCGTGAACGGCTCCACCAGCCTCCAAAAACCCGGCGCGGAGTCACCGCCACGAAGTCCTTGAGGTGGTCCCGCACATGCTGCTGCACAGTGTTATCGGCCCGCAAATTTTTGGCGATTTCGGCGTAAACCTTGCTCCAGGGGCGCCCCACTTGGCGCTCAAGATAGCGCCGCAGCGGCTGCAAATTTTCATTCAGATGCTTGCCACCCCCCGCCAGTAAATGCGGCCGCCGCATCCCCTCGTGCTGGGGCAAATCATCCAGCGGCCGCACCCGGCCCTTGCTCCCATAACGATCCGGAATGCGCGGGCGCTCAACGATGATTTTGGCCATATCGTCACGCATGGCTCAGCTCCTCACGGGTAAAAAAGCAACACGAAAACCCGCGCAACCATCGGCTGGCGGGTGGGGGCAGAACAGCGATAAGGTGGGCAGTCTATGTAAGTTCGGACGAAAATTTAATGCCCGATATTGCCTCGGCGCGTCAATCACTTTGTCCGGCGCGAAGAGGGCCTATCCCCCCAGCCCGAGGCTTATGACGCGGCGCAGATTGAGGGTAAGGGCCTTCTGTTGTTCAGGGGCCAACGCCCTGACACTGCGCTGTACCTCGCCAAATGCCGCCTTGATGTAGCGCGCGTCTCCTAGCGCCCGGCTCGGCAAACGGACGGCTGACGGAAGATCGTTCTCGAACATATCCCGCGCTACTTTCGCTGTCCGGCTCGCCGCATTTATATTCCGGTCGAGCTGCGCAATGTTGCGCCGGGCCTTGCGTTCTTCCGTCCGCAAAGCCCCCAAATCGCCAAAATCATCCTGCAATTTTTTGACCTTGCCCGCGATAATTTCCTTGCCTGGGAGCGTTTTCGCGGCTTTCTGGAAGGCACTCTTGGTCTTTGCAGCCTCTTTCACACGCTCCGCCGCCGCAAACATTTCCGGCGAAGCTGCCCGGATTTGCGCCACCCTGGCCTTCATAAATTCCCCACCCTCCGGCGTCTTCAACCACGCCAGCGCCTCTTTTTTCCGCGCCTGAACACGCTGCAATTTCGCCCCGGCGGCATTGGCGGCGCTGTCCCGCGCCATCTGCGCGCGGGCCGATTGCCACAGCATCTGCGCCGGATTTGTCACCCAGCGCAGGATCGTTTTGGCATCAAGCTCGCGGCCGGACGTGGCCGCCTCACGCCGCGCCAGCGCCTGTTTCGCCTCGAACTCGGCCTTCTCAACCGGTGCAATAACTTCGTTCTTGACCAATGCTCTCGTGATGCGCCGCGCGGCTTTCATCTTGGCCTGAATAGCCTGCAACCGCTGCTCCGCCTGGGCCTTCTCCCCCTTCATACGGTCCGCCATCAGCTCCAGTTCCACGGATAATTCGGCGAGATTCTTCGTGCCAGGTGATACCGTCCGCGCGGCAATTTGCTCTTTGAGTTCCCACCCCGCGTGCTGAATTTTGCCGGGCTGTTGCGCCGCCTGGCCGCGCCTGGTCCGCTCGCCTTTGCGCTCCATGGCGGTGGCTTCAGGGCCAAGATGACGGCCTGGCGCCTTGGCAATACCCCGCTCGGCATAGCTCTGGTGGCTGACCTGCGGCGCGTCTTTTCCCAGGGCTTGAACAAGATGGTGGTTCTGGATTTTGGCCCAATTCTCGCGCCAGTCTTGCAGCTGCTCCTTGCTGTTCCAATCCCGATTCTTGGTCGGGACGAAGCCATCCGGACCAATTTCGCGGGTCGTGAGCATGACATGGGCATGGTGATTGCGCCCGTCGCCCTCGCGCGACGGCGCGTGAATCGCCACGTCCGCCACCATGCCCTTTGCCACGAAATTCTCAGCAACAAACGCCCGCGTGAGGGCCAAATGCTGCTCTGCATTCAGCTCGGCCGGGAGAGATAATTGCACCTCCTTCGCCACCTGGGAATTGCGTCGCGTCTCCGTTTTTTCAACCGCGTTCCATAGGCTCTCACGGGTCTTGGCCCAGCCCGGCACGGCTTCCGGTGCCATGATTTCGGCGTGAACCACGCCGCCTTTACGGGTGTAATCATGGACGGTTTCGCGCCGCTCATCCGTGAGCCGATCTCCGGCGCGGTACGCCGCCGCCACCACCGCGCTGCGGTTATCGCTCCGGGAAATGAATTGAACGGACAAGCGATAGTCGGCCACTCTTTTCCTCTCGCTGCGGATCGCTAAGGGCTACGCCCTTGGCTCGGATGGTCAGCCCGCCGGGCTGTCCCCCGAAGGGGTTCGGGGGCGAAGCCCCTGACGCACGCAAACACAGTTTGCATAAGTGCGCTTTTCTGGTAAATTTCAACCTATGGTCAGTCTTGATACTGGGGTGTAAGTCTCAGAGAAGTCAACCATGATGATCCAACATGCGCCTGAACACTGTGAAAAAAGCACGCTCCCTCCAGCCGGATGCCCCGTCCGCAACCGGGCCGCTCGATCTGCGCCATAAGCGTTCGCTGCAAACCATGCTGCGCGCCAGGGCTGAGATTGAGCGGATCAGAGCGCTCCAAAAACCCTCCCATAAATCACATGCGCGGCAACAATTCCTCCAGGACATGATCGTCACAGCCCTGGGCGTCGATAGCTTTGCAGCGGCGGAACAAGCCCTCGCCTCGGCCCAACGGCAACGGGTCGCGGCCTCCATCAAGAACATGCTGGGCCGTGCCGCGATACGGGAAAAGCAGGCGGCAAAACAGCGGGTCCGGGCAGAGCTTCAGGAGGCCAGGCGGCAAGCCCGCGAGCGCAAGGATGATGCCCGCCGCAAGATCATCATCGGCGGCACCATCATCGCCGCCATGCGCGACGGCGTGCCAAACAAGACGGCGCTGCTTGAGAGCATCAAGGCGCGCCTCCCGGCGGAAAAATGGCGATTCGTCGAGCCGGTCTTTACCCCGTCCGAGGATGAAAAATTCCTCGCCGGGCTCCAAGAACTGCCCAGCCTCGACCCGGCCAAAATCGCGGCTGGTGTCTCGGACAGCCGGCAACTGGTCTCGCTCTACCGGGACACGGAAGTCCAGATGGAGCGGGCGCTCGACCTGGCGCAGTCCTGGAACGACCCGGAGCAGCGCCGGCAACGGGCGGCCGATGCCCACCGCAAAGCCATGATCGGCGGCGCCATCTTGGCTTCCATCCGGGATGCGGATGCCACCGCCCCGGCATTGCTCCAGCTCCTGGATGAGCGGGTTGTCTCTGTCCGGGACCGCGACGCTGTCCGGGTGGTTCTGCCCCTGGCGGAATTCCGGCCAAGGGGTCGCCCCTGAGACGGTAAGCGGGGGCGCTGCCCCCGTAACCCCCGAGGTATTTGAGGCAAGAAAACCGGCCGGTCTTTTTCTCTCAGCGGCTGGTGCCGCGCATGGCCAAGCCTGGGGGCTTAGACCCGCGCCCAGCTCCTTTCCTCCTGAGCCATTGCGGTGCTGGTCGCTCCCCCGTCAGTGAGCGCCAGAGCGAGCGCGGAGCGGGAGCCGCGCAGCGCGGCCCGTAGGGCCGTCTGGCGTGGCCCGGCTGCTGGTCACGCGCGAAGCGCGCGAGACTATCACTTCACGCCCAAAGGGCGTGTCCGAATGAAGTGCTGCAAAGGGAAAGATTTTATCTGGTCATAGGATAAATATAACTCTGGAGTGGTTTCTTGCTCAGGCTGAGACGCCTGACAAACGGCCCGCTTGCCTTGCCGCCAGCGCCTGGCCCATGCGCGCCAACGCCACCGCCAGGGCGTCACCCGGATCACTCCGCAGCTCCGTCAACACCGCCCCCTGGGAGAACCCCATGGCTTGATCCTGTACTGCCTGGGCGAGCGCGCCCAGCATGGGGGGATGCTCGCCCCATGTGCCAGGTTCAGGCGCCGCAGGTAGCTCCGGCGCGGGCATGTAGCCCTGCCACTGCCCCTCCCCCTGCACCGCGTAGGCATTGCGCTCTTGCGCCAGCACAAACCGGCCCTCGCGCAACTCGCCAACGCAGCGCCGCACCCAGTTCAGGATGCCCAGCGCCTTCAACCGCACCAGCGCCCGGCCGACACTGGCCCGGCTGACACCCGCCTTCTTGGCGATCCCCTCATAGGAAGGATCAAGCTGGCCGGTTTTATGGTTCAGGAAATCGAAAATCAGGCTGTGCAGCACCCGTAGCCCGATCTGACCGACCTTGCCGCCATGCCGGCCCGGCTCCCGTGTCGAGCGGTCCCACTCCCGCGCCCGATGCCACAGCCGCGCCGCCACCTTCTTCGGCAACGGCGTGAACCGCACCTCGGCCCGCACACTGCCCCGCCACACCGGAAACACGCCCGCGCTCTGCCCTGCCCCGAATCGAAATTCTGGAAGTTTCCCTTTGATCCCAATCATCTAAACCCCTTCGAGCCACCAACGCAGCCCGCCGGACAAGCCGGAATTCAGGCCGAGTTTTTCCTCGGCAAGAATCCTCTTGCAAAAAGCAGTGGAGTGAGGGAAACAAACGGAAGAATGGTTTAGTTTTCTTTCCGAGGCGTACCTTGCCGGGTACGTGTCACCCAACCCAACTGATATGCAGGCCCGCCCTTTCGGCGGGTTTTGCTATTTTAGAGCTCTTTTCTCCAAATGGTTGTCACAACACGCCCCACGCGAATCGCGGACCGTGCCGGGAATCTTGCCTTATTGACCGATGCCGTACAAGTATAAGATTTTGCTTGGTTTTTTGTTCACTTCGTTAACTTTGACGAAGTGAACAAAAGCAGCCAAACCAAATACTTACCCTTCGATTGCGCCAGCGCTGACATGCCGAGATTTTCCCCCGCCGGCCCCAAACATGCTATAAGGCCCTTATGAGCCACGCCGTTCACCAGCCAGACTCCGATCTTGAGACCGAGCGGCAGCTTCTCGAAGCTGCCGTGGCCGAGGCACGCGCGGATAAGCGCCCCGGCGTGCCGCACGACCAGGTGCGGGCCGAGATGTTGCAGGAAATTGAGCGCCTGAAGCGCAAAATCGCCAAGCACTGAGCTGAGCCGTGAAGGTCGAATGGCGTCCCAGTGCGCTCGATGATCGGGATGCAATCATCGAATATCTGGAACCGCTGAATCCACACGCCGCTGCAAACCTGCTGCAAGCCCTTATCCTGGCCGGGGACAGCTTGACCCTGTTTCCGCATCGTGGCCGGCCGGGGCTGGCTGCCGGAACCCGTGAATTGGTGGCTGTGTGGCCATATCTGATCATTTACGAGATTGGTGATGAAGCCGATACGGTGAGCATCCTACGCATCTGGCACGGCGCCCAGGACCGCTGATCGCAGGGGTTAAATCCCCTGCCCTCCCCCGGCGTCGGGGCGTTCTGAACCTATTGGCGAAGGGCGCGCGCCGATCCTCACCCCGCCTCCGGCGGCTCGAACAAAGGGCATTATCCCAGAAATTTTATATGTGACAATAAAGATAGCTGCAAGATTGCAGCTATCTTTATTGTCACATATATCTATAAAATATTATTGCAGCTATCTTGCTACAATGTATATTATAGCAGCAAGATAGCTGCAAGGAACATTCATGGGGACCGTGGTCGCGTTCGTGTCGCAAAAGGGTGGAGTCGGTAAATCGACCCTAGCCAGAGCAATGGCCCGAGAAGCCGCTGCCGGTGGCCTCTCGGTCAAACTGGCTGATCTAGATACGCAGCAGGGGACAAGCTTGGATTGGCAGCGCGCCAGGTTATCGGCTGGTATCGAGCCGATGGTGAGTGTTGAGCCCTTCGGCAATGCCGCCCAGGCCATCAAGGCCGCCGCTGCCTATGATTTGCTGATTATCGACGGCCCCGCCCGAACGAGCTCCGGAACGCTGGAAATTGCCAAGGCCGCTGGGCTTGTTGTCCAGCCATCCGGTCCCAGCCTCGATGATCTACGCCCTGCCGTCCGAGAATTTCACGCCCTGGTCAAAGCGGGCATCCCGGCCGACCG
>JAKBAU010000035.1 GCA_021808875.1 Pseudomonadota bacterium | reverse complement strand
CGTATCCAGGCTGCCATTGAAATACTGGAAAGCCTTGTGAGCTCGGGGTTTCCCGTGGACCGAGCCTTGCGCCAATATTTTCGCAATCGCCGTTACGCAGGTTCCAAGGATCGTGCAGCAGTCGCTGCTCATGTCTTCGCCGTTTACCGCGGGCGGGCGCATCATTCATTTCGGATGGGCAGCGAGGACCCTCGAGCACTCATGATCGGCTCCTTGCTGGCAGAGGGCGCGGATGTTCACGCGCTGTTTTCAGGGGTAGCACATGGCCCGCCCCCCCTTTGCGAGGCCGACATACGAGCGCTGGAAGCACCGCCATCACAGCGTCCGCCGCTTTGGGTGGAAGCCGAGTTTCCACCCTTTCTGGAAGAGGAACTGCGGCAGAGATTTGGCACCGATCTCATCCCTGAAATGGCCGCCATGCAGCAGCGCGCACCCATTGATCTCAGGGTCAATACGCTCAAGGCCGAACGTGACCACCTCGCGGAAGCATTGATCGCCCAGGGCTTTGCTGCCGCACCAGCTCCGTACGCTGCCACAGGACTTAGAATCCCGCCGGGCGCATCTGGGCTGGAACGTACAGCGCTTTTTGGCGATGGGGCCTTCGAGTTCCAGGATGAAGCCGCACAGATCGCCTGCATGCTGACCGATGTGCGGCCCGGGATGCGGGTGTGCGATCTGGCGGCTGGAGCAGGCGGCAAATCTCTGGCACTGGCAGCCCTCATGCAAGACCAGGGGCAGATCATCGCCTGTGACATCGCCCCCAATCGTCTCGCCCAGCTGCGACCGCGTGCCGCCCGGGCGGGCGCGACCATTATCCATGCCTCACCGGAACCAAAGGGCCTGTTCGACCGCGTGCTCATCGATGCCCCCTGCTCAGGAAGTGGAACATGGCGGCGGCAGCCCGATCAGAAATGGCGTCTTACCCCCGAACGCCTTGCCGAGCTCGCAAGGCAGCAGGATGAGCTTTTGGAGCGGGGCGCTGGGCTCCTCGGCCCCGGCGGGCGGCTGGTCTATGCGACCTGCTCGGTACTGAGCTGCGAAAATGAGCGGCGGATCGCCGCCTTCCGTGCCCGCCATCCAAACTTTACCGTCATTGCCGCGATGTCGATCTGGAGCCAGCTGCCGAACCACCCCCCCTTGACGGGCATAGGTGAATTCTTTCAAGCCAGCCCTTATATGACGCAGACGGACGGCTTTTTTACAGCAATACTGACCCGGGGCTGATCCCCCGAGCGCTAGAGCGAAGGAGTATAAGGTGCATCACATTCGTCTCGCCGCCGCAGCAGCAGTTCTGGCGGTATTGGCCAGCGTGCCGTCCCAGGCCGCATCACCCGAGCGACTCGATCAGCGCGCCCATGCCGCGGAACTTGCGGGCCATATGGACGAAGCAAGCATGCTCTATCAGGCCGCCGTGGTAGCCAAGCCGTCGCGCGCGCAAAGTTACCTCACCCTCGCTCAGTTCTACGCGCGCCACGGGGAAAATCATTTCGCACGGAAATATTTCGCCGAGGCGCTTTACCTCAATCCCAAAATGGTCCCCGCCCTGGCAGGCGCCGGCAAAATCGACCTTGCCCTCGGCGATCGCAGTGGTGCCGAGGGCTACCTTACCCGCCTGCACACCGTCTGCGGTGCACACTGTCCGCAGACCCAGGAACTTGCGGCCGCGCTGTCGTCCCCACCGAGCGCTCCAAAGGAGGCTGCAAATAAGGCCTCGCTGGACAAGCGCTAAGGGTGCCCCTATAGGCTCGCCCTCATGGCGGCACCAGTTCTTGTTATCGATTTCGGCTCGCAGGTGACACAGCTGATCGCACGGCGTGTGCGCGAAGGTGGCGTCTACTGCGAAATCGTTCCCTTCAATAAGGCCGACGCGGCTTTGAAAGAGAGCCCGCCAAAGGCCATCATCCTCTCCGGGGGACCGGCGAGCGTGACAGAGCCCGGAACACCGCGTGCACCACAGGCGGTGTTTGAGATGGGCGTGCCGGTTCTGGGTATATGCTACGGCCAGCAGACCATGGTTGCCCAGCTTGGCGGCAAGGTCGAAGGCGATGGCACCCGCGAATTCGGACGCGCAGATCTCGAAATCGTGGGCCAGTCTCCTTTGTTTGAGGGTGTCTGGGCATTGGGCGCCAACGACCAGGTCTGGATGAGCCATGGCGATAAAGTAACCGTTCTGCCCAGAGGCTTTCATCCCATCGCCGTCAGTCATGGTGCGCCGTTCGCGGCGATCGCCGATGAGCAACGCAAGCTTTACGGTGTGCAGTTTCATCCCGAAGTCGTGCATACCCCGCGTGGCACCGCGCTGCTCAGCAATTTTGTACAAGCGGTGGCAAACATCCCCGCCGACTGGAGTATGAAAGCGTTCCGTACCCACGAGATCGCCAAGATCCGGGCCCAGGTTGGCAAGAACCGCGTCATCTGCGGGTTATCCGGCGGCGTTGATTCCTCAGTGGCCGCTGTGCTCATCCACGAAGCCATCGGCGATCAGTTGACCTGCATTTTTGTGGATACCGGCCTTATGCGAGCGGGCGAAGCAGAAGAAGTGGTCTCACTGTTTCGTGGCCACTACAATATCCCACTGGTGCACGCAGATGCCAGAGAGCTGTTTCTTAAACGTCTTGAGGGTGTGAGCGATCCAGAGCAGAAGCGCAAAATCATAGGCTCGACCTTTATCGACGTGTTTGATGGAGAGGCGGAAAGGATCGGCGGTACGGAATTTCTGGCCCAAGGAACGCTTTATCCTGACGTCATCGAGAGCGTCTCTGCGACTGGCGGCCCGTCGGTTACGATCAAATCGCACCATAACGTCGGTGGCCTGCCCGCGCGCATGAAGATGAAACTGGTCGAACCATTACGCGAACTCTTCAAGGATGAAGTGCGCGCGCTTGGCCGGGAGCTTGGGCTGCCCGCCCATTTTGTCGGACGCCACCCCTTTCCCGGCCCGGGTCTCGCCATCCGCATTCCTGGAGAGATCACCAGCGAGAAACTTGAAATCCTGCGCCGTGCCGACACCATTTATCTGGAGGAGATTCGCAATGCGGGTCTCTATGACGAGATCTGGCAGGCATTTGCCGTCTTGTTACCGGTCAGGACGGTTGGGGTGATGGGTGACGATCGTACCTACGATTACGTCTGTGCGCTGAGAGCGGTGACATCGACGGATGGAATGACTGCGGATAGTTATCCCTTCAGCCACGCGTTCTTGTCTCGGACCGCAACACGCATCGTCAACGAGGTCCGTGGCATCAATCGCGTCGTCTACGATGTCACCTCAAAACCTCCCGGCACAATCGAGTGGGAGTAGGGGAGTAGCGTAGTCCGGCGTAGGTTGGCGTAGAATATCGTAGAAAAAGCAGTGGTTTAGAGTCTCTTCCGGTAACCGGGGCAAAAGTCCGGGCGGTGCGTGCGGCGGAGTGACTCGGACGGGTCTGGACTGGTTGCCGAGTCGAGGCAGTTCTGACTCCCTGTGGCCATGTCGATTCTGCCGGACATCGATGCGCTTTCCCCAACTGAGCTCAAGAGCCTGGTGCTCAAGCTTCTGGACGAGATGGCCGAACTTCGGCGAACGGTTGGCTGGCAGCGCGACGAGATCGCGCGGCTGAAAGGCCTCAAAGGCAAGCCCGATATCAAGCCTGCCAAGTCTTCGGGCATGGAGGAGGCGACGCGAGAGCGGTCCGGAAAGAAGCGACGGGCAAAGACGCGAAACAAGGGAGCCAATCCGCTGGCGGTTCACGAAGAGCGGATCATCAAGGCGGCCGACCTGCCTGCCGGTTCGCGCTTCAAAGGCTACGAGCGTTTCAACGTCCATGAGGTGAGGATCCAGGCACAGGTTGTTCACTACCTGCGGGAGCGCTGGGTAACGCCGGACGGGGAGACGGTGATCGCACCGCTGCCGGTTGGGGTCGAGGACCACTTTGGGCCTGAGCTCAAGCGGTTCATCCTGGCTCAGTATCACCTGGGACAGACGACGGTGCCGCGGTTGGTGAAGCTTCTCGAGGCGCTTGGCGTGACGATTTCCAAACGGCAGGTGGTGCGCATCCTGACCCAGGACAAGGACTGCTTCATCGCGGAAGCGCGCCCGGTATTACGCGCTGGCCTGGGTCATGCCGGGTGGATATCGGCGGATGACACTGGGGCCCGCCACAAGGGGCGCAACGGCTACTGCACGCAGATCGGCAACGATCACTTCAGCTTTTTCGCCACCACGCGCTCAAAGAGCCGGCTGAACTTCCTCTCGTGCGGGCTGGCCTGACCTGTTACGTGCTGAACAAGGAGGCCTTCGCCTACATGCGCCAGCGCCATCTCTCGGCCACGGTTATGACCAAGTTGGCCGAGCATCCCGAGCAGCGCTTCGCCGATATACAGACTTGGCAAGCCCATCTCGAACACCTCGGCATCAGCGCCATGAAGGTCACTCCAGACCCGGTGATGGTAGCCACGGAAGGTGCGTTATGGGGCGCCGTTTTGGATCTCGGCTTCCTCGATGGGAGCGTCATTCTGTCCGATGCCGCCGGTCAATTCAATATCGGTGACCACGCTCTATGTTGGGTTCATGCCGAGCGTCTCGTGAACAAGCTCGAGACCTTTACCGAGGCGGCGCGCAAGGCCAATGAACAGATCCAATCGCTGATCTGGCAGTTCTATGCTGATCTCAAGGTCTATCGCCAGGTTCCGGATCCGCGCCGAAAAGCTGGCTTCAAGGCTCGCTTTGATCACATCTTCAAGCAAACAACCGGCTTTACCACCCTCGACCGGCTGCTTGCCAGGTTACACGCCAACAAGGCCGAGCTTCTGCGCGTTCTCGACCATCCCGATGTTCCGTTGCATAACAACGGGTCCGAAAGAGACATCCGTTGCCAGGTCACCCGCCGAAAAATCAGCGGCACAACACGCAGCGACAATGGCCGAGATTGCCGAGATGCTTTCCACGGATTGATGAAGACCTGTCAAAAGCTCGGTATCCCTTTCTGGGACTATCTCGGCGCCAGATTGGGCGCCACAGCAGCCGACACCGTGCCCAATCTCGCCGATCTGGTCATCTCTCATTCCACCGCCTGAGCCCAGCGCGCAAAATCCCGCTACCCGTCACCTTCAGGCCAATGCCCGGAGCTTTGCCCCTGTTACCTCTTCCGTTGATGATCCGAGATCGACAATATCGCCGGGATTATCGGCCCCATCATCACCGGATGGCTGGTCGACAAGACCCACTCGTTCAACATCGCCTTCCTACTGGCCGCCGGCGTGGTGCTGACCGGCGCGCTCGGCTGGGGCGTGATTATGCCCAAGGTGGAGCCGGTCGACTGGGACGCGGCTTGAGGCAGCGCCCGAGCCGCCGTGTAAGGGAATGGCGATCCGGAAGGGTAGCAATGGCGAGCCGAGAAGCAGACTTTCCAACTTCCGCTCAGAGCCCCATCCGGAAAATGGCGGGCTCTGCTTTTTGGTGTGCGGGGGAGGACGCGACATACCGGACCGTCGATGTGGCGTCAGGTGCGGACTGGACATTAGCGTCAGGACTCGGCTTGGGCTGCAGGTAGACCTCGAGAGACTGAACGTCGATATTGAATTGGAGTGGTGAACGCAGTATTCTTACTCGGCGCGGTAAGAAAAGGTTTTTGCCATGAGGATTACGACAAAGGGTCAGGTCACCATCCCGCAGGAGGTCCGAGTACGCGCGGGCCTAATGCCTGGAACCGACGTCGAATTCGAGATTGAGGCCGGCGTCGTCCGACTGGTCAAATCGGCGTCGGGCGGCGCTCGCCAGACCAGAGGGCGAAAGCTGATCGAAGGCCTGCGCGGACGCGGCGACTTCAAGATGACCACGGATGAGATCGTCGCGTTAATGCGAGGGCCCTCGGCGGACGATGGCTGAGTTGACCGACGATGATTCTCGTCGACTCCAACGTCATCATTGATGTCCTGACCAAGGACTCATCCTGGCAGGCCTGGTCAGAGGCGGCGCTCAGCGATGCCGCCAATCGTGACGAAGTCGCGATCAATCCCATCATCTATGCCGAGATTGCCTCCGGTTTCGCTACGATCGGCGATCTTGATCGCTGCCTCGGCGTCGACGCGTTCCGAAGACTGGCGTTGCCTTATGAGGCCGGATTTGTCGCCGGCCGGGCCTTCGTGGAATACCGCCGGCGCGGCGGCGTTCGGACCTCGCCGCTTCCGGATTTCTATATCGGCGCACACGCGGCTGTCTCGGGCATGAGCTTGTTAACGCGTGACGCTCGTCGGTACGCAGGCTACTTTCCAAAAGTGCAACTGATTTCACCAGCTTGAGGCCATCGGTGAACGGCGTAGATCCGGATCGACTGGATTGCAGAGGTTTTTGTTACATTCTGATCGAATTGAGAAATTCGGGGTTTTGACGGTATTTTTTGTTCGGCCGTTCTTACCGCAGGTGATTTCGGTCGGGGCCAAACGAAGAGGCAACATGGTGACCGCTGCCGATAGCCGGCGATAGGAGAAATTTTCCATCGCTCGAAATTTCCCAATGAAATCAGCAGTCCGAATTATTGACGGTATGGCTGACGGCAAAAGCGGCGTTGAGCGTTTTGTTTTCTCAATAAAAACGGAATATTATCGGTCTTTTGAACAATTGAGTGGGAGTGAGGAACGGTCGTTAAGCTGCTTTGCCGCTTAGCGAGGCACGATGTCCACCGCGCCAGTTAACTCAGTTGTCATGCCCGGCAAGCGTCGCGCCCGGGCGCGATGCGAGGGGAAGGGACCCAGGTGGTCAAACGCACTCAGTCCCACCGAATGCTTGCACTTTGATAGCCCTATGCGCAAACACCTCTACTACGTTTACATCCTCGCGAGCCACCGCAACGGCACACTGTGTGTCGGCGTGAGCCGCTCCGCGTGTTCGGATCACGCGGAAATAGATTTTTTTCGCACCCACATCCAGCTCAAGTCATAACCGATCACCCCAGAACCGCGCGGACCTTATGAATTTCTCCATCGTCGACCAGAGGCAGGCGTATTGGCGCATCGTGTAACAAACGGCCGTCGAATTCCACGGAAGCAATGCCGCCGCTGATACCGTGGGGGTTCTCGACCACGATGTCGTAGCGCGTCGTGCCATATCGATAGGAGAGTTCGAACCTGGGCCAGTGTTTGGGGATACAGGGATCGAGGAGCAGGAATGCACCTTGTCGGCGCAAACCGAGAATGGACTCGATGCCCGCGCGATAGAGCCAGGCGGCCGATCCGGTGTACCACGTCCAGCCGCCGCGCCCGACATGCGGCGGTTCGGAGTAGACGTCGGCGGCAACAACATACGGCTCGACTTTGTAGCGATGCACGCCGGCGCGCGTGCTGGCGTGACTGATCGGATTGAGGAGCGCGAAGAGCTCCGCAGCCTTGTCGCCGTCGCCAAGCTTTGCATGAGCAATCACCGACCAGACCGCCGCATGGGTGTATTGACCGCCGTTCTCGCGGATGCCCGGTGGATAGCCCTTGATGTAGCCCGGATCGAGCGGTGTGCGGTCGAAGGGCGGAGTGAAGATCAGTGCAAGCCCGGCATCGCGGTGGACAAGCTGTTCGTCGGCGGCAGCCATCGCTTGCGCGGCGCGGCCGGGATTGGCGGCACCGGTCAACACACTCCAGGACTGGGCGATGGAGTCGATCCGGCATTCGCTGTTCGTAGACGAGCCGAGCGGCATTCCGTCATCGAAATAGGCCCGCCGGTACCAATTTCCGTCCCAACCGTCCTGTTCGAGAGCCGCCTGCAATTCGACAACGTGAGCGCGCCAGGTTGCGGCACGGGTGTTCTCGTTGCGGCTTTGGGCCAGAGGTATGAAGGCGGAAAGGCTTGCATGCAGGAACCAGCCGAGCCAGACGCTTTCGCCCTTTCCCCGATCCCCGACGCGGGTCAAGCCGTCGTTCCAATCTCCAGTGCCGATCAGAGGTAGGCCGTGAACGCCCGTGGCAAGACTGACGTCTAGCCCGCGCGCGCAATGCTCGAATAGCGAAGCAGTTTTATCAGACACCGTGGGCTGGAAGTAGGCGTCGTTTTCACCGGGCTGTAGCACCTGTCCTTCAATGAAGGGGATCTGCTCGTCCAGCACCGACGCATCGCCAGTGGCGTCGACATAGTGCGCGACGGCATAGGCCAACCAGATGCGGTCATCCGAAACGCGCGTGCGCACGCCCTGTCCGAACGGCGGTAACCACCAATGCTGCGCGTCCCCCTCGACGAATTGCCGGGCGGCGGCGCGCAAGAGGTGTTCGCGCGTCATCGCGGGCCGCGACAGCGCGAGCGCCATTCCGTCCTGGAGTTGGTCGCGGAAGCCATAGGCGCCGCTCGCCTGATAGAACGCCGAGCGCGCCCATAAGCGGCAGGCCACCGTTTGGTATAGCAGCCAGCGATTGAGCATGATGTCCATCGCACGGTCCGGCGTTTTCACCTGCGCGGCGCCTAGTAAGTCGTCCCAATACTGCAGGACATCGCGGAAAACGGCTTCAAGATCGACCGTGCGGTAATGTGCGATGAGGGACTGCGCGTCGACCGCGCTCGCAGCTTGCCCCAGGAAGAAGACAATCTCCGTGCTTTCGCCAGGCGCCAGTATCACCGGTGCCTGCAGAACGCCACACGGATCAAGGCCCGCGCCGGTATTACCGGAAAGCGGGGCGGCCCCCTGTGCGAGCGCGACGGGATGGTCGAGCGATCCGTTGCGGCCCAGGAACTCCCGCCGGTCGCCGGTCCAGTCTGTCTGCCGGCCCGACAGGTCCATGAACGCGACCCGCGAGCCGAATGCCGTGCTCCAGGGGTTGCGGGCAAGGAGCGCGCCGGTTGCAGTATCGATTTCGGTCGCAACGAAAGGCGCAGATGCCGCCCGCGAAGAGCCCAGCACCCATTCGACATAAGCGGTGATGGAAAGCCGCCGCGTCCGCGTCGAGGTGTTACGGATTTTCAAGCGCGAGATCTTGATCGGGTCGTGAAGTGGTACGTACTGGAGAAGATTGAGCGCGATCCCGTTCGCGTCGTGCTCGAAGCAGCTGTATCCCTGACCGTGGCGAACGGTATACGACGAGGTCTCGTTCCGGATCGGGAGAGCCGTCGGTCCCCACAACGCACCGTCCTCTTCGTCGCGCACGTAGAGGACTTCGCCGGCCCGGTCGGTCACCGGATCGTTCGACCAGGGCGTCAACTGGTTCTCTTTGCTGTTGCCGGACCATGTGTACCCGGCCCCTTCGGCCGCAACCTGAAAACCGAAGACTTCGTTGGCGATCACATTGATCCACGGGGCGGGCGTCACCTGCCCGGCATTCAGGATCGTCACATATTCGCGGCCATCGGCCGCGAACCCGCCCAGCCCGTTGAAAAACTGGAGTTCGAGTTTTGCCGGAGTGGGCGGCGAGTCGTCCGTCGGCTTCGGGCGTCTCGGTGGTGGGGGCACGGTGATGCTCGCCTTGCGCAACCGGTCGAGTTGCCCCGACAGGCTTCCCTGGCGCGCCGACAGAACCACGCGTGCGACAGAGGGCAGAAGCGCGCGCGCTTCCTGTGAGAGGAGATCGGCGCGCAGGACGAAGACCGAGCCGCGCGCGAAATCCGTGGCGGCCTGAGGATGGGATTGGCTTTTCCGCACCATCGTCTCGATGGCAACGTGAAGGTCCTGGACGTATGACGACGAGCGCTCGTTCAAGACCACCAGATCGACGCCCATCCCCTTCATCCGCCAGTACTCGTGGGCGCGCAGCAACTGCCCGACGATGGCAACGTCTTCGATGGAGTCGATCCTCACCAGAACGATCGGAATATCCCCGGAAATGCTCTGAGCCCAGAGCCCCGCCGGATCGCCACCGCCCCGGCGAATGGCGTCGGACGACGGGCGCATGGACGGGCTCGCATAAAGAACATGTCCGGCGAGGCGCTGAAACAGGTTGGCTTCTTCGGCACCGACGTCGAGATGGCGCAACTGCACCTGCGCCTGGGTCCACGCCAGCGTGGCCGCGCGGTCAAAAGCGTTGACGTCCTGATGTTTGTCCACCAAGGCAAGTACGTCGGTCCGGGATGGCGCGACGATGGTCCAGAACGTAACTCGCACCCTCTCGCCCGGTTGAACCCGTATGCGACGGCGCAGGGCGAAGATGGGATCGAGGACGGTGCCGACGCTGCCGGAGAGAGACCGGCCGTCCATTGCCACCGGCGATCTGGTGCCGTGCCCGCGACCGAGGAACTTGGCGCGATCGGTTTCAATTTCTATCTCACCAACCGTCTCGCCTTCGACGATGGCAAGGTGTGCTGCCCAGATTTCGGGATCCGTCAGCGATCGCCGGCGCCGTGTCGCCAGAAGAACGCCGGCCTTGGCGTCGTATTCGGTCTGGACGAACAGTTTCGAGAAGGCCGGATGTGCCGCATCGGCTGCTGGTGAGGTCAACACCAGTTCGGAATAGGAGGTGATCTCGATTTCGCGAGGTCTGAGGTCAGTATTCGAAACCGACAGTCGGCGAACCTCCGCATCGTGTTCCGGCGAAACGACGACTTCGAGAAGCGTCGTGATTGCTCCGTCGCGCCTCGTGTATTCCACCTTGTCTTCGCTGAACCTGACATCGAAACTGTCAGGTTCGACGCTGCATGGCTGATAGCCCGCAGACCACACGTTGCCGCTGCGGGTATCCCTCAGGTAGACGTATGAACCCCAATCGTCGCAGGTCATGTCTTCGCGCCAGCGCGAGATTGCCATATCGCGCCAGCGGCTGTAGCCGGAGCCGGCTGCCGTGAGCATCACGGCATAGCGGCCATTCGAAAGCAGGTGTACTGCCGGCGTCGGGCCGTGCGGCGAGCGGATGCGCCGCACCGTCGGACGGTCGAGCACACGGACGGAGACGTTTGTACCGGTATCCTCCGCCCAGGGGCGGGCGGCTGCCACATCGCGCGGGGTCCGTTCTTGCAGAAGGAGTTCCGCGGCCTGCACGGCGGGCTCGGCGTGGAACCGATCCCGCATCTTTCCGTCCAGCAATGCGTCGGCGATGGCAACAATCGTCATGCCCTGATGATGCGCCATGAAAGCGCGAATGACCGTGCAGTCCAGTCCGTCGGGCAGGCGCGAGCGCGTGTAATCCAACGCCTCGTAGAAACCATAGCGGCCCCGCGCTCCGGCTGCGGCAAGTCGCGTGAAATTGCGGTTTGCGGCCGCGGGATCGACCATCGTGGCAAGGGCCGTCGCATAAGGCGCGACCACGGCATTCTCGCCCAGGCCGCGCTTCAGCCCGAGCCCCGGTATGCCGAAAGTCGAATATTGGTACGTGAATTCAAGATCACGCGCATTGTAGGCGGATTCCGAAATGCCCCACGGCAATTTCCGTTCGGCGCCGAAGCTGATCTGCCGGTGAACCACGAGGCGGCTGGTCTCCTCGAGCAGGCTGCCGGCCGGCGCGCGCATCACCAGAGACGGCATAAGGTACTCGAACATCGATCCCGACCATGAAACCAGGGCCGCGGCGTGTTCGATCGGGGTGACGGCGCGCCCCAGCCGGAACCAGTGGCGGGTGGGCACGTCGCCCTTTGCTATTGCCAGGAAGCTCGCCAAACGCGCCTCCGACGCCAGCAGATCGTAGCAACTCTCATCGAGACGAGCCTCCGCGACGAGATAGCCGATCGAGAGTAGCTTGCGGCGCGGATCGAGAAGAAACCCGAACTCCATCGAGTCCGCCATTGCCCGCGTCGTCGTTTCAAGCGCAAGCAGGCGCAATTTCAGCAACCGCCCGAATTCCGCCGATTGGAATGCGTCGCGCAGATGGCTGTCGACGGACCTCTGGAGCGCGCGTGTCCAGAAAAGCACTTCGATGCTGGCGTCGTCGCCACCAGCCAGCACCTGAGCGATATCAACGACGGTCGTTGCTCGTTTCGCCAATTCCTGGAGGCACCCGGGCAATTCGCTGTCCGTCAACGTCTTGACGGCCGCGTCCAGGGTGTCGAGGGCGCTTTCAAGCTCTCGTCGTGTGATGAATTCCGTGCGAGCGAGCGGGAGTTTTTCGATAGCCTCATGGGCCAGGCGTGAGGCGTCGTCGATGCCGGCAGTTAGTTGGGCCACCGCGAGCGGGCAGTCGATCCATTCTCGGCAGGCGTTGGCGACGGCGATGAGATGCCCGGCAAGATTTCCGCTATCCACGGTCGAGACGTATCGCGGGTCCAACGGACGCAAATCACTCGTGTCGTACCAATTGTAGAAATGGCCGCGAAAGCGCTGCAGCGAACCCATTGTCACCAGTGTTGCTTCCAACCGTTCGACCGTCTCTGTCGCTCCCATCCAACCGAAGTCGCGAGCGCTGACTGCCGACAGAAGATATAGGCCCATGTTGGTCGGCGACGTCCGGTGCGCGAGGACCGACTTGGGGTCTTCCTGGAAATTGTCAGGCGGCAGCATTTGATCGGCCGCGGTAACGAAAGTCTCGAAAAAGCGCCAAGTTCGGCGGGCCACAAGTCGCAGGTCGCGTGCATCAGTCTCGGATACCGGCAGGCGACCGGCTACAAGAGGAGAAAGACTTACCCAGCGCGTGATTGCGGGAGCGGTGGCCCACAGCAGCAGAAAGGGCGTTGCGACCGGCCACGCGTGACCGCCGGACAGCCAAATGGCGAAAGAGGATAAAGCGACGATGACGACACTGGCGGCCATCCGACGATAGGCGCCGGCGAGATGAAGGCGCGGACTTAAAGTTGCGTGAGCCGCCGTGGTCCATTCGAGCAGATGCCGGTGGCTCACGAAGAGGCGGAACAGCGTCCGCCCGATGGCGTCGGACATCGACCACGCCTGATGGGCAAGGAATGTCACCGTGAGCGCGCTCTGCGTCAAAGCAAGCCCGAGATCGCCGGCGAGTGCATCCAGATGGCTGCGGGCTGTTGTCCTGGCGCTCCGCGGCACGATGGCTGCGAGAACCGGGAGTAATGTCGGCACGGCGATGGTCGACAGAATGAAAAACGTCCACAGCGCCGCATCGTGCTCGGACAGCGTCCATGCGAGAAGCAGCGCCAGGACACTCGCCGGCGCCGACAGCGTTCGCCGCAGGTTGTCGAGCATCTTCCAGCGTCCGATGGACGGGAGCGTGCTTTTGCTGCGTTGGTCGCGGGAGGCGTCCGCGCGCCCGAATATCCACGGCAGCAACTGCCAATCGCCGCGAGCCCACCGATGCTGCCGCGCCGCGGCGACGTCATATCGTGAAGGATATTCTTCGACGACTTCGACATCGGACACCAGACCGGCTCGGGCGAACGTGCCTTCGAACAGATCGTGGCTGAGCAGCGTGCTCTCCGACACGCGATCGTTCAGGGCCGCCTCGAATGCATCAACATCATAGATACCCTTGCCGGCATAGGAGCCCTGGCCGAACAGGTCCTGATACACGTCCGACACGGTGGACGCGTAGGGGTCGATGCCGTTCATGCTCGAGAAGACCCGCTGGAACAGCGATCCCTCGCGGCCGACCGGCAGGGACGGCGTCACGCGCGGTTGCAGCACCGCATAGCCATCCACGACCCGTCCGGCCGCGGCGTCGAACAGCGGTTGGTTGAGCGGATGCGCCATTTTGCCGATGAGTTTACGGACGGTTTCGCGTGGCAGCCGCGTGTCGGCATCAAGCGTGATGACGTAGCGAACATCCGCAGGCACAGGATGACCTGCAAGCGTCACGAAGGTCGTGTCGGTTGCGCCGCGCAGCAGCCGGTTCAACTCGTGGAGCTTGCCGCGCTTGCGTTCCCATCCGATCCATTGTTGCTGGTCTTCGTTCCAGACCCTCCGGCGATGGAGCAGGAGGAAGCGTTCGCCCCCCGGCGCGGGGCCGTATTGTGTATTCAGACGGTCTATGCCCCTTTTCGCAATATCGAGGAGCTTGCTGTCTTGTTCTGCGTGTTCTGCCGGGGCATCGCGCCAGTCCGAAAGCAGTGCGAAATGAAGCGCGCCTTCCGGGCTCGCAAGGTAATGGATCTCGAGCCGTTCGATTTGCTCCTCGGTCGCCTCTTGCGTCGTCAGCATGGCCGGAACGGCGACGATCGTGCGCAGGTTGGGCGGAATGCCCTCGCGCAGTGCCAGGCCGGGCAACGCCGTCGCGCCAAACACAGCCATGACGGCACGATTCACCAGCGCGACCGCCAAATCAATCGCCGGAAAAAATCCGAGGAACGCCAGAAGCCCCAGCGGCCAGCCGCCAGCGTGAAGTGCGAGCATCGGCAGGAGCAGCAGCGCCGCGGCGACCAGGAAGACGCAGCCGACATAACCGCTGATGCCGGTTCTCGCGTTGCAGCGCGCGAGCCAGCTGCGCAAGGGCGCGCGAAATCCGATGGTCCTCTCGAATTGGCGTCGCCCACCGGAAATCAGGTGGTAGCCTGGATCGCGTGCGCGGCCTTCTTGTTCGTGTGCGACGGTCGCCGCATCGAGCGCTGCGTGCGCAATTTCCAATTCCGTCAGATGGGAGCCGCGCGCCAGCTCTTCGATCGCGCTGCGATAGAGATTGCGCGCGGGGAAATCCATGGCCGCGAAATCGCTGCCCGACTGCAATACGTCGTCGACCAGACTGACGCTCTCGAACAGCTCCGTCCAATCCACGGCGGATGCCATGCGCATGCTGGTGATGATATTGCGCACCGTCACGCTTGCGGCGCCCTGGCGCTGGTGCTCGCCCTGCACGAGTTCGTCGGCCGTCGTGCCCTGGGCCGAAAGTCTGCTCTCGAGCCACACGAGAGCAGGTGTGACCCGCGGATCCTGATCGCGCAACCTCTGAACAAGCTCGACTGCAAAGGTCTCCGGCAGTGGCGCCCTTTCAAAGTCCTCAAGGACGACATCGACAGGCTCGGCCGTTTGCCCGTTCACACCCAGAAGGCGATCGGCGATATCGTCCGCGTCTTGGCGCTCGGCGCGGCTTCTGACGATACGCCTGGCCGCGCGCCGAAGGTTCTCGACCAGCACGATGCGCAGCGTGATGGACAGCGCCCACAATTCGCCGATGGCGAGCGGTTGGACCCGTTGATAGGCACGCACGAAGCGGCACAGCATTTCGGGATCGAAGCGGCTGTCGGTGTGCGCGACGAAGGCCCAAGCCAGACCGAAGACGCGCGGCAATCCGGCGAAAGGTCCGTCCGCCAATTTCGGCAACTGACGATAATAGCGAGTCGGCAGGTCGTCGCGAACTTCGCGGATCTGCTCTTCGACGAGGTGGTAGTTGTCGAGCAGCCACTCGGCGGCCGGCGTCGCGGCTTGGCCGTTGCGGGTCGTCTTTCCGATTTCGCGATATGCGGCGAGCAGAACTGCTTCGTTGTCCTTCAGCCGGGCGCCAAGCGGGCGGCGCCCGATCGGTATTGCGGTAACAGGCTGGGCAGCGGCGAGGCTCTCGGCATGCTGCTCCAGCCGTTCGACGCTGAAGAGTTCCTCGCAAATGGAGTCTTCCGTATCCCACGGCGACGGCAAAGGGCGGCGTCTGAAGGCGGTCAGGAATGATAAGATCAACTTGGCCTTTCTGCCGCGGGCGTGCTCGACGCCAAGTTTGCGGGCGCAGGCGGCCCTCACGTTACGCTCAAACTCTCTCGGAATGGACTCCTCGTCGCCGGTGCAGGGTAGGCCCCGGACCACGGCAAGGTCGGCCTGGACATTATAGCACCTTTGTACCGATATCCTGCCACGTCTTGATCGTCGAATTGAGGCGGTAAGAGGAACGCCAACTTGTATTAAGGGCTTCGAAGACCTATATGTGGCATGCGACGGCGTTCCGTCAGAAGAGGCGCACTGTTGTATTCCCGACCCGCATTGCGCGCGTCCGGTCGAGACAGAAGAACTTTCAGACTGATTGTTTCGTTTGCGCCGCCCGGGCGATGGCTCGGGCGCAACCTAATGCATCAGGAAGAAACATGACGATCGGAACAGTGAAGTTCTTCAATTCAGACAAAGGCTTTGGCTTCATCGCGCCGGAAGGCGGCGGCAAAGACGTTTTCGTCCATGCGTCAGCCGTTGAAATGGCGGGCTTGCGCGTGCTGTCGGAAGGTCAACGCGTATCCTTCGACATTCAGCCGGATGCCAAAGGCTCGAAAGCTGTCAATCTGCAGGCGGCATAGGAAACGGACGAGTGTGGCGGGAATCGCCGCCACATTCGGCCCGTTACCAGATCGGGTACAATGAGCGACACATCATTCCATCTGAGCCGCATCTACGCCGAAGGCTGGAAAAGGGCGCACGAATTGTCCGCGAACGAAATTGCCGACCTGGATCTTTTGCGGGTAGCGGCCTTAAACCCATACGCTACGGAACCCGAGAAGTCCCGGTGGCGCGAAGGTTTCGCCAAGGCCAGTTGGAGCTGACAAAGGCAGCGCTATTTGTCGTGCTGTTGTGCTTTCAATATCCGCTTCTGAGTCGCATATCGGCGAAGGCGCAAGCGAGAGGCCTGTGATGAACACATTCATTCGCTTTGGCAAACGCATTCCAATGCCATCGACCGTTCAGATCCGGCACGAACTTCGGGCGTTCTCTGCCGCAGAAAATGTCCGGGAAGAATGCGCGGCGAACGTGGGTTTGGCAGCCGGAGCAACCTGGGACGAAATCTACGCGCGCCGCCCATCTGCATCCGCGGAATCCTCAGTTTCGCGGTTCCTTGAAGGACAAGCGCCATGCCGACAAACGTGACGATCGGCCAGAAATGGTCGATATGGGCGCCAAGCCGGCGGCAATGGATGCTTACCACGGTGATAGGCTGCGAAGATGGCCAAGCTACGCTCAAATACGACAGCCGCTATGGGATGGGTGCGGGCTCCGACGAGGAACGTGCCGATGAGGTCGCGATGCTTGCAGCATCCAGTCTTTTCCGTTTTATCGAGACTTGATGAGCATGCGAACTCGACAACCACCTTCGATCCTGTTTGCGCGTTTGACATCGGGCGGAAATAGGCGCGTGTCTATGCCATCGTGAACATCATCCCGATTGTGGCGTGACGGCCTTCCTCGTCCTGGGAGTTCTGGGGACTGTTGGGAAGCTGTTGTTCGGCGATTGGCGGGTTCGGCGAGCCGCGAGGCTGTCGATCCTGGTTGTTCCGGCACCAGTAGAACCCTCGAACCCGTGACGCCCATGGATCTCAAACTCTACGGCACGAATTTGACGCCACCCGAACTTGCTTCGCTGCGTCTCGTCGCGCGCGGATTCATGAGTCGAACGATTCCCAAGGCGCATCAGATAACTCTGATCAAACTGGGTTTGATCCAATCGTGCATGGGCGGACTGATGGCCACGCCAGCCGGACGCATGGTCGGGCGCGTCTAATCCCTGTCGAACTCATGAAAGGTTCCAGGCCTTCGGGGGCGGTGGCCCCGGCTATCATCGCAGACGATGTTGAGGCGGCGGTTTGACCGAGGCATAGCCGGCACCAAGAAGTGCCGGATTCCCTGCGTTCAGCCTCGAACGCTGTCCGACCTAAAGAGTGCCATGGATGCCGAGCATGACTGCTGTGGCCCAACTGGCTCTCGGCCTACAGCGCAAGAATGCGATCAGCAGGTGCCGGTTGCATGTCATCGAGACTGGCGGCCCCGAGCTCTTTCTGAGTTTCGAAGCAGATCATCTTCTCACCACGCCGTTCGCCGACCGAGCCACGCTATGGCCAGAATGGTTCGATCGCATCTGAATGTTGCATTCACTCGACAGCGCGGCTGCCGCGGTCCAAGCGGCCCGCAGAGGCGGGAATGGCGCGATGCGAGAAAAGGAGGTCCACATACCGGCGCAGATGATCGAGGCACGCAAGCGCGACATCGGGGCCGCCCTCCGCCTTGGCCGCCACGTCAGAGCCTACGCACCTCGCGCTGATGGAGCATCCCGATCCTCACCTGGAGTAAGAGACCTATGCCTCTTGATGACCGAATCCAGGAGATGTTGAAACGGAAAGGGCCTTTCAGGGATCTCACCACCATGAACATCGCGGATTTGCGGGCGCGTTCGCGCGACCAGATCAAGCTGTGGCGCGAAGCGGGCATCACCAAATATGCGATGGACCGCTGCGAGGACCGGGCCATATCGACGGACGCCGGGGAAGTCACCCTCAGGATCTACTGGCCGTCGAGCCACGGTAA
>JAKBAU010000034.1 GCA_021808875.1 Pseudomonadota bacterium | reverse complement strand
CGGGCATGGCAGAGTCTGTCCGGAGCTTGAGAGTGGCGTCAGCACCCAATCTCTAAGCGATTCCAGACAGTTCCGCCGTGCCCGTTTACGAATCCCTGCTATGCAAGGAATAAGATGGGCTAGATCACGGGCGAAGGGGGCGAGGCTGTGCGAGGTATAAGAAAGTTCCAAGACCCGAGGGATAACGAAGGACGATCGCGGTTGAGTGTAGAATGTCGGACGAAGCAGAACGAGCTGGCTGATATAACCGAATGTTACATGGCTTCCGCCAATGATCTGTCGGGCACTGTAATCGAGTATGAGGGAGTTAAAATTAGCACACAGGCATGCTGTCAACCTTACATCATTGCTTGGAAAAATCAGCGAACAAGTATGCCCGACGCCGTAACTCGGCATTATTGCCATAGTCACCGTGCGCTCCACCTTCGCGTTCGCGACATCTCTCCAACCCCATAGCCAGTTCTCTGCCCAACCAATATCTGACAGTTTTTGCCTCACGAGATCAGCGTCGATCCAATACCGCGGAAGAACCTCGAAATCAGGATCTTGATACTCTTCCAGCCTTACTGGAGGCAGGCCACGACCCCCGCGCCCCTTTTCGATTCCCAGATTATGATAGGAACTGAACCTGTGATCGAAATGTGAAATGAACTTCCCCTCATATACTGGGAGGTATGTCCGTTCGCCGAAAACAAAGGTCATTGCCTCAACGGGTTTCAACCCCTTCCGATCGAAGCTGTCCTTCTCTAGGAAACTTGAACTGTCAGTTGCCATATTGAATAGTCCCAATCGAGAACTGACTTTCCATCCATTCGCGTCATCAGCATCACAGAGGCGGCATCCATGAGACACCGAAAAGATCTTCGTCGCCAACTCCGCATCGCGTTTTGTTCGCAGTATCGGTAGTGTTCCCAGAGTTGGCGCGAATAGATCAAGATCAGTAGGAGACAGTACAATGAGCCGCTCACCGTCAGTTATCTGACCGACCTGTCTTAAGTAGTTAGCTAGTGTAATCGTCGTCTTATTCCGTGGCGATTTTGACAGACTCATCAAGCAAAATTTAACTACATTTGCAATTCCCGGAAAAACGAACTCTTCGTTCTCGAACGAAAAAATACTTTCTATTGCATTTCTTGACCTCAATGTATTCATAAATTCAGAAAGCGTTTCACTAGTCGTTATCTCAGCCGGAAGAATTGCGCCACTTCGTCCGCTTTTGCAGCAGAGAGAGAAAAAAAGGTCGGCAAACAAAGCAAAGGTGTTGATTTTTCCTCGTGCTGACTGCGGGAAGCGATCACTAGATCGACTAAACTCAGTTGCCGCAGCAGACAGTCGCTTTTCGAATTGATACAGTTCAAACAGGTCCGGGTCGGTATCTCGCAGTGCTTCAATTGCTGACTTTCTGCGCGCCCCTGTCATTTCAGCGATCTCGGTCTTTGACGCTGCAAAGAACTCGTTATCCGAGAGTTGCATAACGTCCCACGGCGGATTGCCCAGCACCACGTCGAACCCGCCGCGCTGCATTATATCCGGGAATTCCAGTGGCCAGTGGAAGGCCCGCGCGCGGCGGGAAGCATCGACGGCAGACCCGAACATCAATCCAAAGGGCGAGACGTTCCGCAGCCATTCCCAAATCGTGCCGCTGGTTGGAACCATTTCGGCACCCCGACGTGGCAAACCATCCGGCCCGGCATGAGGCCCGCGCTTAGTCTTCGGCAGCAGGAAAGCGGCAACGTAGAGATCGCAAGCCGTCTCAAGCTGCCAGGCGGAAGCCCCCTGCGCTGTTAGGGCCCGTAGGCGGTGCGCCTTAGCCTCGATGTGCTCGACCGTGTCCTCGGGCATTGCGCGCAACGCCTCGAAATCTCGCAGCAGGTCGCGGGCGCGATTGAAGCCGAAGCCCTCGGCAACGCGGCTTTTCTCAGCCTGCTCACGCTTGTTCTTTTGCGCGTAGTATTTCGCAACTTCCTTATCGTCGCCGGTCAGCGGCTTATAGGCGGTATCGGGAATGCCTGCGTCCAGCACCTTCAGATCGAACACGCCGAGCAGTGCATCCCCGCAGCGGATCTGTGCGTCGAAGAAGCCGAGCGGCAGGCCAGGGTCCACCGTCTCGATCCACAGCGCAACCTTGGTCAACTCCACCGCCATCGAGTTGCGATCCACACCGTGAAGGCAGCTGCGCGCGACATCGCGCAACGCGTGTCGGAAATCAGCTAACGATGGCGTGCCTTCTGCGCGGATGCGCGCGACCCGGGTGGCGATGCGGCGGGCGGCCGCCAGGAGGAAATGGCCGGAGCCGCAGGCTGGATCGATGACGCTCAGCTTTAGCAGCCCGGCAACAGGATCGATCTCCTCTGCCTCGGTCTTGTCGAGCTGGGGATCGAGCGCCGTGTCGAGCAGCGCCTGAACCAGACTATCCGGCGTATAGTAGGAGCCAGTGGTCTTGCGCTGGTTGCCCTTCTGCTCGGCAGCTTCCGAAGCGAAGACCAAAGTCTTTCCGTCTTCGCCCAGTTGCGGTTGCAGCTCCAGCAGCGATTCATAGACCGAGCCCAGCTCCTCGGTTTCCATCGCGCGCCAGTTCACGGGCGCCACGCCGGCTTTTCCCGGTAGCCAGGAGAGCCGGTAAAGGGCCTCCATGAAGGCCCGGTTGCGCAGCCGCGCGGTTTCCAGATGCGGCAGCATCCCGGCGGCGAACAAACCGCCCAGCGCCGGCAGGCCAAGCGTCGGTTGACCGTGGGCCAGAGCGCGGAAGATGATCTTGATGCCTTCGTAACGGTCATGGTGCTTGTCCCACGACGCCGCGCGGACGCTCTGCACACGCAATGCCGCAAGGCTGTAGCCCTCAGCATAGAGCTTGCGCGCCTCAGGACTCACCGCATCGGGATGAAGCAGGTTCCTGTCCTCAGCCACCATAAGGAAGATCAAGCGATAGATCAGGCGCAGCAGTTCGTTGAACCATTCTGTCAGGTTGACCTCGCCAGAGTGCAGCCGAGTGGCAAGATCGGGGTTCGCTTCCAGGAAGCCTGAGCCGAGCACCTTCAGCGCGACTTCGACCTGCGCGGCGAGCCGGTCGCGCGCTGTCTCGCCCTCGCGCGTGCCGGCCTCCCGCCAGCGTTCCAGTGCGCAATCGGTGACGGGCGCGCCGGCAGCGCCGAACCGCGTGCGGTGGATGAGTGACCAAAGGACGGCAAAGGAAGCTGCGTCCTCATTGGTGAAAATTTGGGCCAGGTCGGCCTCGACATAAGCCGGGCGTGTCAGCGAGGCATTGTCGCGCATCAGCCGGATTACGCTTCCGTTCGTGACCAGGCCCCAAAGGGCCTGTTCGCTGTCGTTGAGATAATCCTGGAGCGCGAGGGCGGGTGACCGCGAGCGTTCAATCGAAAGTGTCGGACTACGCCGATCGAGCTTTTCGTCGGAAGGCGGGACGACAACGATGGGAACGCGGCCTCCAGCGAGGAAGGAGATCATGCCGACGGCCGACGCCAGATCATCGAAGCCGAATGTTTCGGCGAGGAATCCGCGCACAAAGCGTCGCGTCGCCTCGACCGACGGGTTCTGCAGCTTCGCAAAGGCGTCGTAATGAGACTGACCCACCCGGAACGCGGTCGAGATCTCCTCGCGAATCGTCAGCCCCTTACGGACGCGATAGTGCTCTTCGGTCTGTTCCGGGGCTTGCCTGCGGTCGACACTGGCGACCATGGCGGGAGCTATGAGGTTGCCCTCAAGGGTGAGCGAGGGCCAGGCGGACATATCCGTGATTGGTTTGCGCGCCACGGCTCAGACCTCACCCGGCATCAGCGCGAACAGGCCAATGACGTCCGGTGGCAGAACCGCTTCCACCGTGACGCGCGATGCGGTGCCCGATGCGGCACGGAGCCTGGCATGGTCCGCCATAAGTTCTTCCGCGCGCGAGTGTACGAAGTCGGCGATCGGTCCGTTGAGCAGGCTGGGCAATTCCTCCCTCGCCCCCACGATGAACCTGTCGCGCGCAACGGGCGCCAAATCAGCCGTGGCGGGCGCGTTCAGCAACTCTCGGGCGGCTTCCCCGGCCACGGCGATCTGGCCGCCCTGGATCGCGACGAGGGCGGCTTCCTCCGCCAGCAGCAAGCGTTCCTTGCGTGCATGGACGGTCAGCTTGAACCGGATGCGGAGCAACGCAACACGAGTCACTTGCCGCACCGCCGCCGTCGGCCAGGCGCCCACTCGACCAATGCCGAGTCCTGCAAGCGCCTCCGGGTCAAGCGACGCCTCGACCAGCGCTTCGGCAAGGGTGGCCGTCAGGGGGTGCGTCCGAGTCAGCAGCGCCGTGCCTGACGGCGCCGGCTCGGCTGTTGCGAGCCGCACCGATCCGTTCAGCGCATGTTCGGCCAAACGCCCGCGCAGGCCAGCTTCAAGCGCATCGACGTGGGCCAGAAGAACGGTCTTCCGCGCTTCGAGCGGCACCCCGAAACGCGCCATCGCCCGTTCGACGAACTGCCTCGCATCTGCCGGAGACCCGAGCAGCGTCCGCACCTTTTGCCACTCAGGAGCGATCTCCTGCGGCTTCATGGCATTTTGCGCAAACCGCGCGCGGGACTTCTTTTCGTTCTCCTCTGCGTCCCGCCAACTCGCCTCCATCGCCCGCGTTCCATCATCGAGGCGAAGGTCGAGTGAAAGCTGCTGGTGCGTTCCGCGCCGAAGCATCATCGACGCCATGAGCGCGTCCGTAACTGGACCTCGCTCATCCGGCAGCGGAACGGTCACACCGGTCGTTTTGCGGATCTTGTTCGCCTTACGGAGGATGACGTCGAGCACTGCGCCGTCGATCGCGCTGTCAGGCGAGAACATCATGATCGATCGGACCAGCTCCGCCGGTTGGCCGAACCGATCGACCCGTCCCTCGCGCTGCTGGTGCCGGGTCGGGTTCCAAGACAGATCGTAGTGGACCACTGTATCGAAGAGCTGCTGAAGGTTGATCCCTTCCGAAAGGCAGTCGGTAGCAACGAGGATGCGCGCAACCTCCTTTTCATCGTCAGCGGGAGCCATATCGGCCACGCGATCACGCCGCTCATCGGGCGTGAGAACACCCGTGACGGCTTCGATCATCAGCTTCGGAAATGCCTTGCGCAGCCCGTTTCGGACATGCTCGGCAGTTGCCAGATAGCGACAGAACACAACCGGATTTGCGCCTTTCTTTATGAGAGGCGTCAGGGCATTCACCAGAGCGGTTAGCTTCGGATCAGCTTCGTCGGCCAGGTGCTCGGCGCGCGTCACCAGCGAACGGAGTTCAGGATCGATCTGAAAGGCCGTGCCAGGCTCGAGATCTACCGCGTCCTCCTCGTCTCCGTCCTCGTCGAAAATTTGCGGTTCAAGTCGATCGCTTTCGTTTGCAACCCGGTTCCTCAGAGCGCTCAAAGCCGCAGCCGGTGACGAGCCGACACAACGCATCAGCGCCAGCGTTCCCCAAAACGCCAAGCGTCGCTCCCTTTGCCCGGATCCCGCTCGGGAGACGATCCCGAGGCAGTAATCCAGCGCCGCCTCCTGGAATTCGAGATGCGCCTTCGAAAGGCGATAAGGAAACTCCGTCGTATTGTGCTTCGGGAAGGCGCGATCTTCATCCCAATCCCCTGAGGTGAGATCGATCCGGCGGCGCTGCACGTAGTGCCGCGCCAGACGTTCCCGATATCGTGCGTCATCGAAATTGGCCGCGGCGAATGATGGCTCGATCAGAGAGAGAAGGCGGGAGAAGGCTTCCTCGTCCCCGGAATGCGGGGTTGCCGTGAGAAGGATCATCCGGCGGTCCGGATTCAGAGCCAGCCCGGACAGAAGCTCGAACCGCTGTTGCCGACCCTTGTGGGTGCCGACGCAGGCATGGGCTTCATCGACGATCACGAAATCCGGGCAAGTGCGTGCGAAGCCTTCCCGGCGTTTCTCGGCCTTGATGTAGTCGAGGCTGACAACAGTGAAGGGATAGGCATCGAACAGGCTTTGTGTGAGTGGCAGGCCACGCTCCAGCCGACTTGCGGTGCCGGAGGTGACCGCGACGGCTTCGATCCCAAATCGATCCTTCAGCTCTCCAACCCATTGTTCGACGAGATGCGGCGGGCAGAGCACCGAGAACGCATCTACCTCACCCCGGTCCATGAGTTCGCGCAGGATCAAGCCTGCTTCGATCGTCTTGCCGATACCGACGTCATCGGCGATCAACAGGCGCGGTACGGGCAAGCGAAGGGCCATCAGCAAGGGTACGAGTTGGTAGGTTCGTGGCTCGAAGGCGAGTTGCGCGGCCGAGCGGAAGGGGCCGGCGCCCCGGCGTAGGGTCAGGCGCATCGCATCGGCGAGCAACGCCGCCTTCGCCTGAACGGTTGCGGCCGCGTCGGCAGGCAGGTCAAAGCGGGCCGGCTCAACCGGCAGAAGTTCAAGCGCCGGGTCGAGGATAACCGTGTCGTTCTCGCCGCCCGAGAGAGGTCGGAGAGCCAAAATGCCGTCCTGTAGGGACGGCAGCGCGACCCATTCGCGCCCACGGGCGCGAACCAGATCTCCGGGGGCAAAACTCATCGTCATCAAGCCTTTTCCCCAAACATCGACACCAGCGCATCGGGGACGCCCGCGGCAACTTCTGGCAACTCGAACAGCGTCCAGCCTTTAGCTTCCGCCTCCTCTCGCGCGGCCTTGCCGATGGACGCGACGCTGGCGGCGACAAAGTGGCTGCGCCAGGCGAAAATCATCTCCTGACCGGAGAAGCTGGCTGTGGAGGCATCGGGTGCCGGTACCCCCGCAACCTTGAAGACGCTCGCCCAAGAACCGCCTTCTGACGCCACGTCTGGCGCCACAGCAACCACCACCTGCCCACGCGCCAGATCGATGAGCATCTGTTTCGCTTCATCGCTTGTCCGATCGATCAATTCGTGATCGGGCTGATTGAAGTAGGACAGCAGGCAGCGATAGCAGCCGCGGACGCAGGCCTCCCCGTCGTGACTATGAAGCAATGTGGAATCGCCCTTTACGATCGCTTCGTCGACGTTTTCGAAGTGCATGAGCCGCAGCGCTTCCCTGGCGATTTTGCCAAGGGCCTGCGGGTCCTCGACCAGCCGGCTTAGCACCCCCGCCCCGCCCTCCGTGGCTTCGTAGGCAAGGACGGCGCGCCGATTGTCGCGAGCGGGCAGCGGTTCGCCGAGAATCTCGCCCTCTTCTAATTGGAAGACGACCTCAATTCCCCGCATGATAGCATGCTGCACCGTCGCGATCGTCTCCGGCGCATAGGCCAAGGGGTCGCTGAAACGGAAGAGAAGCGCATTCTTGTGATCGCGGACGATGGGGACGATCCGCACCGGTCTAACGACATCAGGCGGCACATCGACATCAGGATCTTCGTCGTTCGATTTCGCCCAGTAACCGCTGCGCGGATCGATATAGAAACCGAAGACGGTCTGATTGGCGCGCCGTTTGAGCCCTTTGTTGATCCGACTGATCTCGGCGCTGTTGGCATATTGCAGCTTGAGGATCGAGGCGTCGTCGCAACGGAAGTCGGCCTCAACGATCTGAATCCGGCCGTCTCGCTTCGGCCAGGAAAAAACGGTCTGAATATCAAAGCCTTGCCGGACCCGCTCTTCGTCATTTGCCGTGATGCGCTCTACCGGCGCGGCCTCAACATTGTCGATCCTCAGCGTCCTTTGCACCGGCACCTCGCCTGCCATCGGTGTGTTGCAAGCGTGGCAGCGTTCGACCTCGCCGTCGTGACAGGCGCCACAGTTCGAGCAGATGAAAATATCTCTCGTGGCGAGCTCGGCGCCATCTCCCGTACGGACTTCCGGCGGAAGCTTCGCCTTCATGACCCGGTACGCCCGGCCTTCGTGATAGATCAGACTACGCGGCCCGAATTCCGAGATCGCCAGGAAGCGGGCGCGCTGGAGGAAGGAGCCGGTCTTTCCCTCTCCGGGGATAAAGGCATAGAGCGGCAGCCGAGGGAAATTATACCCGGGCAGGAATCCTTCCGTTGCCAGGTAGCGGTAGGAATAGAAGTCTGAGCCGTTTGTCGCCTTGCCCTGTTCCAGAATGCTGATCTGGTCGCTCGCCTGCATCTGCGCCGCCTTGATCCGACGGCGATCCGCACCAGAAAGTCCTGTAATCTCGGATCGGGCATTGGCTTCCATAAGCTGGGTTCGAGCTGAGTTGTAGAGTTCACGCCATCGATCAAAGGCACGGTCGAACTCCAGCGGTGCGCGCTGGGCGACCGCAGTGACGAAGTCGTCAGGCTCGCTCATCCAGACTGGTTTCCGGCCATCTACCGAGGCGAGCACCTGATCGAGCACGCGCTTCATTGTGGGGCGCGCTGCTATGGCCAACTCAGGTCGGTCGATTACATCGTGGATCTCTTGTTTGAGAGGATAGCCGGTCTGAGTTAGATCGAGGATTTCCGGGATGTCCGGAGACAGAGCTAGCTTCGCCTCCGCAAGCCAGACGGCATGTAGGTGTGAGCGCACGAGCTCTTCGTTGGTGATGTCGAGCGCGGGAGGCCGAACGACGCCAGCGACCATGTCGTTCCGCCGTTCGAAGAAGTACTGGTCGTGCGGCGATTGCGCGGCGCAATAGGTTACGATCACGGCTGCCTGCCCGGAGCGACCGGCGCGGCCGGCGCGTTGCGCGTAATTCGCCGGCGTCGGGGGTACGTTTCTCAGATAGACGGCGTTCAGCGCGGAAATGTCGACGCCAAGCTCCATGGTTGGCGAACAAAACAATGCTGGCAGGAACTGTTCCGACTCTCCTGCCGCCTTGAGCTCAGCGGCATTCTTCGTGAGATTTTCTTGGTCTTCCTTTTCAAAACGGAAGCGCCACTCGCGCCATTCGCGCTGTCTTTGCGATACTTGGGCGGTGTGTTCACGGCCTTCTAGCCCCCAAAAACTGCTACGACCGGCCTTCAGATCTTCAGCGATCTCATTGTAAAGGTCATGAAAATATAGGTTTCCCTGAGCTGTCTTTTTCCGAACGGCTTCGCCAGGAACGATGCGAACAGCTGAAGGTGACAAACGCCAACCTTGTTGGTCAGCCTCGATGTCGACGCGAGACACCACTCCTTCCTGCGAAAGGATTTCCATCAGGGCGGTCATCACGCTCAGGTAGTCCGACTTCCCAAGCTTGGTCCCGATGACGCTCTTGCGATTGATGAGGCGTCCGATACGGGAGTTATGTCCCGCTCGGATGATCGTCTGCTCCTCCCGCAGTCCCACCCTATCCTTGCCCGGCGCTTGCAAAAACATCGCCGTGCGACTTCTGGGCGTTTCCTTCGAGTCGATGGCCCACGGTGACCGCAACAGATTTCGTGACTTTTGGGCCACGGAGTCGAGCTCGGTCAGATCCAAAGCTTCCGTACCGACGGCTAGGCCGTCGAGCATGGCGCCGAGCAGCAGTTTCAACATCGCTTTCCGCGCTGGCGCGTCGAGCTTGCCGAGATCCGGCAGGATGGCCGCCATACGTTCGGTGTCTGCGGCAATCTCATCGAGCCCGATGAAGGCGACGTCGATGAGCTTGAGAACGGAGAGACTCGGGTTCGTGTAGCGCCAGCCCCGGCGGAGATCAGTCCAGACCCGATGGGCGAGAACTTTCGCTAAAGAGCGTTGCGCGTCTTCGCGGACTACGGCCCCAGACTCCGGATCCAGCATCCAATGGATACGGGCGTCCTTGTTAGCCGCGGTGAATCCCAGCGCCTTTACAACTCGGAGACCGAATTCGTCCTCGGCCATGCCATCGTCGCCGGCGTCCAGAACCGCCCGCAGGATCGCACCACGCAGTAGACTTACGAACAGATAGTCATTGAAATGACCCGCCTGGAGAGCCGCATCCTGGCGGTTGTCCGTGAAGCCGAGCAGCTTGCGTTTCTCTTTTGGAACGCCGCTGTTCCTCCAATTCATCCATTCCAAGGCGGTCGAAACTAGAAGTGTCGTGGCTGAGCTGCGGCCTTCACCGGATAGGCCTGCAAGCTTGGTGCGTTCACGCATACTCGGATGCGGCTGATCGAGGCAGCACGGACAAAAACCGAATTTCCCCGGAATGAACCAAAAACTTCTCCCTAATGAATCTGGGCGTCCATCTGGAGCTACCTTTATCATCTGGGGAGCCCGGCGCTTCCTGTTCGCCCGAAGCCGCTCGACGCCATTACGCTCTTCTCGCCAATCCTCCGGGTAGGTCTCGATGTCACCGTTGAAGGCATAATCTGGATCGTCACCGCCAGTGGGGGTCAGATAGCCAGCAGTGTCTCCTTCTTGATCGTCGAGAGGCGCATCATCGATGTTCCTTGGAATAAACCGCACCCCATCGACATCATCGCTCTTGGAAACGACGTGAACCTCATGTCCACATTCCCGGCAGAACCGGGTCGGATAGAGCCGATGTCCCGGCGCGTCGGGATCTTCGAGCTGCCCCTCGAACAGCACATTCCTTGGCTTCTCGGTCAGCGTGGTGAAAGTCTCACCCGCGCCCGAGACAAACTGATGAAGTTTGAACGCTAAAAATGCGCCTGTTCCCAAGCCACCCCGTTCCGTTTCCGGAAGGCTGATGCGGGTCAGGAATGACTCAAGGGCAGATCGGCAGGTTTCAATCTCTACGCCGCTATCCTTCGACAGCAGTTCAGCCGCATCTTGGAATGGAATTGGCTTTTTGCGCTTGAGTTCCTGCTTGTCATCCAGCCCGATAGCCAGTTCGGTCCAAACTGCCAATGGGTGCTTGGTCAGAACTTCATCTGTCAGCACATCAGGCAGTGAAGATGTCACGATAGGTGCGAGCTTGGATCGTACACCCTCGAGTTTCAGGTGATCATCCGTCGCCCGTTGAAGCGACTCGTCAATAACGGATTCTGAACCGATGAACGTACCGAAAAGGCGAGAGGCAACGTCCGCGACGGCCTGTGCGCGGCTGATTTCGGATCCTTCGCTTGCCATGGTGGCCGAGGTCCCGATGCAGATTGGCGCTTTGTCAGGCGTGCAACGATTTCGAAGGCGGCGTACGAGAATGGCGACATCAGCGCCTTGGCGACCGCGATAGGTATGCAGCTCATCGAGTACGATAAAGTTCAGACCTGTTGCGTTCTCTATCACCTTGATGTCAAGACCATCTTGGCGCGTGAGTAGTAGTTCGGCCATCATAAAATTGGTCAAGAGGATGTCCGGCGGATCGTCGGCAATCCGTCGCCGATCTTCTTGGCTTTCTTGACCAGTGTAGCGCCTGACAATCGGCTTGAGATGACTTGGCAGGCCGGACTGGGAGATGAACTTATCGATTTCGTTCATCTGGCTGTTGGCCAGTGCGTTCATCGGATAGACAATGATCGCACTCGTTTTGCGTGCCCTCCCGGCTTTTCGCGCACGGACGATCGCATCGACTATTGGCACGAAAAAGCAGAGCGACTTTCCTGAACCGGTGCCGGTTGTGACGACGTAGCTCTGGCCGGTGCGAGCCTTTGCGATGGACTGCGCCTGATGCCGATGAAACCGTATCGGCGTCGCGCCAAAACGGAAAATGTGACCGGTGGCTTCGTCGAGGTCGCCCGACGCGACCAGATCATCCACTGTCGCTCCCTGCAGATAGCGGGGATTGAGAGACAGAAGGGCGTCTGGCCAGAAGCGCCCAGCGTCGTATTGGCGATCGATTTCAGACTTCAGGTCATCAGACCGAATGGTGCTGAATGACCGCGAGAAGCGGGCGTAGGAGTCAATCAGACGATGGTCGAATTCGAACGCCTTCATGGCACTTGCCCCCACAAACATGACAGTGGCGCTGCCGCCAGTCGATCGCCAAACGGTACAAAGTCTATGCTGTCGTAGAGGACGACCCCGAAAGCGAAACGGTCCCCGCAAGCCTCGGCCAAGGCCCGCAGCCCCCCGAAATCCCCGGCCTTGACCGTGGCGCTCGCCTTCACCTCGATCCCCACGATCGTACCGTCATCGCGCTCCAGCACGATATCCACCTCACGCATGTCCCGATCCCGGAAATGATGAGGCGTCAGTCGCAGGTTCGAGGCCGTCATGAGCTTCAGGACCTCGGAGAACACGAAACTCTCCAGCAGCGCACCGAATGTCCCACGATCTACCTTGACCCGGTCGAAGGTGAGCCCGCGCACGGTCGCCAGCAGGCCGGAATCGAGGAAATGGAGCTTAGGCGTCTTGACGATCCGCTTCAGTGAATTGGTGAACCACGGTTGCACGGTCGCAATCAGGAACACCTGTTCGAGCAGGCCCACATAACGCTGCCCGGTCTTGTGGCTGACGTTGATACCGCCCCCGAACTGCGAATAGTTGACCAACTGGCCGGAGTGTTCGGCCAGTAGCCGCACGAACTTCGGAAGCTCGGTCAGTTTCTCCACCTCGGCGATGTCCCTCAAATCGCGGGTCAGGATTGAGGTGAGATAGGACCGCAACCAATCTTGCCGCCGCCGCTCACTTTCGCGGCTGATCGCCTCGGGAAAGCCTCCGAGCAGGACGAGCTGGACAAGATCATCGCCGACGATCGCGTCTCGCTGGCTCTGGATCTTCCCCTCGAAAAGGCGGTCCAGGAAGGTCGGTGTCCGGCCTTCGATCTCAGCCCTGGCCAGCGGCAGCATCTGGATGGTTTCCATCCGGCCGGCCAAGCTGTCGGCGATTCGCGGCAGGGTCAGCACATTCGCCGAGCCGGTGAGCAGAAATCGACCGGGGCGATAGTCCTCATCGACTGTCTTTTTGACCGCCAGCAGCAGGTCCGGCGCACGCTGGATCTCGTCGATGATGGCCCGGTCCAGGCCCCTAATGAAGCCGGCCGGATCGGATTGGGCGGCCTCAAGCACCGTCTGATCGTCGAGCGTGATATAGGTCCGACCGGCTTCTCCCATCTTTCGAACGAGCGTGGTCTTGCCGGCCCGGCGCGGTCCGACGATCAGGACCACCGGCGTGTCCGAAAGGGCTTCCTCGGCCCGCCGCTCCACAAACCGATCGAACATGCCCACCCCGATCCCCGGACGATTGGAACTATCGTTACCGGCTAATTGGAAGTCAATGGTCCGCTTAATGGAAGCGTCTGGGCCGCGATCTGGAGGGGAAAGCCTTCCCCCTGGTCGGCGCCGGTGTCGCCGACACACCCCCTTCTGCGGGGAGGTCCCCGCAACGCCCCTTAGAGTAAAAGTGCGGACTGGGTTCGCCGTGACGGGTTGAGGGCTGGAGGAGAGGCCTCCGGCGCCCGTCGCGGAGATCCGCGATGTCCAGCAAGACCGCTTCGGCACGCCCCGGCCATGACCGGACGAACCTCTATGACGAAATCACGAGCAAGATCATCGCCGAGCTGGAGGCCGGCCGCGTGCCCTGGGTCCAGCCCTGGGGGACGGCCGCGGCGAAGGCGCCGCTCGCCATGCCGAAGAACGCCGCCACTGGCCGGCACTATTCGGGGATCAACGTCTTGATCCTCTGGGGCGCCGTGATCGAGCACGGCTTCCCCGCTCAGAGCTGGCTGACCTTTCGCCAGGCGCTCTCGCTCGGCGGCAATGTGCGCAAGGGCGAGCACGGCACAACCGTCGTCTATGCCGACCGCTTCGTGCCGGATGACGAGAGGCGACGCGCGCGAGAGACCGGCGAGGAAGCGACCGCGATCCCGTTCCTGAAGCGGTTCACCGTCTTCAACGCCGCCCAATGCGAAAACCTGCCGGCTGAGGTTGCGGCCGTTGCGCCACCCCCGCCACCGGGCCTGATCGAACCCAGGGTCGAGGCGCTGATCCGCGCGACCGCCGTCGATTTCCGCATCGGCGGGGACCGGGCCTTCTATGCGCCTGGCCCCGACTTCGTGATGGTCCCACCGCCGCAGGCCTATTTCGAACCGATCAACTGGCATCGCACAGCGCTCCACGAGCTGGGGCACGCCACTGGTCATCCGTCCCGTCTCGGCCGCGACCTGAGTGGTTCGTTCGGCACGAAGAACTACGCCTTCGAGGAGTTGGTGGCCGAGATGAACGCCGCCTTCTGCTGCGCCTCGCTTGGTATTGTGCCGACCGTCCGCCATGCCGACTACATCGGCTCCTGGCTCGACGGGCTGCGCGAGGACAATCGCGCCATCGTCCGCGCCGCCTCGCAGGCGAGCAAAGCCGCGGACTGGCTGCTCGGCTTCTTGCCGTCGCAAGACCACGCGGAGCCCTCGATCGACAGGAGGGCGGCATGATCCTCCTCACCGCCGAATTGCGCGAGCGCCTGCTCACCAACGGTCGCCAACCCGACATTGACCACGTTCCTGTGGTCAAATTCTTCAATCCTCTCGGCGCCGGCGTCTGGCTCGCCACCGAACTGGACGCCGACGGCGATACGCTATTCGGCCTGGCCGACCTGGGCGAACCGGAGCTTGGCTCCTTCAGCTTGGCCGAGATGGCGGCGGTCCGTCTACCGATTGGCCTCGGGATCGAGCGTGACCTCTTGTTCGAGGGAATGGTCCCGATCTCGGTCTGGGCGGATGCGGCGCGCAAGGCGGGCGGCATCCGGGAAGCGGAGCGCGTGCTCTACACGGCGAATCGCACCCGACCCCAGGACGGGTGAGGCGCGTCTTCTCGACGGGAGGCGCCCCGGAACGGTGAGAGTGAAAGGGCTGCGCCGGTTTTCGCGGCGGGTTGGAGGTCGAGAGAGAGGCTCTCGGCCGCCCGCCGCGGAGACTGCCGTAATGGCCACTGCCGTTCAGAAGATCACCCTGTCGCCCTCACGCGACATTCCCCTCAACAGACTGGTGCTGAGCGAGTCCAACGTGCGGCGGGTGAAGGCCGGCGTCTCGATCGAGGAGTTGGCTGACGACATCGCCCGGCGCACGCTCCTGCAGAGCTTGAGCGTCCGGCCGATCCTCGACGCCGATGGCGCTGAGACCGGCATGTTCGAAATCCCCGCCGGCGGCCGTCGCTATCGTGCGCTTGAGCTGCTGGTGAAGCAGAAGCGCCTGGCCAAGACCGCGCTCATTCCCTGCGTGGTCCGCGATGCCTTGACCGACATTCTAGCCGAGGACGACTCCTTGGCCGAGAACATCCAGCGCGCGCCGCTACATCCGCTCGATCAGTTCCGCGCCTTCCAGGCTCTGCGGGACAAGGGGCAATCCGAGGACGACATCGCCGCCGCCTTCTTCACCTCGGTGAACATCGTGAAGCAGCGCTTGCGACTCGCCTCGGTCTCGCCCGCGCTGCTCGACGTCTATGCCGAGGACGGCATGTCGCTTGACCAACTGATGGCCTTCACGGTCACCGCCGATCACGCCCGCCAGGAACAGGTCTGGCAGGCACTCGGCAATTCCTGGTCAAAGGAGCCCTACCAGATCCGCCGGATGCTGACCGAGAAGACCGTCCGCGCCGCCGACCGCCGCGCGGTGTTCGTGGGACTCGACGCCTATGAGGCCGCCGGCGGGGTAGTGCTGCGCGACCTGTTCCAATCCGACGATGGCGGCTGGCTCAAGGACTTGGCGCTCCTCGATCGCCTGGTAGCCGAGAAGCTGAAGACCGACGCCGAGACCATCGCCGCCGAGGGCTGGAAGTGGATCGAGGTCGCGGTCGATTTCCCCTACGGCCACACTCGCGGCCTGCACAGCCTGGAGGGGGTGACCGCCGCGCTCACGGAAGAGGAGCAGTCGGCGATAGCGGCGCTGAACGCCGAATACGCCAAGCTCGAAGCCGACTATGCCGAGGCAGACGAACTACCGGACGATGTGGACCAGCGTCTCGGCGAGATCGAGGCGGCGCTTGCCGCCTTCGACAGCCGGCCGGTTGCCCACGCGCCAGCCGACATCGCCCGCGCCGGCGTCTTCGTCAGCATCGGCCCGGAGGGCGCGCTGGTGATCGATCGCGGCTACGTCCGTCCGGAGGACGAGGCGCCGGCGGCGGAGCCGCAGTCCGGTGGCGACGCCGCGATCACGACCGATCCCGAAAACGCGACGCTGGCCGTGTCCCCGGTCTCGCGCACGGTCATCACCGTTGCCGGAGCGGCCTCCGAGCCGGACGACGACGATGACGACGTCATCAAGCCGCTGCCCGAACGCCTGGTGACGGAGCTGACCGCTGAGCGTACACTGGCGCTGCGCGACAAACTCGCGACCACGCCATCGGTCGCGTTTCAGGCCGTGCTGCACAAGTTCTGCCTGGATGTCTTCTCACGCTACCTCGCCTCCGGCGCGGCCATGGAAGTCTCGGTGCGCAGTATCAGCTTTCCGGTGAAGGCGCAGGGCCTGAAGGAGACCCCAGCGGCCAAGGCGATCGCCGAGCGTCACAAGGCCTGGGAGGCGCGTCTGCCCAAGGACAAGGACGGGCTCTGGCCTTGGCTCGCCACACTCTCGGGCGACGAACAGGCGGCGCTGTTCGCCCATTGCGCGTCGTTCGGCGTCAACGCGCTCTACGAGAAGGCCGACCGCTACGGCGGCAGCGTGTCAGCGCACACCATCGATCAGCGTCTCGCCGACGCAGACCGGATCGCGAAGGCCGTTGGCCTCGACATGGTGCAGGCCGGCTGGCGTCCCACGGTCGAGAACTACCTCGGCCGTGTCCCGAAGCGCCGCATTCTCGAAGCGGTCCGCGAGGGCGCCGGCGACCGCGCGGCCCAGCTCATCGACCACCTGAAGAAGGGCGACATGGCCAAAGAGGCCGAGCGCCTTCTGACCGATACGGGCTGGTTGCCAGAGCCGCTCCGCATGGCCGACACCGGCGACGTCGCATCCGATGGCGACATGATTGTCGATGCTGAGGGCGAGGCGCTGCCGGAGTTCCTCGCCGGTGATGACGAAGAGGATGCCGACGACCTCGACGAGCCGCACATGGTCGCCGCCGAATAGCGCAGGCTGGCGGGTCGGCTTCGGCCGTCTCGCTCTTCCCTTTGGACCCCTTCTGGCCGCCCGGCCTTCGCGCCGGGCGCTCATCGTTCAGGAGCCAGACATGAGCAACACCAACCAAGCGCCGCTGAGCTGCGGTGCGCCAATCTCCGACTGGGAGCGGCAAAACGCCGCCTACGAGACGCTCAAGGCCGAGCTGTTCGCGCTCAACAAGGTGGCCTTCTTCGACACGATCACGCCGCTCGGCGTGACCCAGGTCGTCGTGACCTTCGACGGCTATGGGGACTCCGGTCAGATCGAGAATATCGAAGTTAGGGCGGGCGGAGATCCGATCGCCGAGCCCACGGTGATGATCGAATTCGCCGAGGCCGAATGGGGGCAGGCCGAGCCAAGCCGCTCATCCGTGAGCATCGCCTCCGCGGCCGAACGGCTCACCTACGATGTTCTCGAACGGACGCATTCCGGCTGGGAGAACAGCGACGGCGCCTATGGCGATGTCACCTTCGACGTCGGCGCCCGCGAGATCACGCTCGACTACAACGAGCGCTACACCTCCTCCGAAAACTTCGTCCACACGTTCTGAGGAGGCGACGATGGGACACTGCTATCACCACGCGCTCTCCTCGGTCCGGAAATGGGGCGGCCAGGCGGAGGATTACCTGCTGCTCCATCAATGGTTCGATGAATCGAAGGAGATCACGGCCGATTTCCGGCATAGGGCGCTGCGTCATCACGCCCAGGGAATCTTCGAACTGGAGCGAACCTTCGGCGCAACGATCACTCTCTCGACCGGCCGCGTGGTTCCCGCGCGTCTGATCGGCGAGCAGCATGTGCTGGAGGACCTCGGCTTCATCCCGAGTTTCGCCGACTGGGTGCGCTGCATTCGCCCGGCGCCCTGGATGGGCCGCGCCCAGCCCATTCACAAGCTGGTCGATCCTTTCGCTGCCGAAGTCAGCGCCGACGGAGCCATGCCGTGACCGGATACGTGGCGAAAATCGGAACCTGGCGGCGCGCCAATGACGGGTTCGACGATGACCGCCCCCGCCCGGCTTCAAAACTTTGACCAAGATCCCACTCCAACCCAAAAGGCCCGGCCATCGCGCCGGGCCTTTCTATTTTCGGGAGCACGTTCCCATGCCCGAGATCATTCACACGACGGTCTACCGCCTCGACGAGCTCTCCGCGGCCGCGAAGCAGCAGGCGCGCGCCTGGCTTCGCGAAGGATGCCTCGACGATTGCTGGTTCGAGTTCGTCTACGACGACTTCGAGCGCATCGTAAGCGTCCGGCCAGGACCGTTCCTGGTCTGATTGCTACGGCGGTTAGCTACTGCGCTGACGTGGCGTTCCGGATCATCTTCCAGGGCATCAGTTCGCCGATGCGGTTGATGGTGTGTCCCTCGG
>JAKBAU010000033.1 GCA_021808875.1 Pseudomonadota bacterium | reverse complement strand
CCAGATCAAGGATGTCTGCCGGACTGACCAGTTCCGCAGCATCGAGAATTGCCTTCGTATCCAGATCAAGGTCGAGATGCGCGTCCGTCCGGTGATGGACGGTCACCCCGTCACTGAGGCGAATGACCGGCATGACGACTACGTGCAGATGGCTCTTCAGCACCGTCTCCGTCAGATGGCGCAGATGGCCATCAACCTCATCAACCATTTGGGCAAACGCCTGACCAATACCGAGCCGAGGTTGAGACGGCAAACGGGCATGTGTCACCACGCGCGCGCTATGGCGTACGGCCAAAAGCCGTTGTTCCGCGCTGAGTTCGTCATCAGAAAGATCAATCGCACACTGAGCAAGCTGAAGATGCCCAAGCTCTTCTTCGTCCAGAACTTTCCTGAGGGCTTCGTCCAGATGTACCGGGCCGCCGGCCGGACAGATCACTCCGAAGGTCGAGGGCCCCAGCTGTCCTGCGCCACAACAGCCAACACCACGCAGAACTGCCCCCAGACGCGCCAGCAGGCGCTCTGCCCGCGCCGAGGACAGCTGTACCAGTGCCTCGCCAAAGCCATGAATATCGACGAGAAGCAGAACCGTCTTGTCCGTGCCCAACTGACTGGCCAGCTGCAGAAAGCCGTTGTTCTCAATAAGCCCGGTGCGCGCATTGATGGTACCAGCTGCACCACGGCGGCTTCCTGGATGGCTCAGTGTACAAAAAATATGCTCACCGTCTTGTGGCAGACGGCACAGCGACAACAGTCTCGTGCGTCCATCGGTAAGTCGAACAGCGATGGGGCCAAGCCTTCCGGCTAGCGGCAGATCCCGAAACAGGGCCTTTACCTTGATAGCGTCGATCGGTGCAAAGAGGCTCGCGATCTCCTGTCCCGGAGCAATACTGCCCGCAGCGAACTCGTTCAGTGCCCCAGCGGCAAAACTGATCCGCAACGCCGCATCGACTTCCACGAGCATGTCGGCGCTGGCGAAGGCAAAGCCAAGGAAGCGGACAACAGTCGACATGGCTAATTTCCGGAGACCGGGCGCAGATTGGCGGACGTGGTATTAGGGTTGGGTTAAAATGGTCACCAGCCTACGTCAATCTTGGTCAGGGTAGATGATGGCAGCCGCGACTCTGCCCTATCAGAGAGCAGCGAGGGCCCGCCCAAACGCCGCAAAGAGCGTCCGGCTTTCGGGATTTCCCGACCACTGCCATTCCGGATGCCATTGCACCGACAGGGCAAAATTTGGCGCCCCCTCGACTGAAATGGCTTCGATAGTGCCGTCATCGGCCAGGGCCTCGATCCGCAGACCAACGGCCAGGCGGTCGATTGCCTGCCCATGCAAGGAGTTGACGGCAAAGCGCCGCCGTTCCAGCAGCGATTCGAGCACTCCACCGGCCTGAACGGTTACCTCGTGTGCTGGAGCATACTTCGCCTCGATCCCCTGTTTGGCATCGTCGCTGTGATCGAATCGGCCGGGCACCTCTCGCACGTGCTGGAACAGCGTGCCCCCGAAGGCAACATTGAGCTCCTGATGTCCACGGCAAATGAACAGACAAGGCTTGGCTGCAGCGATTGCAGCGCGGATTAGCGGAAGAGTGGTGGCGTCGCGGTGTGTATCGGCAAGATTTCCGGGACGTGGCCCATCACCGCCGTAATAGGCAGGATCGACATTCGATGCCGAACCCGTCAGCAAGAGGCCGTCGACATGAGCCAGCACCAATTCGGGATCGAGCGCTGGATCAAGAGATGGAATGAGAAGCGGAAACGCCGCAGCGCCATCGCGTATCGCAGAAATGTATTTTTCGCCGGCCATATGAAACGGATGTCCGTTTAAGGGTCTGCGATCACAAACAATGCCGACAGATGGTGGCTGACGCGTCATGGTAAGCGGCTAGCACGGTAGTCTCCGTCGACAAGAGCGCTAGTCTGACTGCCCCTTGGTAAAGCGGTTGCGTTCCTCCAGCACAAACAGGGAGGGTTTTAACTGGACAGCAATTTCAACGTTCTGCAGAGCGATGGTGGTCTTAAGGCCCTGCGGGTCAAGCACAGTCCACTGACGCAGCTCATAGCCTGGATCTGAGAAGACCAACGTGACGGTTCCAGAGACCTTCTTGTCCGTCGAACGCGCCTTGACGATGAGCGAGCTGCCCTCGCGATTAACAGCAATGATGTTGGGATTGTTGGCCAGATCGAGTTTGTTGGACAGGACCAGATCAAGCGGGGTCGAGACCAGTGGATAGCGGTCGACGGTATCAAGTTTGGTGTTCTTGACCGCTACCGTCACCCCATTGGAAACAATCAGTGTGTCTGAAGGCGAGGCATATGCAAAACGGACTCGTCCAGGCTTTTCGATCCAGAACTTGCCATTTTCCAGACTGCCATTGGGATCGATCTGTACGAACGCTCCCTTCATGGTCTGGATCGAGTTGAGGGCCTGCGAAAGTTTATCGAGTTCAGCTTTCTGAGCCGCATCAAAGCCCGCAGCCCTGCCAGCAGTGGCAGAGAGAGCAAGGAAAAGGGCAGCTATAACAAGCGAGCGCATGGCCCTACTTAGGATCAGATTGTGGCGGGAACAAGAGCCCTCAGGCAGGCACTGTCGTTACGCGACCGTGGCGCTGGTGAGCCTGGCTCTGCGGACAGATCCCCTGGATCAGGAGTGTCAGAACGCCCTCGAGTTCGCGCTCCAGTGCGGGCAATGTGAGCTTCGACCACAGCTGCGGGTAGCGGAATTTCATGGTTGCTGCTTGCACCATTTCCGCGACGTACTCCTTGTCGTCGCAGTTCAGCTCTCCACGCCGCTCGGCCTCCTCCAAAAGTTCGACCAGTATCTTGCGCTCGGTAGCCAGCATCCAGTTGGCAAATTCCGGACGCTCCCGGGCGATCACGCTGGCCATTTCATAGGCGCGCGGATCCTTTTCCAATTTATGATAGGTGCGACGCAACTCCTCAAACAGCAGATCGTGCAGCCGCTGGCGGGCATCTCGGGCAGGTGCCACCGCCAGTTTGCGCAGTGACGTCAGATGCTTTTCAAAGTCTTCGGTTGCGATGGCTTCGGCGATGTCGAGCTTGCCTGGGAAAAACCGGTAAAGATTGCCCGGCGACATCGCGCAATCCGACGCCACTTCGGCCATTGTGGTCTTGCCATAGCCAAAATGGGAGAAGCGCTTTTTCGCCGCCTCGACGATCTTGCAGCGGACCGTGTCCTTGCCCGACATTGCGCCTCCTTTAAAACCACGGTTGTCTATCTAGCTAAGGACATGAGGGTAACACGAAAACCTAAATGTTCAACAATTCGTTCAATCTTCGCAGTGCAGCATGAGTCGGAGCAGCATAAAAAATGAGCGTTAGTCCAGACGCTTACCAGAACATCGGCGTCGTGGGTGCGGGTGCTTGGGGGACCGCCCTGGCGATCACCGCGGCGTCAGCTGGGTGCCACGTGAGCCTCTGGGGACGCGACCGTGCCCGCATGCAGGAACTGACCCGCGAGCTCAGAGTCCACAGGAGCCTGCCCGAAATCCGACTCCCCGACGGGGTGATGCCTACCACCGAGCTTGCTGAGGTCTGCGCCAGTCAGGCGCTGCTCATTGCGGTGCCGGCGCAGCACTTGCGCGCATGTGTTCTGGCCCTGGCGCCATTTACTCCTCCGCGGGTGCCGGCGGTCATCTGCGCCAAAGGGGTGGAGCAGCAAAGCGGTCTGCTGATGAACGAAGTGCTGGAGCAGGCGGCTCCCCAGCTACTCCCGGCGATGCTCTCCGGCCCCTCCTTTGCGCGCGACGTCGCCCTTGGCCTGCCCACAGCGGTGACCATCGCCGCGCAAATAGCAACCGCCGAGCGTCTACAGGCTACCCTCAGTTCAAGTTCTTTTCGCCCCTATGCCAGCGACGACCTGACTGGAGTGGCGCTCGGCGGAGCGGCAAAGAATGTCTACGCGATTGCCTGTGGCATCGTCGAAGGCCTGCACCTGGGCGAGAGCGCGCGCGCCGCCCTGCTGGCCCGCGCTTTCGCCGAACTCACACGCCTGGGTGAGGCTTTGGGGGCGCGGCGTGAGACCCTGATGGGCCTTTCCGGCCTGGGTGACCTTGTCCTGACCGCAACCAGTCGCACGTCACGTAATTTTTCACGCGGTATTGCCATCGGTGAAAGGCGGGCTCAGCCACCCCACGCATTGGCGGAAGGCGTTTACACCGCACCCGCCCTGGTGACACGGGCACAAAGACATGGCATCGAGCTACCGATCGCAGAAGCCGTTGCCGACATCCTAAGTGGCAAGCTTGCACTCGAGCACGCCGCGGCCCGGCTGATGCAGCGGCCACTCAAAGCGGAGTAAACTCCCACATGCTCTTCGTGATTTCTTCTCTCGACCGCAAGGATGCCCTTGAGCTGCGCCTGGCCACCCGCCAGGCCCATCTTGCCTATGTGCGCAACAACCAGAGTGTGCGTCTTGGCGGTCCATTCCTCGATGAGGCAGGCAATATGGTGGGCAGCCTGATCGTGTTCGAAGCAGACGATCTTGCCCAGGCGCAGGCCTTTGCTGAGAATGATCCCTATACCAAGTCCGGCCTCTTTGAGAGCATCTCGGTAAGACCCTGGAAGTCCACGATAAATGCCTGCGGAGCAGAGTTCTGATGGCGTTCTGGCTGTTCAAAAGCGAACCCTCCAGCTGGTCTTGGGAGCAACAGCTACAAAGAGGTGCTGCGGGAGAGCCCTGGAGCGGCGTACGCAATTTCCAGGCGTCCAATAACATGAAGGCGATGCAGCTAGGAGACCGGGGCTTCTTTTACCATTCAGTACGCGAGAAGCGGATCATGGGGATCGTAGAAGTCATTGGTCCCTATCGGCCCGACCCCACCGACAGCTCCGGCCGTTTCGGCCTGGTCGATGTAGGAGCAGTCTGTGCCCTGCCAACACCGATAACGCTGGCCGAGATCAAGGCCAATCCCCAGCTTTCCGGCATGGCGTTGCTGCGGCAGTCACGTCTGTCGGTACAGCCCGTGGCGGAGAAGGAATGGCGCGAAATCTGCCGCATGGGCGGATTATGATACCTGCCGGCTCCCGGTCACGTACTCAGTGCCGCTCGTAGATCACCCCGCCACTTTTACCACCCTGTGTCACTGCGAAGAGTGAAAGGCACTTGGCGTCCTTAAGGTCCGGACAAACAAAATCACCGATGACGCCATAGAGCGCCGCCGGCGTGCGGGCGATGCACAGATAGCGTCCGGGCTTGGACGTGCGGCGGGGACGTTTTTCGACCAAGGTCGCATAGGATGGCAATACGCCCAAACTCTTGGCCTGACTGACAGCCTCGGGGCAAAAATCATGCGCGGCGGCATGCATCTGCTTTTCCGTCTTCTGTTCGGCAGCGATCTTGCGGGCGACCTGGGCACGCAGGAGCAAAATCTCGCGCCGCGCCGCCACTCCCAGATAGGTCCCCACGCCAAGCGCCAGGGTAAAACCGATGAGCAGCACCAAACGCATCACCAGCCATTCCCGCTTCAACGCGGGCAAAACATCATCGGGTTCACTCATTGACTGACCTTTAGCACCACCCAGCAAATCACTCGTGGCGGGGGAACATAGCAGGCGCGCAGTCAGGCGCGAATTGGCTTGGTGAAAGCTACACACAAAAAGACGGCCGCAGCCTCAAGTGGGCGCGGCCGTTGAGGGGGGAGTTGAAAGGGAAGCGTCAGGAGGCCTTGCCGACACCCACTCTACGAGACAGCGTAATCTTGCGTCCACCATCGACCAGGGAGCCCCGGAACCCGTCCGCCGACTTCTGAAGCACGGCCACAAGCGAGCCGGAATTTCCCGAAAGTTCGAGAGTCGAGCCAATAAGGTGCCAACGGGTCACGGTAAATAGCCCACCGGGACAGTTGGCAGCAGAGGTAATTTGGCCCCGCCCACCGTCCGCGTCCGAGCTCAGCGTCACAGTGCAGACCGTGCTGCCGCTTACGTGATAGGCCCATGCCCCGGCAAGGCCCTGTGCTGCAGAGGCCGAAACCGTTCCAAGCCCGACTCCGAGGACCACGCCGGCAAACATCAGTGGTAACTTTCTGGTCATTTAAATAACTTCTTTAACATTCAAGATTCCCACTTATACGGGTCGTGAGGTCCCCTGAGAATTGCAAATTTGGCATGGCCAGGATGAGCATGGAGCAGAGCAACCCGTGCTCCGCAGCCAGATCTGGCCCCGCCCCCTTCCCGGCACTGGCCGCAGGGACAAGACCTGGAGCCTTGGCGGCAGGGGGCAGACCTCAACCGTGTGGCGGCGCGTGCATGTAGCTGGCAACGAGGGAGCTCGCCACCAAGCGCCAGCCATCCACCAGCACGAAAAAAATGAGCTTAAAGGGCAGGGAAATGATCACTGGCGGCAGCATCATCATGCCCATGCTCATCAATATGGACGCAACCGCCATGTCGATGATGAGGAAAGGCACAAAGAGTAGAAAGCCGATTTCAAAAGCCCGTTTCAGTTCGGACAGCATGAACGCGGGGGCCAGTTCGGCAAAGCCGATAGCGCTTGGCGTTTGCGGCCGCTTGGCGGTGCTCATGTCAATGAACATCTGCAAGTCCGACTTGCGCACATGGGCCAGCATGAACTGCTTGACCGGACCACCGGCTCTATCCAGCGCCTGCTCCGTCGTGATCTTGCCTGCCACGAGCGGTGCCACGCCCGCGTTGTAAGCTGCCGTAAGTGTGGGGTTCATCACAAAAAATGTGAGAAAGAGTGAGAGGCTGATAATCACCGAATTCGGTGGTGTTGTCTGCAGACCAAGTGCCTGCCTCAGCAGCGACAAAACCACCACAATGCGAACAAAGCTCGTCATCATGATGAGTATGGCCGGGGCTATCGAGAGGATGGTTATCAGCGCAATGATCTGCATCAGCCGGTCAGTGAAGAGGCCGTTGCCAGAGAGCGAGATATTCAGACCACTGCCAGTGGCCGGCAGCCCACCTGCCGTCGCCGCAAATACCGGATGGGAAAAGCTCACCAGCACTGCGAGCATGACAAGACTGAACATCACCAGACGTTTCATTGTGTGCGCCCAGGGATGGAGCTGGTCCGATTGCTACTCTCAATCGCTGTCGTTCCATTGGGACCGATCACGATGAGGTGCTCTGTATCGTCCCGGCGCAGCAGTATAGCCCGGTGCCGGGCATCGAGCAGCAATGTCTCCGCGACCACTAACCGCCGGCTTCCCTGCGGTGCCACCACCCCGGGAAGCCCATATTTGCGGGCAACCACAAACGCTGTGCCGAGCAATCCCAGCACCACTGCGAGCGCTCCCACGTAGCGCATGAGGTCGACCACATCCATGCTTAATCCGCTCTTCGATGAAATCGAGACTTGCGCTGTTAAGCTTAATCGACGGTTAAAGAGCGGAAATTCCTGCCCGGCAAAAAGGTTCACCGCCGTTAAGCGGCAATTAATGCGCCGGGCTCATGCTGCCCTCTGTTAGGGCTAATAATCCGTGAAGGGAGGTCTCGCCGTGAACTTCACCAGTACTCCGTTGCTCAAGATGCTCGATGAGCGCCTGACCTGGCTGAATGCCCGCCAGGCGGTATTGAGCGAGAACGTCGCGAATGCTGACACCCCCGGCTACACGGCCAAGGATCTCAAGCCCGAGAATTTCGCCTCCTATTTGAACAATGGATCCGCAGGTCTGCCCACACCTGCCCTCGAACGCACCAATCCACGTCAGCTTCCCGGTGCCATCCAAACGGGACAGCACTTCGCTGAGACGCAATCGCCCGACGGCGAGGCCAATCCTACCGGGAATACCGTCAGCATCGACCAGGAGATGATGAAGGTGTCCAAGACACAGGAGGAATACCAGGCGGCCTCCGATCTTTATGCCAAGAGCATCGTCATGATGCGTACAGCTATTGGCCAGCCGTAATCGTAGAGGAGAAACAGCACCATGGACCTGACAACCTCAATGGCCATCGCGGCATCTGGACTAACCGCCCAGAGCGACCGCATGCGTGTCATTGCAGAAAACCTTGCCAACGCAGATTCCACGGCTACCGCTCCAGGTGGCACGCCCTATCGCCGGCAGGTACCGACCATCAGTAGTCAGTTCAGCCAGCACCTCGACGCCACATTGGTGAAGGCCGGAAATCCTATTCCGGATCAAAGTCCGTTTCGTACCAAATATGATCCCGGTAATCCGGCGGCGAATGCGCAAGGATATGTCAAGCTTCCAAACGTCAATCCGCTCGTCGAAATCATGGACATGCGCGAAGCGCAACGTTCCTACCAGGCGGATCTGACGGTCATGGATGTTTCCAAGACCATGCTCTCACAGACCATCAATCTGCTGACGAAATAACTTCATTTGTTCGGAGTTCAGTCATGGCTATTGCACCTGCCGCTGCAACCTCTGCCTATCAGGCCATCGCCAAAATGGGCGCAAGTGGCACCTCGTCCGCTGCGACCGCACCGATGGGAACAAGTCCAACCGCGACGGCACCAACAACGTTTTCCCAGTTTCTCGATGGAGCGGTCAAAGACGCGCTTCATACGATTAGACAGGGCGAGACAATGACGTCCAAGGCCGTTGAAGGCAAAGCCAGCATGGTCAATGTCGTCAACGCAGTTAACAATGCCGAACTCACACTCGACACAGTGGTAGCCGTTCGCGACAAGGTGATCTCTGCGTATCAGAGCATCATGCAAATGCCTATCTGAAAGAACACGAATGACACCTGCGGATACTCTCGACTTCGCCAGGCAGGCTATGTATGTCCTGCTTGAGGTCTCTGCACCAGCAATGCTCACAGCACTGGTGGTCGGCCTGGTGATTGGCCTGCTTCAGGCACTGACACAGATCCAAGAAGCGACGCTTGTCTTTGTACCAAAGATTCTCGCGATCTTTCTGGTTCTGCTGATTTCCCTGCCCTTTGCGGGACAGGCGATGCAGGGCCTGATGAACGATATCGCCGCGCGAATATCCCAGTTCTGACAGGAGTTGGCGTGGTCATCCATCTTGCCAACCTATCGGGCATCGTCCTGGTCTACCTGCTTGGCTTCAGTCGCATCGGTGCGATGGTTATGCTGCTGCCGGCGATCGGTGACACGGCGGTACCGCCCATGATACGCTTGGTACTCGCACTTGCGATTACCTTCGCCATAGCACCGATCATCGCTCACTACTATCCTGCTGCGCCGCCAGCCAGCGTAATGGCGCTGGTGCTCATGATCCTCAAGGAAGTGGTAATTGGCCTGCTTATTGGCGTGATGGCGACCATCATCATGAGCACTCTTCAGGTTGCTGGTTCGATCATCGCCTCGCAAATTGGCTTATCGTACTCACAGAGCTTTGATCCAGCATTTGGTGGCGAGGATACCTCGATCAGCAACTTCATCACTTTGCTAGGAACGGTGCTCATATTCGCGACCAATCTACATCATCTGGCGATCGGTGCGATCATAGGCAGCTATCACATCATGCCTCCTTCCGCCGGTCTTCCGGCGGCGGATATGGCACGCCTGTCTGTCCGTCTTGTCAGCGCCAGCTTCGCGCTTGGCCTCCAACTTGCGGCGCCATTTGTGGTCTTTGGCTTTGCCGTAAATATCGGGTTTGGCTTTCTGGCAAAAATGATGCCTCAGCTTCAGGTTTTCTTTATAGCCATGCCCTTGAACCTCCTGGCTGGCTTCTTCCTAATGATTCTTCTTATCGGCACGATGATGACTGCGTTTCTGAACTTCTTTGGTACGCAGATGGCCCACTTTATGGGGTAGGACATGGCCAACGAAACCGATGATGCCGAACGCACAGAAGAGCCAACAGCACGAAGACTTGACGAAGCAGCCAAGCATGGCGACGTCATCAAGAGTCAGGAGGTTACCACTCTTGTTGTCCTTGCCGCAGGAACATTGGCGTTTAAGCTGTTTGGGCCATCCGCCGGGACGCACTTTATTCTCGGCCTTAAGGTATTTCTCTCGCGACCGGATCAGATTGCCGTTGATCCGGATAGCATCATGGCCGTTGCTCGGCATATTGGCTGGACGCTGCTGATCTTGCTCGGCGCCCCGCTCAGCCTGCTCCTGGGGGCCAGTATCGCCGCGCACGTCGTGCAGGCCCGTCCGGTGTTTGTCGTAGACAAGATCAAACCAGACCTGACCAAGCTTGCCCTCACGCAGGGATTTCAGAGGCTTTTCGGTATCGAAGGCTGGATTTCATTGCTCAAGGGGATGGTCAAAATGGCGCTTGTGGCCGGGGCGCTATGGGCAGTGCTTTGGCCAGACCGCATGGAAGTTCTCGCAGTTTTGCAGCAGTCACCGCGCGATCTTGTTGGCAACATGATGAGAATCGCGGAGCACATCGCGCTGGCTACGCTTGCCGTCATGACCTTGATTGCCATTCTTGACTATCTCAGTCAGCGCTTTCAATTCCTGAAGCGCAACCGAATGAGCCGGCACGAGATCAAGGAGGAACTGCGTCAGTCGGACGGTGATCCCTTGATCAAAGCGAAAATACGTCAGATAAGAATGGAGCGCTCGCGACAACGCATGATGGCCCGGGTGCCACAGGCGACGGTAGTCGTGATGAACCCAACCCACTACGCCGTTGCCCTGCAGTATGAGGCCGGAACAATGGCTGCCCCGGTTTGTGTAGCCAAGGGCGTTGATGCAGTCGCCTTGCGCATCCGCGACAAGGCGAAGGAATACAAAGTTCCAGTTGTGGAGAACCCGCCTCTGGCACGAGCCCTCTATGCTGCTGTGGAGATTGATGAGAGCATTCCACCCGAACACTACAAGGCTGTAGCGCAGGTGATCGGCTACGTGCTGAAACTCTCGGGCAGGATGCGACCCAACTAGCTCACCACCATCACCTTGCATTGACCGCTCGGCTTACGCAGGGCTTCAAAAGCTCCGGGCAGGCTGTCCAGATCTATCGTGTCTGTAATCATGCTCTCGCCATCGATCCGGCCCGAAGCGAGCATCGCTATGACGTAGTCGAAGTCGGCCGGCCGGTAGCCAAGGACAAATTGCAGGTTAAGCTCTTTGGCGATGCCCGCGAGCGGAAAGATGGTGTCGGGCTGCTGGCAGACACCCGCGACCACAATGCGTCCACCCCGTGGTGCCTCAGCCATGGTCTGTGCGATCATTCCGGGTGCGCCTACGCACTCGAAGATGACGTCCGGACCGCGACCGGTCAGGCGCTCGACCTGACTGGCGAGTGGTTCATCCGGATTGAGCGCATCGCTTGCGCCGAACCGCGCCGCCATCTGACGCCGTACAGCTGCCCGTTCGCTGACAAGAACGTGACGTATGCCCAGAAATCTTGCCCACATGATCACTGCGAGCCCAACCGGTCCCGCGCCGACAACGAGGACCACGGCATCACGATCGAGCTTGGCCATATCGACCGCATGTAGCCCAACGGCCAAGGGTTCAACCAAAGCTCCGGCGCGGTAGCTCATTCCTCCTGGAAGCCGGAATGCTGCATTTGCCGATATACGAACATATTCCGCATAGGCGCCATGGCTCTGTCCTAGTCCAATTCCTGTACCACGTGCGCAGGCGCCTGAGCCAAGCCCCAAGGTAAGATTGGGGCACGGTGTTTGTTCTCCACAACACAGATAGGGAAAACCCACAACCGCCGTTCCTGTGCTCCACTCGGCTTTAACGGCGCTGCCAGCTTCCACTACCTCACCAGAAAATTCATGTCCCATGACCGCGCCCGAAGGCAGCCCCAGCACAGATCCGGGTTCGGTCATATGCAGATCTGAGCCACATATCCCGCAGGCGCGAACCCTCAATATCAAATCATGTGGCGACGGACGGGGTTCGTCGATCTGTTCAATGACGAGGGGCTGACCTGCTTGATGAAACACCGCGGCCCGCATGGCTTCCTCCACTTTGCTCGGCGTGACCAGCTTATGCCATTTTGGGCAGGTGGGAAGTCGGAGATCGCAATGAGTGCCCCTTACGCTACGGCAAGGAAGATGCTGGACGATCTTGCCTGCCGACGCATATCAGCGCTTGAACTTCTTGAACAGCATGTTGCCCTGCAGCGCAGCCATCACGGCAAATTGAATGCCGTCATCACAGAGGATTTGGAGACGGCTCGCACCGCAGCCCGCGCACTCGACGACGCCCGCGTTCGCGGCGTGGAACTCGGCGTGCTCGCCGGCCTGCCGATGACCATCAAGGATGGCTTCGACGTTAGCGGCATGCCGGCGACTGCAGGCAATCCGGAATTTTCCGCTCGGGAGCGATCCTGCGCTGACGCGGACCTGGTGGGCAGACTCCGCAGTGCAGGAGCGGTGATCTGGGGGAAAACCAATGTGCCGCTAATGCTTGGCGATTTTCAGAGTTACAATGCGGTCTTTGGCACCACCAATAATCCTTTTGATCTCTCCCGAACCTCGGGAGGCTCGTCAGGCGGTGCAGCCGCGGCCCTCGCTGCTAATATCACGCCACTGGAACTTGGTTCCGACATCGGCGGTTCCCTGCGTCATCCGGCAAATTTCTGCGGGGTTTGCGCGCTCAAGCCGAGCTGGGGAGCATTGCCCCTGAAGGGTCACATTCCCCCTAGCCCCGGCATGAACCAGGAGATTGACCTGAATGTGGCCGGTCCCATGGCCCGGAATGTGAAAGACCTCAAGCTGATGTGGGATGTATTGAGGGGGCAGCCCGTCACAGAGCCGCGTCCAGCCGCACAGGCACGTATCGCGGTCTGGAATGCGCAGCCGGGATGGCCTCTCGCGCAGTGTGTAAAGGATGCCGTCGAGCAGACCGCAAAATGCCTTTCCGATCTCGGTTTCCCAGTCGATTATGCCGTTCCGGATTTCAATGCCGACGCATTGCTCCAGAACTATCTCGACCTTCTAATTGCAACTGTCGCTACGAATTTTCCTGCTCATTTGCGTGATGCAATGGCAGCGCGGCGCGAGGAAGACATCCGGCTTGTCAGTGAAAGCCGCGACGTGACCGGTGAGGCCCGCTATCGTCTGCGGGCCAGTGCCACAGAAGAGCAGCTCGATGCGGCAAGGCGCAAACGCGACAATTACAAGCGTGTCCTCGATGGTTTCTTCCGGCAGGGCTATGATGCGATACTTGCTCCAGTCACACCAGTTACCGCCTTTTTGCATGACCATTCAGCGCCTATGACTGCTCGCACCCTCTTGGTCGACGGCATCGCGGCCCCCTACATGTCAGCCCTCAACTGGATCTCGGTCGCGACCGCACTTCATGCTCCCGCTCTAGTCCTCCCTGCCGCACGACATGCTGGCCTACCAATCGGTGTTCAACTGATTGGGCCGCAAGGTGGCGAATCCAGGCTATTTGAGGTTGCCCTAGCGGCAGAGTTGGCGATTGGCCCCTTCCCGCCGCCTAAGCTCTGAGACACACTGGCCGGGCGAAATACTAAAGAAGGTTCCACCATGACGATGCGACTGCGAAGCGGCATATTTCTGGCCCCCTTTCATCCCGTCAACGAAGATCCCACGCTTTGTATCCAGCGGGATATGGAGTTGATCGAGCATCTCGATCGGCTTGGCTATGATGAAGCATGGATTGGAGAGCATCATTCCGCTGGCTTCGAAATCATCGCCAGCCCTGAGCTCTTTATTGCGGCCGTTGCGGAACGTACCCGCCGCATCAAATTGGGTACGGGCGTGGTATCGTTGCCATATCACAACCCTCTTATGGCAGCCAACCGGATCATTCAGCTCGATCATCAAACGCGTGGGCGCATCATGTTTGGCATCGGACCTGGCCTGCTGCCATCGGATGCATTTTCCATGGGCATCGACCCTTCTGTGCAGCGCACGCGCATGGTTGAAGCCTTGGAAGTCATCTTGCGGCTATTTCAAGGCGAACGGGTTACCATCAAGACCGACTGGTTTGAACTGGTGGATGCAACCTGTCAGTTGCGCCCCTTCACTTATCCCTATCCGGAAATTGCAGTTGCATCTTCGGTAACGCCATCCGGGGGCAAACTGGCCGGGAAGCATGGCTTTGGCATGTTGTGCGTCGCAGCAACCCAGGCGGGTGGTTACGATGCTCTGGGCATCAACTGGGAGATCGCACAAAAGACTGCGGCCGAGCATGGCCGCACAATGGATCCTGAGCGTTTAAGGCTGGTCGGCCCTGTCCATCTTGCCGAGAGCCGCGCGCAGGCCTTTGAGAACTGCAAATTCGGCTTCGAGCAATGGCAGGGATATTTTTCTGGTATTAGCGCCGTCGCTGGACGAGAAGCTACGGAGAACCGGTCGCTCAGCTCGCTCGTGGAGGAAGGTGTAGCCGTGGTTGGCACACCCGACGATGCCATCGCCCAGATCCGAAGACTGCAAGCCAAACAGGGTTCGTTCGGGTGCTTTCTGCAGCTCGCACATAACTGGGCAAATTTCGAGCAGACCCGTAAATCGTACGAGCTTTGGCAGCGCTATGTTGTTCCTGCCATCAATGACACCAATCAGGCGCGCGCAACCGCCTTGTCGTGGGCCAGGGATAACAAGGAACGCTTTATCGGCGCCGCCATGTCAGCCGCAATGCAAACCATTCAAAAGCATCACGAGGAGGAAACCGCCAAAACCGCCTCGCGAGGAAATTAGCGGCCGTAAGCTTGCTAGCCCGGCGCCATACCGTTCAGGGAACGCAGGTTATTGCCGGCGCTTGCCGCGGCCGTTTGGTTGAAAGAACGACGGGTAAGGAAACCGCCCGGTAGAGCAAAACCGGGCGGGACGCTCCTTTGGCGGCCAGCCGGATGAGGTCAGCGGCGGCGTGCGCCAAGTCATTCGAAGCGCCAGCCCTGAGCGCCTCTGCCGTGCGGCGCAGCCAGATGAGATCCTCGACGCGGCGGCGCCCTTCGTCGAAATGCTCTGCGACTTCGCGCAGTCTATCGCTGCAGGATAGAGCCTGGCTCTGTGGCAAAAGACTTGCCGCTTCTCGCAGCAGACAGGCCGCCCCAATGACTGTGGTAGGCTCAGTCGCGATGAGACGCTGATGCAGCGTTGCGATCCGCGCAAGCTCGCTGCGGGTGGCGCGCAAATCATCTACGTCGCGGGCCTCAGCGAGTGCCATATAGGCCCGCTCGATTTCATCCATCAGGGCTATGACCGGATCGACGCGCACGAAGTGACTCCGCGTTTCGTCTCCAAAACAGCTAACGCAGGAGCCGGTTCCATGGAAAGTGGGTGAGGGCAGGTAAGGCGGACTTATCCCCTCTTGGTCACGCCCAGCCCCGCCGGCGAGAGCCGACTGTCCCAAATCTGGACAGGTGCTGTCGCCAGCTCGATGAGTCAGATATGGATGGCATGACCTAGTGCGCGGAGCGTTGCCTCGTGCAGCGCTTCCGACAAGGTCGGATGGGCATGGACGGTTCCGGCGATGTCCTCGAGCACCGCGCCCATCGCCAGCGCATGGGAAAACTCTCCAGAGAGCTCGCTGACGTGTTCGCCGACCGCCTGAATGCCGACAACGCGGTGATTGTCCCTGCGTGCTACCACCCGCACAAAGCCTTCCCCTGCATCCATGGAGAGGGCACGGCCATTCGCGACGAAGGGGAACTGGGCTACCACTGCGTCTGGGCCGGCCTCCGCAGGCGACAGACCACAGCTGACAATTTCTGGTTCCGTAAAGCAGACCGCTGGAATGGCAGCGGGCTCGAAGCTGCGCCGGTTGCCGGCGATAATTTCGGCGACCATTTCGCCTTGAGCAGCCGCCTTGTGCTCCAACATCGGCTCACCGACGAGATCTCCGATGGCCCAGACGTTTTTCATCGATGTGGCACAGCGCGAATCGACATTGACAAAGCGTCCTGCCAGATCGACTGCCATGTTTTCAAGACCCCAGCCGGAGGTGTTAGGCTGCCGTCCGACGGTTACCAGAATGCGATCAGCCTCAATTTCGATTGTCTTCTTATCCGAGGTTTCAACAACAAGCGCCTCACCTGCCAGTCCCTTCGCGTGGGCCGACAGATGAACATTCATATCATGGCTTTTTAGCCATTTCGCCACCGGGGCCACCAGCTCACGATCATAGAGCGGCAATATCCTGTCCTGTGCCTCGATGATGGTAACCCTGCTGCCAAGCTTGCGAAATGCGATACCGAGCTCAAGGCCAATATAGCCTGCTCCAATGACAAGCAGGTGTGCAGGGAGCTCCTGCAAATCGAGAGCCTCACTGGAGGATATGATCTTATTGCCGAAGGGCAGAAAGCCAAGTTCAACTGGTCTGGAGCCCGCAGCCAATACCACATGCTCGGCCTGTATGGTTATGGAGCCGTCCTTGGTATCGACGTGCAGGGTCTTGGCATCCGAAAAGTTTCCCCACCCTGAAATTACCCGGACCTTGGCTTTCTTCAGAAGAGCTGCGACACCACTGTTAAGTCTGTTGACGATGCCGTCCTTCCACGCGACGAGAGCGCCCAGATCAAGCACCGGGCCAGCCGTCAACGAGATCCCGGTACAGGAATTCGCAGCAACAGCGGCCATCTGCTCGAACTGGCCTGCACGCTGAATGATCGCCTTGGATGGAATGCAGCCGCGAATGAGGCAGGTGCCTCCCAGCCGGTCAGCCTCGACCAGCACGGTGTCAAGGCCAAGCTGTCCGCAACGGATCGCGCAAACGTAGCCACCAGGGCCACCTCCCAATACGAGGACTTTGGCCTGGACAGTCTCGGACATGCTTACTCCATAAATAATAGCGCTGGGTGCTGCAGGAGAGCCTTAATGCGTTGTATGAATTCCGCCGCATCATAGCCGTCAACGACACGATGATCGAAACTGGACGACAGATTCATCATCTTGCGAACGACGACTTGCCCATGTTGTACGACTGGACGTTCAACTATGGCATTGGGACCGATGATGGCCACTTCAGGATGATTGATCACCGGGGTAGTAACCAGTCCACCCAAAGCGCCAAGGCTGGTGATCGTGATCGTCGACCCCTGAAGCTCTTCAGCCTTGACCTTGTTTTCCCGGCTCGCCGACGCCAGCCGAGAAACCTCGGCTGCACACTGCCATATATCAAGGGCTTCGACGTGCCGTATTACCGGCACGACAAGACCATTTGCAGTCTGGGTTGCAATTCCGACGTGTACCGCCTCGTGGCGGTGGACAATCCCTGCCTCATCGTCGAAGCGGGCATTGATTTGCGGATAGTCGGGCAGCACCTTCGCCAGAGCACGCATGAAAAAAGGAAGTACACTCAGTTTCGGAAGATCCGGCCTTTTGCTCGCATTGAGATGGGAGCGCAACGCTTCCAATTCCGTCATATCGACTTCATCTACGTACGCAAAGTGAGGAATCCGCCGCTTGGCCTCCTGCATCTTCTCGGCGATCTTCCGCCGCAGGCCAATAACCTTGATGTCTTCAACGCCCTCGCGCACCACCCTGTGACCGGACATGACGGCATAGCGTCCGCCACTGGCCACAAACGCATCCAGATCGTGATGACTTATGCGCCCGCCTGGACCGGTACCGGGCACAAACTGCAATTCAATACCAAGCTCACGGGCCCTTTGCCTTACGGCTGGAGATGCTACAGGCCTTTCAGCCGCACTGCGTGTCACAAAGGCTGCCTCTGCCGGCAGACTGCTGGTTTGCGCAGGCAAGGGCTTTGCTGGCACGGCCTCCCTCCCGGGTGGCACTGCAGTGTCCGTGGATGCAGACGGCACTTCCGCGGCAGGCTGAGACGTCGGTGGCGAAGGCTTGGCAGCCCCTTCTGTGCCAATATCAAATTCAACAAGAGGAGCGCCGACCGCCGCCATTTCACCTGGAACACCGTGAAGCGCGATGATCCTTCCTGATACAGGTGACGTCATCTCTACGGTCGCCTTGTCTGTCATGACATCGACGAGATTTTGATCTTCCTCGACAACGTCCCCGACCTGAACATGCCACGCTACGATCTCGGCCTCTGCGGTTCCTTCCCCGACATCAGGCAGCTTATAGACATAGGTACCCATTCAGCCCTCCAGCACCCGGCGCATGGCAGCAGTCACCCGTTCCGGTCCAGGGAAGTACTCCCATTCGAAAGCATGGGGATAGGGTGTATCCCAGCCCGTCACCCGTTCGATTGGTGCTTCAAGGTGATAAAAGCAGTGTTCCTGAACCAGTGCCGAGAGTTCTGCGCCGTAGCCGCTGGTACGAGTCGCTTCATGTATGATCACACAACGGCCAGTCTTTTCGACGGAAGCGACGATGGTCTCGATATCCACGGGCAAAAGAGTGCGCAAATCGATCACTTCTGCGTCGATCCCCGACGCTTCGGCAGCAGTAAGGGCAACATAGACCATCGTACCATAGGCAAGGATGGTCATCTGCTCGCCGGAGCGCAAAATATTGGCTCGACCAAGTGGCACAGTGTAATAGCCTTCCGGTACCTCGCTCGCGGGATGCTTGGACCAGG
>JAKBAU010000032.1 GCA_021808875.1 Pseudomonadota bacterium | reverse complement strand
AGATCGTCCTGTCAGACACCGCAATCAGCCTGTCCGTACCTAAATATGCTCTAGCAGGATCAGCTTCACTCGGCACCCTGCCACAAGCAGGAAATATGGTGCCCAGTTTTGTTCGGAAGTGGCGTGCCGTGGGTGATGAAACCAAGAACTGGAAGTTATTGATTTCACTACGTCAAAGGGAGTGACGTCAGTGTAATCGCATTCAAACCGGGGCATGTAACCACCGAAAGTTAAGAAGCCTGAGAGTGTTGTGCTGTGTAGCACGACAATCAGGCAGGCAGGGGCGGGACTCTTGTGGCACGCAATGCCAACAGCATAAAACAAGGAGTGACAAACGCCCCCCAGGCGATGGTCGTAGCATTCAATACGCCCGAAGTGCCGAAGACTTGGGCGAGGCTGTATTTTGCGATGAGACTGAAGACGGTAGCAATAACAACGAGGAAGAGCTGGCTTTTATAGCAATGCATGGCGGTGAGCAACAGACCTGATACGCGCGGTAGGGCTTGCGTCACAATCCAGCATGTAATGGCGACAAACAAAGACGACGGTAATGCGATGTTTTCACGCAACCAGAAAGAGAGAAGCCGATTTCCCCCTAAGCAGATAAGTGCACTGCCGCCCAAGGCAAGGCCGAGAGTGATGGTCGTGCCACGCAGGAGCGTACGCCTTGCCCAAATATGGTCGCGCTTGGCATTGGCTTCTACGAACTCAGGCCAAATGCCACCTGTCGCTGCGATCAACAGGCTATTGGCGGTGAAGCAAATACGGAGCGCCAAAGCCATTTGCGCGGCCGCCATAGCACCGAGCCAATGCAGGGTCAGCACATTATCGAAAACGTAGGTCATAGCGCTGCTAATACTGAGTAGAGCGAGCAAGACTCCGTGGCGAAGTGGTGCCCACAGAGCGAAAAAATCAGGCCATCGCTCTGGGCGCAGTTCAGGATGGCAAATGAGCGCATGCATCATACTGCCGGCATTGGTTAGCACCGGAGGACCAATAATAGCCAGAGTCATAAAAGCCGGTCCCGCCCGCAGAACCATTCCGAGCAGGGTCAGCGTGACCATAAGCAACGTCGATATCCCGTCCCACAGGTTCGAGACGTGACCCTTTTGCATACCCAACCACAGCGCGAAAGCAAGCCCGAGCGGGATGTTGAGGTACAGGCAGATGCCGGCAACGACAAAAGCGGGGGCGGGCATGAGGTGAGGATTGATCGCTAGTAATACGATAGTTCCAGTTAAGAGCAAAACCGCGAAGCTGACGCCGGTGAGTAGGCAGGTAGCGACTGTATCGCGTTGCCGTTCGGGTTCGTCACGCAATGCCGGCAGCAGCGACACAAGTGCGCCCCCCAACCCTAAATCGAGCATGCCTCCGGCCCAGGAAAGTGAAGTCGCCGCGCCCCAGACACCAAACCCCGGCAAACCCAGGGTGTGAAGTGTCACAGGCAAGATAACCAGACTCGCAACAACTTGTCCCAGGCGTTGAGCAACGCCGGCACTGCCGGTTAGTAGCAGGCGCTGGTTGCGAACATGCAGACGCGGAAGCAGGAGGGCAAAAGGTTTCATGCCTTCTCTCTATGCCAAGGCCGTTGATCTTCGCCAAGCAATAGTTGCTTAACCGCCCGGGAGACCAGGACTATTGTGCCGTGTCAGAGCGTGCCAGGCTTTCTTAAGCCGGTAACTATTATATTCCAGGAAGATCGCGACATTGAGCAACAGCAAACGACAATAGACGCGCACATCGGGGACAGGCACGCCAGCACGCAGGAGGTGCAGGCTCATATCGAGAACCGGAAAGAGCCAGAAAACCCCGAGCTTATAATATTCATCAATACTGCGGGCATAAGCGGGAAACTCAGTTCGGTCTCGGATCATCAGCTCGGCATGCAATTCATTGTGCTTGCCGTATCGCAAGGTAGAGAAGGTCAAGGCCCAGTCCCAGCCATAATAGTCAGCCGTAGGGAATGCCTGTTTAAGGGAGGCGGTGCGGAACAGGCCATAGATCCGGCTGTTATCGGCCGGGATTTTGAGAAATCCTGCCATGTTGGACGCAACCGACCCGCGCAGTGCATATGTGCCCCGGGACAGTTCCTCAGGGATGCCGTTGCGCTCGAACCGGACCAAACTCTGACTCTGCACATAATCTCGATTAGTTTCGAGATAGGCGAGATTCGCGGAAATAAACCCCGGCTTCCACAAGTCATCTCCCGCCGCCCACATGAAATAAGGCGTCTTGGCCCGAGTCAGCACGAATTTGTAATTCAGGACAGGCCTTAACACCTCGGCTTGGCGGTAATAATGGACTCTACCGTCCCTTTCGCGATATGCCATGCAGATTTCGGGCGTTGCGTCAGTTGAGCCGTTATCCGAGATGAGCAAGACAAAATCTTGGAAATCTTGCGCGAGGAGACTGTCCAGGGCGGCGCGAAGCGTACTCTCGTTGTTATAAACGGGTAAACCTATGGTTACTAACGTCACGATATATCACCCATCATATGGCTTGGCGCCAGAACTTAATGGTTCGTGTGACTCCTTCACCAAGACCAATTCTTGGTGAAAAATTTACCTCTTGTCGCAGCCGCGTCGCGCTGCCCACCATTGCTTTCGGCTCGTGAGGGTTCATCGGGATAGCGCCAAATTCCACCAAACCAAGGGCATTGAACTCGGCGGCGATGAGAGAAATGACTTCGCGGACGCTAACCGCCTCGCCAGTGCAGATGTTTACAATACCGCATACCTGCTTAGCCTCAAGACAACTCACGATGGCCTCGCCAACATCCTGCACATGGATGAAATCGCGCAACTGCGTTCCTTCGGTGCATTTGAACGGCTGGCCTGCGCGCAGCGCCCTAATGACAGACGGAATGAGGCGGTTCTCTTTTTCGTAATCACCATATGGATAAAATAGTCGCGCCCATACCGTGCTGATACCTGCGCCGGCAGCAGCTGTAAAAAGCTTCTGGAGGCCATGCTTGCAGTAACCGTAAGGCGAGGCGGGGGTTGCCTCATCATCCTCGACATGGCGGGTCTCGGCATTTCCGTATTCGGCGCAACTGCCAATGCCGATGGCCCGCTTGCCCCCGAACGAGACAAACGCATCAAGCAACAGGGTGCTGGCGCCAAGCCAAGCGAAATTGTTTCGGTCCGCCCAAAATTGCCCGGTTGACACATCCCAGGCGGCATGGATCAAAAACTCCGCACTGAGAGTTTGCATAATACGTGAAACTGACGCCACATCAAAAAAGTCGACCATATGGGAGGTGACAAAGGGCGACGCCTCAAACGAATGGCGGGACAGGATGTGCACTTCCAACCCACGGGCAAGCAAGGGTGCTACGCAGGCTCGCCCGATAAAGCCCGTGCCGCCTGTCAGGATAACCCGCCGCATCAGTCTAACCTACGCGGCGCAGCCAACCGCCGTGATGATAGGTACAATCAGTCGTGTTGAGGCTTTCATCGAAAGGACGAGATGGCGTAAAGGCCGCAAAATCTCGATTCTGTTCCAAAAACTCCTCAATCGCGCTAAGCGGGTTGTTCCAGCTCCAATCTTCCCCCGTGCGTGGCATGCCGGCGACGAAGGCCATGATGCTGTCTTGCACGAGGAGGAGAGATTCTCTTGTGACGAATTGAGAATAAGCTGTAAGCTCCTGAAGAACGTGTGCCTTTTTGTGGTTCGAATCCAGTATGACCATGACTTTTTCGCCATCCTTCAGATTCCGACGCACCCGATCTATCGTGTCTTCACTGATGCTGCTGCCTTCGATCAGCGTGATCGAGGGGGAAAGCCAGTGCTCCTCTATAGCCTTGCGATTGTGTGGGCGGATTTCAATATCCACGCCGATCACGCGTCCGCCTCCCAAATTGTTTAGGATACTTGCGTAATAAACGAGCGAGCCGCCGTGTGCGACGCCAGTTTCAATGATCACGTCAGGTTTGCAGACGTAAATTGCTTCCTGGATGCGGATCATGTCCTCGGGCATCTGAATGATTGGACGCCCCATCCAGGTAAACGCATAGGAGTATTTCTGCACCCACCCGACACGAGTCCAGAGATCGGAGAGAAGCCCATATCCCTCTTCTGAGAATAAACCGATACTGCGTCCATTTTCCAGGGTGATCGTGCCATCCTTACCATCGATCGTAAATATCATCATCACCCCCGGAGTTGGCTGCCGCAGAGATATGCCCCAAAAGAGGGCAAGTTGCGGTCTTTGTCTGATATGACGGTGGGCGGCAGAGGCCACTTGATTTCAAGCCAGGGGTCGTCCCATGCCACCCCGTTGCCGACTCCTGGCACGTGCGGAACATCGATTAGATAGAGAAGTTCTGTGTCATTAACCAGACTTTGGAATCCGTGGGCACAGCCGGCTGGAATATAGACTGAAATACCGTTATCGGCGGATAGCTCGACGCCAAACCACTGTCCTTTAGTCGGAGACGTGGGACGCAAATCCACGACGACATCAAACACTGTGCCACGCGTGCAGCGCACCAGCTTTATTTCCTCATGCGGCGGCAGTTGGAAATGTAACCCACGCAACGTACCGGCCTGACGGTTATAGGAGATGCTGTGTTGCCTGAACTCTGTCTGTAACCCGTGCAAAGCGAATTCTTGCTCGCAGAAGGTGCGATAGAAATAACCTCTGTCATCGACATGCCGAACCGGCTCGATGAGCCACATGCCAGGAATCACCGTTTCGACAAAGCGCATTAAAACACTTCCAAAATCGGAATGGCACGCACGAATCTTCCCCCCCAGCTGCGGATATATTGCAACTGGGTGGAGATTTCTTCTCGCAAATTCCAGGGAATGATCAGCAGGTAGTCTGGTTTGGTCTTTGCCACTTCGTCTGGGTGGAGCACCGGCAAATGGGTGCCCGGCAGCAGCGTTCCCTGCTTGACGGGATTCATGTCCACCACGTAGGTGATATCCTTTGGTGATATGCCGCAATAATTGAGGAACGTATTGCCCTTAGCAGCTGCGCCATAGCCGACAATTTCTTGGCCATTTTGTCGTGCCTGCGCGACAAATGTAAGAAAATCCTCTTTTGCCTTGCTAGCGTCGGATTGAAGCTGGTCGTACGTCGTCAACTCATCGATTCGGGCGGCGTGTTCAAGCACGCGGACTTCATGAAGGCCAGCACAGGCCTCACGTTTACTGGCCTCATGGCAGACAAAGACACGCAAAGAACCGCCATGGGTAGGCAGGCGCTCGATATCAAAGGCGCGTAGCTTATGACGCGCCAAAATGCGTTCCAACGCGAGCACGGAGAAATAGGAATAATGCTCGTGATAAATCGTATCGAACTGTACGCCGTTCAGCAGTTCAAGTAGATGGGGGAATTCGATTGTCCACACCCCCTCCGATTGCAACACGTGTGGGATGCCTGCCACGAAATTATTCGTATCGGGCACGTGGGCTAGGACGTTGTTTGAGACGATGACGTCGGCTTGATATCCTTCGGCGGCCCAGGTGCGAGCAAAGACCTCGTTGAAGAAAGCGATCTTGGTAGGAATTCCTTTCGAGATGGCGACGCTCGCGACATTCTGCGCGGGCTCAACGCCGATCGCCGGCACCTTGCGTGCGAGGAAATATTGCAGGAGATAGCCGTCATTGCTGGCAATTTCGAGAACATTACTCGACGGGCCGAGCCCGAAACGGGCACACATCATCTCTACATAGGCTTTGCAGTGAGCAAGCCAGCTTGTGGAGTAAGAGGAGAAATAGGCATAGTTGCTGAAAACATACTCGGGCGGAACGGATTGGTCGAGTTGCACGAGCAGACATTCTGTGCAGACCATCACCCGCAGGGGATAGACTCGCTCGGTCGAGACCATCGTCTCATCCGGAATGTAAGAATTCGCGAGGGGCATGTGCCCCAGGTTGATTACCTCACGCGAAATGGGCGCACCACATGCCCGGCAAATGCTCACGTCCACGTGATGTCTCCGTAAAATCCCGCCATTCCCGACGCTTCTTAAGCGCTAAACCAATGCCTACACTAAAATTTGTCTACCGCAAAGCGCATTGCATCTCGGAGTCGTATGGATTGATGGCGTTGTGGATCAGTGCTCTAATGCACACAGGCAGCCCTCCGCCTGCCGCAGGCCTTGAATGATGTGGTAAATTTATGTTAACCGATTCGAACATGATTGCTCCTGCCGCACCGGAGACAAGTGCCCAGACTTGGCTTCAGCGGGCACTGCGCCTCTCACTGCGGGACGCATTTTCACGCATTTTTGTTCTGTTCAGAAGCATACCGCGCAGCGTGCTCGCACTCAGGCGCGAAGGGCGGCTGGCCGCGAACAATGGCCAAGCGCTGCGTGCGCTGATACTCACAGACCGGTTAGGAGACATTATCGCCGCAGAACCTGTGGCCCGGCATATGCGCAACCCAGGCGAACGGCTGATCTGGCTGGTTCAGCCGCGCTATCTAGACCTGTTGCGCTTCAACCCTGAACTTGATTCCATTATCACGCTCAGTTCATACACGGAAACGCTTCTATTGCGGCGGATTTTTAGAAAGATATGCTGGAACGATCTTCATTTTGACGGCTATCGCTGTGACCGTTTTGGAATCAGGAGCCATAATACAGTGCCCTCCGGCATTACCTCCGATAATTACTACGCCGAGGAGCGATCGCTTGCGGATGTGTTCGCGCTCATCGGGCTGGGGCGAGTCTTGCCGGAACGGCCGCGCGTCTACCCAGATACCAACTTCAATGCGCTAGCCTATCTTACCGGGATCTTTCCTGATCCCGGCCGGCCGCTCATGATTGTGCATTTCACCTCGGACGAACAGGTGCGTTCATGGCCTGTTGCCCTGGCCGAGGAGGCCATGGCAGAGGTTTTGGCCAACACAAATTGCAATATTCTGGAGCTTGGTTTGCAGCCTTACCTCGCGCCGGGGCCGCGGGTACATGGCGTTGGAACCGACCTTCCGATCGCTGCGCAGCTTGGACTAGTTGGCAAAGCCGTGATATTTTGTGGTGTGGATAGTGGCTTTGCCCATGTCGCCAACGCGCTGGGAACACCTTCTGTTTTGTTGCTGGCGCAGTACAAGAACTTCGTGCGACGTCGCCCCTGGATGACTGGGCATGAAGATTGTATTCTGTACGGCGCACGTATGCAGGATATTGACGCGAGGCGTGTAAGCGGGGCGCTAATCGAACGACTTAAGCTGGCACACAGCCCAACGCCCGCGTGAGCATGGCGCATAGCTGCTGTTGCATGTAAGGCAACAGGAACGGTGCGCGTGTGGATTCGACGTAGTTTCTGTGCCGGGCGCTGGAGAGCCAATCCCAAGACAGAAGTTTTCCCATGCTGGTGATGTCATCCACGCAATCGAGTGTCCGCAAGATGTCATCCGGCAAGCCGCGTGCACCTTGACGTGTGGTCAGCACCGGTACGTTGCGTGCGACTGCCTCGCAGAGCTTTACCCCGATGCCCGATGCGTTGAGATTAGGGACCAGTAATATGTCGATGCTATCCCAGAATGAGGAGAGCTCCGGCAGGTAGCCAAGACCCCGAATATTGCGTGAGGCGTCAGAGAATATATCCGTACCCTTGCCCGCAAGAACAAGGTTGAGTCGCTTGTCCACCTGATGGGGCCAGGCATCGGCGATGACGGCACGCATCCCTTCGAGGTTAGGGAAGAAGGACGTGTTGCCCAGCATGCCGATGTTGATCTCCGGGCTGGTGTGGGATGAATTCTCGCGCGGGGTGATCAGGGTCGGATCAAACGACGGGGGAATCCAAACCGCATGGCGGACGCCTGCCCGGAGAGCGTAAGCATAATCTGAGTAGGAAACCGTGATCACTGCAGCTGCCTTCTGAAGCAACGCCGCCTCTCGGGTGCGGCAGCGTCGGTGCTCACCGATCGCATTCAGCAAAAACCGTTGGGGCCAAGCGTGACCCTTGATGACCGCGCGTATCTGCAGCTCGTGGCGGTCGTGCATGATGTAGATGTAAGGCGGCCACGTGCCAGGGTAGTCCAGGAAATAAGAAGTGTTGAAGCCGTTGACGACCAACAGGCTGGCCCATGCTACGGGGGCCAGCCGTGCCTCGTTGGCGGCACCTATCATCATGCTCCACTCATAAGGCAGACCCCGACAGGCCGCGCGCAGAAATGCCTCGGCCTTTTTCACAACGGAGGCGGTCTGAGAAGACAGCACGATGTCTTGCGTAAGAGTAACCCCAGGGCAGGCGGTAAGTGCCCCGGTGAGTTGACCCGAATACGCGGCGGAGCCAGTCCCGGGCTCCTTGACGCCATCGAAGCTGACCATCGTTGCCTGGATCATAGGGGACTCTGAGATTTGGGGACTCTGGTGACGCCAAAAGGGAACATAAGGGGACTCTATATGTTTACTTTCGGTCTGCCCAGCCGAAGGTAGAAGCGTTGGGCTAAAACGGATGTTATCGACCTTCCCTTCTGGGGAGGGGGCTCAGCGTGTCGGCGACATCTTCAACTTTACATGGAACCGCACCGCTTCCGTACGACGAAGCCTCCGAACTTCATGCTTCAAGCTCTGGCCAGTGGGCTTTTGTTGCTGTCTTGGTGATCTGCGCCGATACCGCAGTGACATTTTCCTTGACGTCTTGACGCCCCCAACCGCGAATAAGCTGTCCCAGGCGATCCTGCTTGCCCGGTGCCGCAGTAAGCGGCGCTCCCACCGCTCTGGCTTGGACACGCAGTTCTGCGTCAATCTCCTTACCGTTGACGACAATATCCGTCCGCTCCCGTGCCCGGCTGGTGGCGACATAAGCCTGGTTAGCTGAGAGGCCCGAGCCACCAATGATGATGGCACGATCCACCGTGAGGCCCTGCGCATTATAAATGGTAGTGGCATAGGCATGGCCAAGTCGCGCCCGCCCGCGTTTGTCTGCCAATTCCGCTGTCGAAAACGCCTTTGCCTCAGTGCCAATGGCCAACATAATGCGGGCGTGACCATTCGTCTCAGCCTCAACCCGCGTCACAGTGCCAGTCGTGCCATTCACCAGCCCCAGAGCTTTGTTACGTGCGGTGATTTCCAGTCGATCCCCTCTGGCAATCGCCAGATCATAACCTCCGCCGGATCGGTCAACCGCCCGGACGACAACTTCTTCTCCCCTAATTTGACCGCTTTGCCGTAGTTCGACGCGTATTGCTGCGTTCAGGGCGCGAACATCGGCATTCGACTTTGCCAAGACAGCGATGCTCTGCCCTGGATGCGCCTGCCGGCAATCACGCCACAACTGCAAAGTCGTGCTCAAAATTGCTTTTTGCCCCTCCGCCCAGTGCAGACAGCCATGTTCATCGAAGGCCCGTAAAGCTGGCTCAGCCTCTCCCCTGGCCAACTGGCTGACAGCCACTCTTGCCCAAGCCTCCCTTTGACGATGGTTCGTATCCACGCGCTGGGAGCCTACCTGTTCGGCAACAATCGCCAAGCCCGACCCGGCACCGATCGCTTGTAACTGGCGTTGGTCCCCAGCAAGGATGACCTTGCTCCCACCCGCCTGGGCGGCACTGAGCACTGCGTGCATCTGACGCGTGGAAAGCAACCCGGCCTCATCGACGATCAGCACGGTCTTTCTGGTGAACACCTCCTGCCCATCTCGATGCTTGGCTAGCCACGAATCCAATGCGCGGCTTTCAAAACCGCATTCCTCTCCCAACTGCTGCGCCGCACGCCAAGCAACGGCGGAACCAATCACGTCATACCCCGCCTGCCGGTAGGCTTGGGCAATCGCTGACAACATCATTGTCTTGCCACTGCCCGCCGCGCCTTCCACCACGGCCAACCGGCTGGTGCCGCATGCGTGGTCAAAGGCAGCGTGCTGCTCCTCGCTCAACATGGATGTCCCGGCTGCTGTTTGTGAAGCCGACCCTCCTATATCTGGGCCAAAATAGCCACGGTTCATTTTCCGTGCCATCTCACCCAGCTCTTGCTCAAGGGTAACCATCGTTCTGGTCGAGTAGGCAGGCTGACCGGCCTTGTCCGGACCGAGGGGCACAATCTCCGTATCAGTGAGGATTGCTTCGACCCGTTCCGCTGCCATCGCGATCGCACTTCTACCGCCCAATGCCACTCCAGTCAGATCGGCAGCAACCACCGCTACAATGTCCTGACGCCGGAACACGGCTTTGGTTTCGGTCAGGCGGGCCAAAAGCTCAGCATTATTGGCGGGTGTGCGAATCGACGCCAGCATGGCCAGATTGGGCTCAGGCACTTGGAAGCCCATTTCAGCCGCACGCTCGCGCCAGCCCTCATGCCGGTCGGGTATCTGCACGGCACCTTTGGATTTACGTCCTACCTTCGTCACGGACGCCGCCAGGGCCGGAGCCTCCGAAGTCTCCACCCCATGCGCCTGCATAGCTGCCACGATATCCCGACGCCGCCCACTGAACGATTCACGGACAGATTTCGGTACACCGATGATCTCGAATAGCCCCTTTTCGTCGGTCCGCTCGACTCCATACCCCAACTCTGTCAGCCTTGTCGCCAGCTCAGCCCGATAGACCGCCCCCGCCGCCATCTTCCAGCGAAACAATTGCCGACCATCGATGCTGCCCCAGCTACCATCGGCCCGTTGTGCCCAGTTGAAGATCACCGCATGGCTGTGCAGTTGTGGATCGGCTTCGAACGTCTTTCCGCTAGTCCCTCCGTCGTCCCGTTCGGTGGGTCGTGCATCGCCATGCTGGAAGATCGCTCCGGTCAATTGCACTGGCTCCAAGAACGCGCCACCTTTGCCGCGACGGCTGAATGCAGCGTGATTGTTGATCACACCCAACGCCGCCCGCACGGCGGCATCGTGTGCCGCCTCCATGGCTGATCTCTGCGCTTCATCCCCCAGCGCCCATATTATAGAGACTGATTTTGGGGCCGAGTAGGTCATGTCATATCCGGCAACCCGGTCAGCATGGGTGCCGTCAGCGTTCTGGGTCAGCTTCCGGCCGGAAACATCCAGCCCGGCATGCAAACGCTCAAATGTGGCATCGTCGATCTCGAAGCCGTTAACTACCCCTTCCATGGTGGTGGACGGTGCGAACCATAGCCCGGCAGGCTCTTTGCCGCCGGTATAGTATCGGGACTGTTCACTTATATAATAAGACGCCGCCGTGCCGGCCGATACGGTACAAACCATGAGGGACTCCAAGCCAAAATGGAGTCCTTCTCTATGTCCGTCGCCACCAGAAAAAATGGACATTAATTCGGAGTTTCAGACTTTCTGCTTTCCGGCAGCCGGAGGTGCACAGGTGTGAATACAACAATCTACAACACTATATAATGCTGGATTTTGTTGTACATTGTTGTCTATCCTAAGCCTCCCATGACGACAAAACCCGATGCAGCCCTCGCTACGGCCAAATCCATTGCTGCCCAAGTGGCGACGGAAGATGGGCGCATCCCTTTGGAACGGGTGTTGGCCCGTCACTGGCCCATAGTCAGTGCATGGCGTGAAGCGGGCTGGACGTGGCGCCAGATTGCCTCTCTCCTGACGAGGGGCGGAGTCCGGCTTAAAAACGGGAATCCGCTCACAGAGCGGTACCTTGCTGCCGTTGCCAGCCGGATTAACCGGCTCCTGGCGGAAACAGTGGCTCAGCGCAGTGCCATTCTAACCGGTCAAACCGCTAAAGTGGACGGCTCTCGGGTAGTAAATAGCCCATCCAGGGGAGCATCTGTTCAGAAAACGTTAGCCTCTGAACCAGAAAAGCCACCGGATGGGCCGCGTCTCTCGGGTGGCAGGAATCGCAGAGAAGAAATCCGCGAACGTATGAGAAGGGCGTCAAAATCCCGTTCTGGAAACTAAGCGTTAATCTTTGGCGAGGGCAGGCTCTTTCATGCCTGCCGCGAAAACCGGCCGCATGGAGAAAATCGGAATAGATGTCCCTTCTCTTGACTCTGGCCTGATGCATACGATCTGGCCTTCCATTTAACCCACGAGGACCAGCATGAACTCTGCCGCTTCAACCACTTCTCTCCCTATCGTGCACGATAGCCTCCGATTTACGGATGATAACGGCAAAGAATTCATCCTGGTCACGATGCCGAATATAGAGCATGATCGCTCAGGCCATCCTGACGACCGTGGCATCATGACCAAACTCCGGATAGCTTTGCTGGCCGAATCCTATTTGGCGATTGAAGCGCTCTGTGGATTCGACGTACGTGCATCACTGCCAGCAAGATATAAGACAGAAGAATTGTCTAAACAGGATAATCGTAGTGATACTCAGCGTCGCCAGGATGCAGAAGACTTGGTCGAAGCAGAGCACAAACAGGCCAAACAATATTTCAAATCTTTGTGCAATATCGATATCGGGTATGATATATCATATATCTGCAGGCGTGGAGCTGAAGCGGTTAAGAAGCACTACGGTAAAGATAAAGTTCCGAATCTAAATAGATTCATGCGGCAAGAAAATCGTCAATATGCGCGGGATGCCCTGCCCAGCGAAAGCGATGAAAAGCTTGCCAACATCCGGTTGGATGTAATCACCGCTTTGCTAACCGGCTGGGCCAAGTGGGAGGAGATGCTTTTCGCTCAAAAACAAACGGAAGAGAATACAAAGAACAAAAAGCGCGGGCGTCCCTCAAAGAATCCTTCTGAACAAAACTTCAAACCGGTCTCGGCCTTCACCTATTCCTTAAAGGTTGATTTCGATGACGGTGATCAATTGCACCTCATTGCCAATCATAGCGGTGTCAATCCAGTATATCTGTGGACCAATACAAGGGATTGCAAGGAAATTTTTGACTATCAGATCGTGTTCGGAAAATATGCCCGAGGCATTTTGTGGAATAATGAAGAGATCGCTTTCTTCGACAAGAAAGTTGCTCCATTCATGCTTGGACGGAAGACGCCGCAAACATGGCAAGAGGATGCCATATGCCGCCTCATTGGGTGGCAACTAGACAAATGGGACAATACCGCGAAGCGAAAAGGGCGCGGGACACTGTTCACCGATCCGGCCGCAATTGAGGATTTTCGATTGGGGGCCAACCTTACTTACCATAATGGGAAATTCGTAATCGATATGTCGCCTCTCCTCTAAGGTTAATCGGATAAGGCTCTTCTCGTTGAAGGGCACAGTGATGCGGCTATACGTGCGGAGAGCAAGTATGGCCGTATTTGTTTTTGTATTGAAGCATCGACTCTGAATGACTTCAGGCCAATACGGAGCCCTATCATTTATTCAGAATAGATATCCATTCTCAAAAGATTCGATTTTCTCCAAATGGCCCTTCCGGACGCTAATTCAGGCTGCCGTGTTGAAAGAGGGCCTTATGATAAACATGCTTCGGCAGAAGAGGGGTAATTTCAATTGTCCCCGTATCATCTTCACAGCAAAATCAAAGGGCGGTGTCGGAGCATCGACACTGGCGCTTTGTGTGGCAGATCAATACGATCTTGCCGAGTACCCGCTTCGCATATTCCAGGTCGATAATCAGGCCCGGCTATCAAAATCTCTGGGCCGAAGCATTGTTTCGATCAATATCGCCTTTGGCGATGCAAGACGTGACCCATCTATGCTGATCCGCGCGTTTGATCCCCTTGCCGTTCAAATTGAAGACATGCGGATGTCCACGGAATCTGCTCTGATCGATTTTGGACCGACTGAGACGGTTCGCTTTCTGGAGTGGGCAAGGCTGGGCGAATTCGATGCCGATCTAATTGCATTTAACCTGCCAGGAATTGTCTTTGTTCCAGCGGTCGCAGAACCCGAGGCAATCAGAGCGGCGGCTAAAACCCTTGCAGAATTTGAGCAGTCTCTCCCATCTGTCCGGCGTGTGTTTGTCCGTAATGAACGAGACGGTGAATTCGAACGTTTGCACCCTGCCTCTGAGGCGGCTAGGGTATACCGGGAGGAATTGTTGCCGCTCCTATCATCAGCGGCTGAACTTCGAATGCCCGCTATCGAGGCGGGATCATGGCGATGGTTTGAAGCGGCGTGCCTGCGCTTCACCGACACAATTGCTCTTACGACCGAAGAAGTCATGGCGTTGACGGGACTGAGTCGTTTCGAATCAAAGATAGTCCGTGGCGATGTGGCGGCGTGGCTGCGCAGCATGGAAGAAGCCTTACTGCCATTTTTTCCCTTCATGAGTGAGGGGAGCAGTCATGAGTAAGACGGTTCATTTCCAGTCAACCCTCGCATCCGCCTTGGCGGACCGTGATGTCGCCCGCAACGAAATCTTTGCCTGGCTGCGGAGTCTTGCCCCCGAAGAGCGGGCCAAGGTTCCACCGGAGAAATTCACCCGTCTGACACCAGAACAATTCGCCACGCTTCTGGGGCGCGCCATGCCGCAAAAGCCCTTTGAAGGAGCAAAAAGCAATTCTGGCTCTGCCGCGAATACCCCTAACTGGCGAAAGAGGGGAAGAGTTGCCACGCATGGTACGGGCGCTCTCAAGATTCGCTCGCCATTTCATCGTGCGGTGCGGTTCGCATCCATCATTGGGTTATGCACGGGTCTGACCGCAATCACCGTCGTGTATATGGTACCCTACGTTGCCCATCTCGCACCTCCACCCATGCGGCAAGTCGACTCTTCCACATGGCCGCAATGCTCCCGGCTGACGCCAAGCACGGATGGCTGTGTCTATTATGTCGAATCGGCCCTGACTTGGCCCGACGCCGCGCAAATGCTCGGCATGCCATTGCCGGTGCTCTTACACGCCAACAACGCCAGCGGCGCGTCCTCGGCTCAAGGCTCCCCAATCATTGTCTGGCGTTTTCGCCGCCCACTCTCCAACTGAGGTTTCCCCCAATGCTGACCAACCATCCGTTGCTGGAAACACGTCCAGCCACCCCTGCCGTCATGCTCGCCCTTCTGGCAGGCATCATCTCCTTCGCTGCCATGGCTGCCATCCTGTTCCAGGAATTGCCTCCCACAGGTTGGTATAACGACCATGCGTTTCCAGCCACGCTTAATTGGCTGCTGCCGTATCTCGCGGGCAAACTTCAGGATGCCTGGAATGGCGCCTTCGGCATGAATCCGTTCGACCGCCTATCCTGGGCAATGCATTCGGCTTTCACGCAAACCTTCCTGGCATTCGATCTCACCTCGGATTGCGTACTCCGTTTGGCTGTCGCTCTCCTCACAGCCATCATAACCAGCCTGACGGCCGGTATGACCTATTATCTTGCCACGGAACCCGTGGACGCGGTGAAGCACATATCTGGCCGCCGCCTATGGCGTGGGCATGCTGCGATCATTCAGGCCCGCCAAGCGCTTCGTAGGGCCATCGGTCTATCCGGCCCTGGTCTTTCTATCGCGCCCGGCCTCACCATTGGCCGCAGCCATGAGGTTGAGCATATCGGCATCTTTGGTACCACTGGCGCAGGCAAATCGGTCATTGCGCGATGGTTGGCCAATCAAACCCTGAAGCGCGGCGACAAAATCATTTTCCATGATTCCAAGGGGGATGTCACGGCCTGCCTGCCAACATCTGATTTTATCTTGCTCGCGCCGCAGAACCAACACTCTTACGCATGGGATGTCGCGGCGGATATGATCTCAATGCAGGATGCGCGGGAACTCGCCACCCGCCTGATCCCAGACAGCCATGACCCGATGTGGGCGGCGGCGGCAAGGGAAGTGCTGACCGGTATCATCGTCTACCTTCAGCGCAACAGCCCCGGATTTTGGACTTGGCAAGATTTGTTCGATGCCGCGTTCCTGCCTGCCGGCCAACTCGTCTCGCTGTTGGAAACAGCCTACCCGTCCGCCGCACGTTTTGTTGAGCTGACCCCCGAAGGTCATCCTACGCGAACTTCTTTCGGCATCTTGGTGAATACCTGGGCGGAACTAGCCAGCGTGGTCCGGCCATTGGCGGATGCCTGGGGGCAGTGCCCGCCCGCGCAACGCTTGTCCCTGCGCCGCTGGCTGGCGGACTGCAACGATGGTCTGCCAAAGGTGCTCGTGCTGCAGCGCTCACCTCGTTACCCGGCATTGTCGGCAGCCTGGATCGGTGCGGCCATTGACTGCATCGCCTCTACCGCCGCAAGTCCGGAACTGCCTGATTCGCAGTCACGCCGCATCTGGCTCATGCTCGACGAATTTCCGCAACTCGGCAAATTACGAGCCTTCCGCCAATTGCTCGAAGTCGGCCGCGCCAAGGGTATAGCGTGCGTCCTCGCCATGCAGGACAGCCAGCAACTCGCCGCCCTATACGGTGATGCCGAGTCCAAAACCATCCTGACCTTGCTCGGCCAGAAAATCATTGGACGTATGCCCGCTGGTCCCTCCGCTGCGATGATTGCCGATGAACTGGTCGGCAAGCGGGATGTTGCTTGGAAAGAAGCCTCTACCTCCTACAGCGACGGCAAAACCACCCGTACATGGCAGACGCACCGAGCCACAGTACCAGTCTTTCCTGTTGAACAACTCGAACGCCGCCTGGGTGTTGACCGCAAAGGGGTACGCGCCTTGCTCCTGGGTCACGGTGATGTCTATGAACTGCGGTGGCCGCTTCTGTTCTGGCCCCGCCTGCGTGCCGCCACGCAGCCGCGCGGCGAACCGGCAAATAAGCAGCCATTTGGCGTCGCGTCCGCAGCGGAAAAATCGGCACCCGCAGGGGAGGTAACCTCCACCAGCAAAACCAAGCCCCAACCTTGATCCCGCCGGATGAAGTACCGTAGGGGTCTCCGTACTGGCCTTAGCCCCCCTTCTATGCCAGTTTCAGCCAGTAGCCGGGACTTCCGTGTGGTGGATAATCTGCCACCGGAAATCCCGGTCACCCAAGCCGAAATCGACCTGCTGGCGAGGTTTTGCCGTGACATCCTTGATGCCTATCTCCGACCTTCCCCTGCTTCAGCCCGCCCCGCGCGCGGCCCTGTATCTCCGGGTCTCAACCGGAAGGCAGGCGGAGAATGACCTCTCCATCCCTGACCAGAAACGCCAGGCAGAAGCCTATTGTCGGGCCAAGGGGTGGGAGGTGGCGGAGAGTTTTGTCGAACCCGGCGCCTCCGCCACGGATGACCGCCGCCCGGAATTCCAGCGGCTCATGGAGGCGGCCACGGCCAAGCCGGGCCGCTTCGACATCGTTCTGGTTCATTCCTTCAGCCGCTTCTTCCGCGACCATATGGAGCTGGAATTCAATGTCCGCCGTTTGGCCAAGCAGGGCATCCGGCTGGTTTCCATCACCCAGGAGTTGGGCAACGATCCCACCTCGGTGATGATGCGCCAGATTATGGCGCTGTTCGATGAGTACCAGTCCAAGGAAAACGCCAAACACACACTACGGGCCATGAATGAGAATGCCCGCCAGGGGTTTTGGAATGGCGCCAGGCCGCCTTTTGGCTACCGCACCGTCGAGGCCGAACGGCGCGGCCAGAAAATCAAGAAGCGTCTAGATATTGACCCGCTCCATGCGGAAATGGTGCGCCTGATTTTTGACCTCTATCTCGTCGGCGACGGTCAATCAGGCTCGCTGGGGCTGAAAGCCATCGTCAACCGCCTGAACGCCCAGGGCCACCGCACTCAGGCCGGAGCAAAATTCTCCTGCAAGTTCATTCATGATATCCTGACCCGCCCGGCCTACACTGGTATCCACACCTTCAACGCCACCGAGGCCAAGACCAAGCGGCAAAAACTAGCCGAGGAGGTCATTACCATCAGCATTCCACCCATCATCCCCAAGGACCAGTTCGAGGAGGTGCAAATTCGGCTGGGTGAGCGGGCACCGCGTGTAACCGCACCACGCATCGTCAATGGTCCCTGCCTGCTCACGGGTTTGGCGACCTGTGCCACTTGCGGCGGGGGCATGACGCTGCGTACCGGCAAGGGAGGGCGCTACCGCTATTACACCTGTGCCACTCAGGCCCGGCAGGGTAAGACCGCCTGCAAGGGGCGTAGCATTCGCATGGATTTGCTCGACAGTCTGGTCATGGAGCATCTGGCCAACCGGCTTCTGACCAAAGAACGACTCGGTGTGATCCTGGAAGCCCTGCTCGCCCAATATGCCGCTAACCAGAATAACGACGCCAGTCGGCTAGAAGCCCTGCGCGTCGCGGCGCGCGAAGCCGAACAAAAAGTTCAGCGCCTTTATGCCGCCATTGAGAACGGCGTCGTAGACATCGCCGACCCTTCGCTACGGGACCGGCTCAACACGCTGAAAACTCAGCGCGATGAGGCCAAACGTATGTGCGATCTGGCGGAGGCCCCCGCCATGGTGGTGCCGACAATCACCGAGGAGATGATCGAACGCTTTGCTACGGACCTGCGGGCCAAGCTCCGCGATGGTCCCATCGCCATGCGCAAAGCCTATCTGCAAGCTATCGTCGATCGCATCGAAGTCGATGACAGCGAAATCCGCATCTTTGGGAGAAAAGACAAGCTGCTCAACCAGCTTATGTCAGACCGTCCGAAACCTGCGGGAAAAGTTCGCAGTTTTGGACGGGAATGGCGTCCCGTAGGGGATTCGAACCCCTGTTACCGCCGTGAGAGGGCAGCGTCCTAGGCCTCTAGACGAACGGGACAAGAGGTGGCGGCCCTGCTACGCGTCCAGGCGCGCCGCGTCAAGCCGGGG
>JAKBAU010000031.1 GCA_021808875.1 Pseudomonadota bacterium | reverse complement strand
ACTTGCGCTACAGGCATTGCAGTTACAGCGGCAACAGATGTTGCTAGACGATGAGATGGCAAGCCTCCGCGGTGCGGGGGAAGTGCCGCAGAAACAGAAGCAGGCAGTGACTCAGCCGGTTGTACAACCGCCGCAATCACCGGATGTGGTGGCAGGAGCTGAGCAGCAGCAGGCGCAAGCCGAGAATCAACAGGCGCAGACGAAAGTTATTCTGCAATCTTCAAGTGTGCTTTCAGACACTGGCGGTGTACTGACGCCAAAGGGCCAGCTCGTGATAGATCCGTCAGTCGAGTATGATTACTGGACGCAGAATCAACTTAACCTTAACGGCTTCACGATCATTCCTGGCATTACGTTTGGAAATATTTTTATTTCGCATGTAGACCAGCGTTACCTCATGCCCGCGCTAACGCTTAGATACGGCATCACCAACAGTCTTGAGGTTAATCTGAAGGTCCCGTTTGTGCTGGGCTGGGGTAGCACCACGGCGCAACAGGCGGGCGCTTCTGCATTGCCCCTTACCGCTGGCTCCAATGCCGCGCATATTGGGGATATTCAATTCGGCGCCTCGTATCAATTTAACAGCGGCGATAATGGCTGGCCAATTTTTGTTGGCAACCTGATGTTTAAAACCGCGACGGGGCAAAATCCTTATGAGGTTCCGATCTACAATGCCCTAAACACCAGTAATCAGCTTTTGTTCGGGATTCCAAAAAACTTCCCACCGGCACCGGATTTTATGCGCTGGAGCCGAGCCTGACAGTATTTTATCCAACGGCGCCGGGCGTATTGTTTACGAATATTCAGTATATAAAGAGCTTCAGCAACACATTTACCATTCCAAATGTTGGTGGCGGGCCTGGCACGCCTGTTAAGCTTTCGCCCGGTTCGGCCGTGGCAGCTACATTTGGGCTTGGGTTCGCGTTGAATGACAAAGCTTCGATGACACTGAGCTATCAGGAAGAGCATGTATTTCCTGCCCGTGCGGGCGGCTCGCAAATCCCAGGTTCGTCGTATGATTTTGGCACATTTAATTTTGGGCTCGGCTACACTCTTTCACCAACGACCAGCGTGAATTTAGGTGTGGGAATTGGTGCCGGGCCCTATGCGCCAGTCGCGAAGATATTGATTGAGGTGCCTGTGCGCATGAATCTTTTCTGATGGCGTTGAGTGAAAGCGGAGTCTTGGTTAGTGGTGGCTCGCCCGGCCAGCACCGGGCTCAGATGACGTGGTCAGGCCGCAATGCACAGGCTTCTGCTGTCTGATTTGTTTCAAACTGGATTGTTGAATGGCCGATGGCAAAGCGCTTGCGCATATCCTCGGCAATGCGCGGCAGGAGCGTTTCCGTGTTGCTACCTTCGGTATGGACGAGATGCACGGTGAGCGCCGCGTCCATTGTGCTGAGGCCCCATATATGCAGATCATGGATGGCCTCAACCCCTGGCAGCCCGCGCAAATAAGCTTCGACAGCGTGGCGATCAATTCCCGGGGGGATGGCGTCCAGCGATAGATTGACAGAGTCTCGCAGTAGCGACCAGGTGCCGGCGACGATCACCGCGCTGATGACAAGGCTAACCAGAGGATCAATCCACTCTCGCCCCGTCCACAGGATCAACGCGCCAGCGGCCACCGTACCCGCTGCCACCAGGGCATCGGCTGCCATGTGCAAAAACGCACTTCTCACATTCAGGTCATCCTTGCGTCCAGACATGAACAGCAGCGCCGTGGCGCCATTGATGAAGATGCCGACGGCCGCCACCGCCATGATGACGAGGCCAGCCGGATGCCCGGGCTCGATGAACCGCCGGAGAGCCTCCCAGGCAATACCACCGGTGACGATCAGCAGCAGAACGGCATTGGCAAGAGCCGCGAGGATCGAGGAACGGCGAAGGCCATACGTGTACCTGCCTGAAGGCAGCCGGCGGCTGAGGAGCGTGGCCGTCCAGCCTCCCGCCAGCCCGAGCACATCACCGAGATTATGCCCGGCATCGGCAAGAAGCGCGAGCGAATGCCCGGCAACGCCGTAAAATGCCTCGGCCGCGACATAGGTCAGATTAAGCAACAGGCCGATGGCAAAGGCCCGGCCGTAGTTCACAGGGCCATGGTGGTGGCCACCATGCCCGTGGTCGTGCCCATGGTCGTGATTGTGGCCGTGGCCGTGCGCAACAGATGGCTCGCCGTGCATGGTTGCCTCACTTCAGATAGGTGCGGACGACTTCGAGCAACTGTTCTGCCGCGTCCTCGTTCAGTGCGCCCGGGTGCGCCTGTGTATCAACCAGATGGGTAAGGACATGGTCCTCGACGATCTGCGCCATCAGCCCAGCCGTGGCGCCGCGCATCCCTGCAAGCAGGTGCATCACTTTTTCGCAGCTGGCTTCAGTTTCAAGGGCGCGCTCAATGGCTTCAACCTGGCCGCGGATGCGGCGCACGCGCGCCAGCAGGCGCTGCTTGTCACGAACGGTATGGGTCATGCGCTCCATATAGCCTACCCCCCTATATCATGAAAGGGTAGAATTTGGCTGCGCCGGGCCAACATATTATGCAAGCGATTAAAAAATCAGGTGGAATCCTGACAAGAATTCCACCTGATGCTGTTTTGGCTTAGAATACCAGGCCAAATTCAAGCGTGCCGACGACCTGATTTTTGTCGGTTCCGCTGTTGCCATAACCGGCCGCAGGCTGGCCCTGGTTTAGCAGATGCACGTAGCCGGCGTTCAGGCGGCTATAGATGTGGCCATACTGCCAGGCGGGGGCCACGGCAAAGCCAACCAACTCTGCGTTCGGCGCAACAAACCAGTTGTCCTGCGCACCCGAGCCATGGCTCGTTGCATATTCCGCCCAAGAGCCAATGGAATAATTCGTGCCGGGGAACTGGTACTCAGCAAACTCAGCCACGCCGAGGTTACTTGTTTCCTTGTCGATGTTGTCAGATACCCCGCCAGACGTGACGTCTGCATACCGATGCAGGGGCTTTGCATACTGGTACTGCACTTCGGAGGTAAGGTTAAGTCCGTCGATAACGGTGGTGTACCATCCGCCCAGCATATTGGAGTTAACATTCGCCAGCTGCCCTTGGCCGCCAACGCCGTTCGCGCCGCCGTTGCTCGAGCCGCCGCTGCCATATGCAAAGGCGTTGGGGCCGGTAACGCCCAAGGCCACGCCGCCGAAAACATTCAGGTTGTTGTTGGCGTTTATGTCGTAGCTCGTAAGAAACTGCAGATAATTGAAAACGCCGGTGTCGTAGCCATCGCCAAACATCACGGTGCCGCTGAAGGGGCCCTTGTTATAGCTGGCGGATACGCCGCGGCTTTCACTGTTTTCAACGCTGGCGATAACCGTGCGCAACGCGACGGGATTATTCCAGGCAAAGGCTGATTCATAGCCTTCAAGCGAGTCCAGCTGCCCGGCGGAGATCGAAAAATCGTCCGTCAGCGGAAGCGTGATATAGGCGGCCCGGAGCGGACCGGTTGTATACATATTTCCGTTAATTTCCTTAGGCTTGTTGGCGCCAAGGTTGATGTTTGTGTATTCAGCGAGCTGAATGGTGAATTGGATAGGCCCGGTTGTTTTCTTGGCCTGGATCATGAAAGCAGAGATATTGGCGCCGTTCGATTTCGGTCCGACCACCGAGTTTTCCGACGCGCCGCTCTGCGCGAAGAAATAGCCGTCAACGCCACCGGATATGTTGAAGCTGCCAAGCGGGCCACCGTCGATCTGCATGGGCGAGGGGCCATTTAGGGCATGGGCGGCGGGGCTGCCAAAGATGCAGCCGCAAATTGTTAAGCCTAAGATATAACTTACTCGGTTCACGTCTTTCTCCAAATACAGGAAGCTCTTTTGGCTCGCTTTCGCCTGTTACGGCGGGCGCGCCTTCCGATGTGTCCACTCAAACATATCGGAAGGCGCGTCAAGACACAATTTGTCATAATGTCTTCAATTGAGGTATTGGCTGCGGACGCTGTTCACCCAAAAAGCAAAACGGCCCGCTTTTGACGGACCGTTTTAACGCGCAACACACTGAATTTATTGGCGCACCGCCGTTGGCGATGATGAGAACTACGTTTACGCTATAGCCCTATGACGCTGTGGCGGGCTCACTTTTGGCACGCTTTCACGAGTTTCTTGACGGCGTCGATCGCCGCAACCACATCGGCCTTTACAATCGGCTGCGTAGGGTTGTGTGAAAGCGGGTTGAGGATGAGTTTCTTGTATTTTTTCAATCCCTCGAACGCCGCCTTGCGATCAGCGTTCCCATTTGCGTGGGATTCGCCCTTGTTGAGCAAATCCTCGATTATGATCTTCTGCGGATCATCCGTGTAGCCGAACTGGATGTTGTGCTTGCGGCAATAGCGGCGCAGCGTTAGCTCGCATGCTGTGCGGGCGTAGTTTGCTGCGGCGGCCGGATGGTTGTCATCGAGGAACCGGCTCGCCTGCTTCAGCGTTTCGGCGACCAGATCGTCGTTACTCTCCCAGATCACCGGGCGTAGCAGGCCGTCGGCATCGAGCTTCTCGTATATCTCAATCGCCTTCCAAGGCTCGCCCGACAATTGCTCGCGCGCGAGTTCGAACCAGAAGCGGTCATGAGTGAGCAGAATGATCTGCCACCCCTTGAACAATTCCCCAATCAGGTCCAGCACCGGCCTCCGGTGCGAATAATCGAGGCTGATTAGCAGATCGTCGAGCACCAGCACTTTTAGCGCCTTGTCATTTTCCGGGACGCAGGCGAGGCGACCGGCAAGATAGGTCGCGATCGCCAGCGCGGAGAGACGCGCCTCGTTCAGGAAGTTGGGTGGCGCCGGCAGCGCATGATCCCGGAACTTGACGCTTGCGGTCAGCGTCGCGTTGCCGAGTCCGCGTTCCTTCTCGTCATAGGTGACGCCGAAGAAGGTGAAGCCTACCAGTTCGAGCGCATCCGGCTGAAAGACGTCGAGCAGCTTGCGGAGGACCGATTTGGCATGTGCCTCCAGCGCCGCGAGCGCCTGCTTCATCCCTTCGTTGAACTGGTCACAGGCGTTCTTGACCTTTTCCGCAAAGTCCGGCGGACGCCGTGTTCCCTTGCTGTAGGGCACGCGGCGCTCCAGGGCTGCGTTCACTTCCGCCCAGAGTTCGCCAACGGTGCGCTTGAGTCCTCCTGCCACGGTCGCCTCGTAATCGGCGAGAAGCTTTTCCACCGCCACGGGGAACAGGTTCGGGGCGTCGTTCGCTGTCCGGCCCGTGTTCATTTCGATCAGCCGCGTGTGGCTCAGGAAGGCCGATTTTCGCGCCGTATCGAGCACGGTAGCGGTCGGATGACCCGCCGCTGACCAGTGCAGTTCGGTCTTGTCGGTCAGCGTAGCCTTGACGCTTGGGGAAGCCGGATTGCTGAAGACATTGCCCATCGGCGAAATGTCATGCGCCTCCACCGAGAACAGACCACGCAGCGCCCGGTAGATGGAGGATTTGCCCGATCCGTTCTCGCCCCAGGCCAACAGATTCTTGCCGTCGAGCAAGACCGAGGCTGGCGCGAGCGCCGGGAAGGCCCGGAAGTCCGAAATGTAAATGGATGCGATCTTCGCCGCGCCTTCTTCTCCCGGCTCCGCCATGTCACGTCCGCCCCTCGATGATTCTCACCGCGTCGATGGATTGCAGGTCGAAGAGGGTGGCGTAGAGGGGATGGGCGGGGTCGGCGAGATGGCGGGACCAGTCGTTGGCAGCGCGGGCGAGCGCGGGGCCTTCGAGGGCTGCGAGGTTCATCAGCCCCGCCTCACGCGCGGCGGTGAAGGGACGCAGGTTGCGCGCGTGCAGTTCCTCGGCGAAGAAAAGCTCGTAAACGAAGGCGTTGATCAGGGCTTCCAGGCGGGGGCGGTCAGCACCGGCGTGTAGCGACTTTGCCAAAATGCTAATCGCGGTCTTTTGCTCGTCCAAAGCATCCGGGATTGGGAATTTTTCGAGTGGAGCCGGTTGAACTTCGTAGAATCCACCCTGCTTGCTAGCAAACACCTTTCGGCAGATGTAATTGCTTACGGACGAGTTTAGAACTGCCGCATGATAAAACGAATTATCGGATTGCAAAAAATAACTCGTATTGGCGAGAACGAACCCCTCAGTGTCGACGGAAAATGTCGGCTCGCTAGATATTTTTGTAGAAATTATCTTAGGTAGAAAAAATTCATCCCAGTACTTACAGGACCGAAGCTCCCAATAATATCGCCCCTGATCGTCGCGGTCGATTAGCCGTTGCCGCATGCTTCCCGCCGTGAACCGTTCAAAGACAGCGGGCCAAGTCTTCCTGAAGCACTCCTCCGCCTCACGGTCAGCCATGCCGGACCACGGATGTTCAACATTAGCAGAGGACTCCAGCTTAATTAGCCAATTTCCGGACGAATCCACATGCCAGCGCTTGACCTCTCGCCCGCCAAGGTACGGAACGATGATGCGAACCGAGGCGGGATGCTTTGTCACAAGCTCCGCTCTTTCCTCGTTATTAAGCACGAATGCATCATTTAGTCCGGTCGTGATTCCCCGTGACACACGCCCATCCACCAAATTCAGGAGAGGGCGACCGACTGCTTGAACTCGTTCCAACAGACCGCGTTGCGCCTGTGGTTCAATTTGCCATGCCGAAGAGGCTAGTTCGCGCTGAGGTAGAGCGAACGCCTCGTCAGCGAACCGCTCGGGGAAGCGCTTCACCGATTCTTTTGGGTCTTCACCGTCGATCGGCGTCCAATTCAGCGCATGGATAAGATCATTCGGGTCGGACTTGCCCGGCACCGGCTTGCGAGTGGCGACCAATATGGTCGGGTATGCAATCGCTTCAAACACGGGTGCATCGTCAAATTCGACGATCTTCAGGATACGAGCGTTGGTGGCAAGCCACTCTCGAAGGCCCTTGCCGTAAGGCAGCCGATACCATTTATTCGAAGTTATGAAGGCCAGCGCACCCGCTGGCTTCAGCAGCCGGAGCGCGCGCTCGTAGAAATAGACATAGATGTCGGCCGTGCCGGCAAAGGTCTTGTAATCCGCCTTGAGCTGGGCCTTGGCGATCACCGGCTTGTCGTTGACGCGGAAGCTCTCGATCTTTTCCTGCCGGATGTAGGGCGGGTTGGCGAAAGCGATGTCGAACCAACCTTCGTCGGCCGAGGCGTCGAGGCCGAACATCCATTCGCCATCGAAGAAGGGGGCGAAGGCGTTGGGATCGAACGGGTCCCAAGCCGCGAGCTTCCTGGCGTCATCGCCGGCGAAAGCATGGTCGCGCGTCACCTCGTCGGCGATTTCCTTGCGCAAAGACGTGATCTTCTTCTGCACCGCGCGCTTGGCCGCGCCATTGGCGGCGGCGAAGAAAGCGCGGTTGGCTTCGCGTAGCGCCCGCTGCTTCTTGAGCAAATCCTGGCTGACCAGCCCGACCTGGCCGCGGCGGTGCAGCGGCGTCAGAGTATTGGCCGCGACGAACTTGGCTTCGAGGTTGGGCAGCGGCGTGATGCCGCGATTAGGGCGGTTGGGATTTTCCTTCTGCTCGACCGCCAGGCTGATGAAGCAGCGCAGTTTGGCGATCTGAACGGCGATCGGCTGAATATCCACGCCGTGCAGGCAGCGGTCGATCAGGAACAGCTTGCGGGTGTAATCAGGATAGTGGCCGCTTTCGAACTTGGCGTCGAACTCGGCGAGCGCCTCCTCGGCCTTCTCGATCTCGGCGGCGCGCTCATTGGCGGCGGGAATGGCTTCGGCCTCGGCGAGCCGGCGCTCGTAGTAGAGCCGGTTGCGCGCCTTCCACTTCTCCCCGCCGGGATCGAGCACGTCGAGCATGTGGACCAGCTTTTGCAGCAGGCCGAGCGGAAAGGCGCCCGATCCCACGGCTGGGTCGATGGCCTTACAGCTTTCGATGGCGGCGATCAGCGCATCCACCTGGGCCGGGCTGAAATCGTGCGAGCGATTGGCGAAGCTGAGCAGGGCACGGAGGCGGGCTTCGTCCCCGCCGTCGGACTCCAATCCCAGCTCGCTCGGTAGTTTCGGCAGCAGCCAGGCGACCAGCGCCTCGTCCACCATGAAATCGACCACCTCGCGCGGGGTGTAGAAACTGCCCGATTTGTTGCGGGCGGTGGTCTTGGTGTCCTCGTTGTAGGAGGCGAGCAGGTTCTCGAACACCTTGCCCAGCAGTTCGGGATCGAGCGCGGCCTCTTCCTCCAGAGGCGTGTTTTCCTCGACAGTGAATTTATAGCGCTCGAACAGGTCGATCAGGCCGGGCACGTCGCGCGGCGCCTTGGCCTTCTCGAACCAGCCGGAGAGATCGACGCCCTTCGCGCCGCCGAAGAACAGGGCGTTGGGGAGGCGCGGCTGCTTGTCCGGCTGATCGGAAAAGCCGTCTATGCGCAGGATCAGCCGCTGGCGCTCCCGCTCGGCATGGCCCGCACGCGGATCGTCGCTGGCGATTTCGGTATCCAGGCATTCGAACAGACCGCCGTTGAGGAACGGCACGCTGGCGAAGGCTTCCAGCGCCTTGTCCGGCTCGGCGAACAGGGAGGCGTGACGATAGACGTGGTGGCCGAGATAATCCCTCGATTGTCCGCCATCGTCCTGCCGCCAGCGCCGTTCTTGCATTTCGGTGTTGAGGGTGGCGAAGAACAGGTTCTGGAGGATGGCGAGGTAATAGCCGTGACCGTCGGGCGTCGCGGCGGGCGGCTCCTTCAAAAGCTTCGCCAGCGTAGGCCCGTCGAACAGCGCCTCGGGGACGAGGCCCTTTTCCTTGATGAACCAGACGAACATCAGTCGCGTGAGCAGGCGGATCAGCGCGATTTCCTTGGCGCCCTCGCCGGCGCCCTGTCCCTTGGGGAAGGCAAGCGGCGCGCTGGTGCTGGCCCAGGCGAACCAGTCGGCCAGCTCCTCATAGAAGCGCTTGTTGAGTTCGGCGGCCGACAGCGTCTCCAGCCATAGGTCATAGAGCGCGCGGAAATCCGACGGAGCCTTGCGCCGGGCAAGCGCGGCGAGCGACAGGTCGGCCAGGATTTCGACATGGGCGCGGTGAGGCCGGGCGAGGTTGATGTCCTTGATCAGGCTGATCCGCCCGCCGACTACGTCACGCGAGGCGTCGCGCCGATTGGCGCGGCGGTCGATCACGGTCAGCGTCGCCCGCCCGCCGTGGCGGAACAGCACGATCGCGGGCATCGCGAATCCGCGATTGAGGGCGCGCACGATCGCCACGAGCTGCCGGCGCGACCAGCCGCCGTCGTCGAGGTCGATGGCGAGGAAGACGAAGGAATCGATCGCGCCGCGCTGGAAGCTCTCGCCAGTGGCCGGATCGCCGCCGCGTGACAGGGCGGGCAGTTCGTCGCCGGTGAGCTGAAAGAGGAAATGCACCGCGCGCCAGCGGTGCGTCTCAAAACGCGCCGTATCCATGCCGAGTGCGGCAAGGAACTGGTCCGGTGCGGCAGGAGCATCCAGCGTCTTCGGGCTCCGATAGCCCATAACATCAAGCAGCTTCCGACCTGCGCCCGCAAGGTCCGCGCCGGCAAGCCCTGAAATCGCATCGCGGATCGCGGCAAGACGTTCTGCGGTGTGGCTCATTCTGCCCCCGCCACTGGCCTAACGATGAGCCAGGTGATGAGATCATAGTCCAGGCTGGCCCGAGCCTGCGCGGCTCCATCGGGCACCCGCGCGCCGCGCGAGCCCGTCAGCGCCGCCAAAGTGCGCGTCGCCGAAGTCTCGCCGATCGAGGCGACAGCGGCGCGGATCAAGCCATCGTAACGATCCATCTTCTCGCCGTGGTCCGTCTCGTCGTCGAAGGCATTGCACAGCGCCTCGAAGGGCTCGTCATGGCCCAAGCAGAGCGAGCGATACGCTTCCAGGATTGGCTTGGGCTGGCCGAAGCCGAGGCGAACCGACCCATCATCCTTCACATAGACGAGATAGTGGGGATCGAGGGGGTTGATCTTCGCCTGCTCCGGGTTCGGATCAGGCGGACGGCGACGAAGGCAGAAGATCACGCCGGGATCGACGGCGCCGCCCTCGACCTCATTGGGAACAATCGCGTGGAGCCCCAGCGGCGCATCGCGTAACGTCTGTTCGTTGGCGCGCGCAAAACCGAGAAGGTCCGCGCGGAAATCGTCGAGCGCGAAATCGGCTAGCGTCACGCCGCCGCCGGTTTCCTCCAGGTCGAACACCTCATCCTTCAGGCGGAGCAGTTGCTCGTCGCGCCAGCGCGCATCGCCTTCGGCCTCGGCGCGCGCGTTAAGCAGATCGTCATCGCCGGTAGCCGAAAGATCGACCAACGCCATGCGGGCCTCCACCCGGTCCTTGAGGCGCAAATATCTGTTCAGGTCCTCGGTCGGCCAGAAATTGATCATGCGGATCGTGGCGTTGCGGCTGCCGATCCGGTCGATCCGCCCGAAGCGCTGAATGAGGCGTACCGGATTCCAGTGAATATCCACATTCACCAGCAGATCGGCGTCCTGGAGATTCTGGCCCTCGGAGATGCAGTCGGTGGCGATCAGCAGGTCGATTTCACCGCTGGTCTCGGCACCCCGCATTAAGGCCCGGCGTTTGGCGCGCGGCGCGAAGTTGACCAGCACATCCTGAAAGCGCGCCCGGCCGAAGGTCGCCTTGCAGCCATCGCCCGTCACCAGCGCCGCTTGCAGCCCGCATTCGCGCGCGAGGGGCAGCAACTCCTCATAGAGATAGCGGGCGGTATCGGTGAAGGCCGTGAACAGGATGATCTTGCGGTTGGCCTCGCCGTCGCGGTTGGCGGTGGGCATATTAGCCTTGGCGCGGATGATGTCCTTGAGCCGGGCCAGCTTGGCGTCGCGACCCGGCGTGACCTTGCGCGCTTCGGCGGTCAATGCGGCGATGCGGTCGCGGTCGCGCATCAGCGCCGCCTTCCACGCCGGCCGGTCGATGTGAGCGAGGTTGTATTTCAGCGCGCCACCGACCTCGAAGGCTTCCTCCAACTCGTCATCCAGCTCAATCTCGTCCGGCGCCGGCGCGTCGATGGCCGCCGTCGTGTCGAAGCTGTCAAGATCGCCAAGCCGCTGGTCGATGCGGGCGATCATGCGGCCCATCGTCTGGCGGAACGAGCTTACGGAGCTTTCCAGCCGCTTGAGGAACCCGACCTTCATCATCGCGATGAGGTATTTTTCGCGGTTGGCCTGGTCGAAATTCCCGCCCTTGTCATAGACAGCGCGATACTCGGGAAGCACGAAGGTCAACGGGCCGTAGAGCGCCAGTTCGAGCTTGCCGATCGCGGCATCCACGTCCTCGAAAGCCGGAAAGCCACCCTGGCTGTCGATGTTGGTGAAGACGGATTCGGGCGCGGCCCGTTTCGGAAACCCGCCGATCTTTTCCATCGAAGCGGCATAGTGGCGCTCGACGTGCTTCCGCGAGCGCGCGATGGTCACGCCGTCGAGCAGGCCGAACAGCGCAGGTGGCAGCTTGTTCAGCAGCTCACCGGCATCGCGGCTGCCGCTTTTCGCCCAATCGGCAAAGCGTCGTCGTGCGCCGCCGATCAGCGTGCCCAGGTTCGGCACGCCGAGGTCCGTGAAGCCATCTCCCTTGTCGGCGGAAATCAAGTCGAGCTGGGCTTTCAAGTCACTCAGATCGTTGTTCACCGGCGTAGCCGAAAGCAGCAGAACCTTGGTCGGGAGACCGGCCTTGATGACTTCGTTCATCAGCCGCTCGTAGCGGCTGCGGCGTCCGCCTGCGGTCTTATTCCGGGACGCGCTTCGGAAATTATGGGACTCGTCGATAACGACGAGATCGTAGTTGCCCCATTCGATTCGCGTGAGGTCAATGTCGCCGACCTTGCCCTTCTCACGCGAAAGATCGGTATGAGACAGGACGGTATAACCGAACCTATCTTCGTGCAGCGGGTTCATCTCACTGTTGTTCGTGGCGAGGTAATCGGTCCAGTTCTCGCGCAGCTTCTTCGGGCACAGCACGAGCACGTTCTTGTTGCGCTTCTCGAACCACTTGATGACGGCCAGAGCGGTGAAGGTTTTGCCCAAGCCGACACTGTCGGCGAGGATACAGCCGCCATGCTTTTCGATCTTGGCAAGCACGGCGCGCAAGCCATCGCGCTGGAAATCGAACAACGTGCGCCAGATCGCGGTCTGCTCGAACGCCGTCTGTTGGATCAGCGCCTCTTCTGCCGCTTGGTCGGTTAGGAAGTCGCCGAACAGGTGCAGCAGAGTCTTGAAATAGACGAACTCGGGCGCGGCGTGGGCGTAGCTGGCTTGGAGTGCGCGCAGCACTTCCTCTCGCACGTCCTCGGTCAAGCCAGTGTCGTTCCATAGCTCGTCGAACCAGGCGAGCAGGTCCTCCCGGTCGCGATCGCTATCGACGATCAGATTGAGTTCGATGTTCGGCGAGTCGCCCAGTCCGAGCCCGTTTATCGTGAAGTTCGAACTGCCGAGCACGGCGTGCGGACGGCGTCCATCGTCGATATGGATGAGCTTTCCGTGCAGCAGGCCAGAGCGCTTGACCGACCGTATTTCGACGCGATCCTTGATCCACTGGGCGCACCGCAACGCGGCGGCCCGCTGCCGGATTTGCTCGGTAAGGCGCAGCCCGGATTCATCAAACGAGAAGGCGGGCGGCACGAGACCAGCATTGTCCGCGTCCTTCAGGAACCTCGGCTCGCCGAAGAGGAAACGCATATGTCCGACGCCGTCCAACGTCGTGCGGAGACGATCGTAAGCGAAGGTCGTGAAATAGGCCGAGACAACGGACAGACGGCTGTCAGGAACCGCGCGCTCAGTAATGAACTCGTGGACCGCCCCCCTGCTACGGTTATCCCTGATGCCCGATCGTCCCGTTTTCACGCCCACTCCTCATTCAACGTCGCTGATGCCAGTGGCGACGACACGTTCAACGACCAAGTCTATCTCGACGCGCGGACGCTTCATCGGCCGCCTTTCGACGCCCCCTTGGTCCCCGTTTCCCCCTTATCCGCGCGTCCAGATTGCATGGAAAGCCGTTCATATTCTTCCACCGAGACGACCACCACAACGCCGCGCCCGTGCTTTTCGATCAGCACCGGCTCGGCGCGCGCGGTGTCGATCATCAGCCCGAAGCCGTTCTTCGCTTCGCGCGCCGACATGGTTTTCATGGCCGAATCCGGTGGCGATCCATGGCACCATTTAGGGCGAGCTGGCTGTTTTCGGCAATCGCGGTGTGGCTGCTCGATTCGAATGCAGGTGGTGCCTTTTGAAGTCGAACGCGGTCCCGGAGAAGACACGATTACGAGGGCGAGGGCGAGGGCGAGGGCGAGGGCGAGGGCGAGGGCAAGATAAAGCGAGAGTCCTCGCTGCCGGCACTTCGTTCCTAACTGTTTGTCTGCACGTTGTTTTCTGCCCTCACGCGGCCGATCCGGCGAGGCGTCTCGCTGTCGGGGAAGCCAATTTTCTTCGTGTTTTCAACGCTATTTTGTATGGCGCCGGCAATCTGCGCGTGCGCGATGCCGCCGTTTCTACGCTTGCGCAAGTATTTCTACGCGACCGTCCTACGCCGCCATTTTCCACCTTGCGTCGGCGGGTTGATCTTCCAATCGTCGCCTCATGGCGACCGACGAAGACTATTTCCGCATCCGTCCCGTCCCGGCCCGCGAGCGCTCCGGCGTCCGGACCGTGCGGGCTCTCCGGCCGCGCCCGAAGACCTTTCTCGCCGAGGTGCATCAGGCCATCCGCCGCGCCGGCGGCGATCCCCATCGGCTGGGTTCGGCCGGGAAGGCAAGTGGCCGGTTCAATGCGCGCGGCCGCGGCGCGGGGATGGCCCTGGTCCTCAAGGGGCGGAGCGCCTGGCGCCGGGATGATGCGAGCGGCGTGCGGACCCGCGCCCGGCGCGTGACCGTGAAGGCGCGGATCGTGAAGCTCAACCCCCAGCGTGGCGCGGCGCGCGGAAGGCAGTTCGCCAGCGCCAAGGCGGTGGACGCCCATCTACGCTATCTGGAGCGCGATGGCGTCAACCGCGATGGCGAGAAAGGCCAGGTCTATTCCGCCGAGCGCGACGTGGACGACGGCCGCGCCTTCCTCGACCGCGGCCGCGACGACCGCCACCAGTTCCGCTTCATCGTCTCCGCCGAGGACGGCGTCGAGCTCGCCGACCTGCGGGAGACCACCCGCGACCTGATGAAGGCGATGGAGGCCGATCTCGGCACCTGGCTCGATTGGATCGCGGTCGATCACCACAATACCGGCCACCCACACACCCACATCCTGCTGCGCGGCGTTACCGACGACGGCCGCATCCTCAACATCGCCGGCGACTATATCGCCCACGGCATCCGCGAGCGGGCCAGCGAGATCGTCACCCTGGAGCTGGGGCGGCAGACCGAGCAGGAGGTCAGCCGCCAGCTTGAGCGCGAGGTGGACGCCGAACGCTTCACCCGCCTCGACCGCATGCTGCTCGCCGAGCAGGCGGCAAGCCACGCGTTCGCCGACTTGCGACCCGACCGGGAGATGCTGGAGACGGCCCGGCAAAACCGGGCGCTGCTGATCGCGCGCGCCCGCAAGCTAGAGAGCATGGGGCTGGCGACCGAGGTGGAGGTCGGCCGATGGTCCATCTCCGCCCGGGCCGAGCCGACCTTGCGCGAGTTGGGCGAGCGCGGCGACATCATCAAGACGATGCACCGGGCGCTCGCCGATCACGGCCTCGCCGACGAGCGCGGCCCGGCGCAATACGCCACCCACGGCCAGCAGATCACCGAACGGATCGTTGGCCGGGTGCTCGCCAAGGGGCTGGCCGGCGATGAGCTGGGCGACCGGCTGCATCTTGTCATCGACGGTGTGGACGGGCGCACCCACTATGTCGAGACGGCGGACGCCTCCCCCCTTGCCGAGATCAAGCGCGGCCATATCGTCGCGCTCGACCCGGCGCCGCCCAACGCCGAACCGAGGCCGGCGGATGTCAACATCCAGATCGTGGCGGAAGCCAATGGCGGCATCTACCGGCCGAGCCTGCATTTGGACGCGACGCGAGACATCATTGAGCAGCGCCACGGCGACCCGGACGCCTTTATCCGCTCTCATGTCCGCCGGCTGGAAGCCTTGCGTCGCGCAGGGCACGTCGCCCGCATCGACGCCGACCATTGGAAAATCCCGAAGGACATCCTCGAACGCGGTATCGCCTATGACGCCCCGAGCCGGCCCAAGGACTTCGCGATCCGGACCCTATCCACCCTCAACCTTGATCGGCAGGTGGGGAGCGACGGGGCGACCTGGCTCGACCGGGAGCTTGTGGCGAAGGACCATCTGCCCATCACCGACGCCGGCTTTGGCCGGGAAGTGAACATAGCACTCGACCGGCGCGCGCAAAGGCTGGTGGAGATGGGACACGCCACAGCCAAGGACGGCTTTATCAGCATCCCGCGCCGCTCCATCACCGTCCTGGAGCGTCAGGAGGTCGAGCGCGTCGGCAAGCAGATGGCCGCCGAGCGCGGGCTGACCTACGCTCCGTCCGGGCCGGGGGAGTATGTGAGCGGCCGGCTGGCCGGCGTCGCCAATCTCGCCAGCGGGCGCTTCGCCATGATCGAGGACGGCCTCGGCTTCCAGCTTGTCCCCTGGCAACCTGTCCTGGAGAAGCGCCTCGACCACTACATCAGCGGTGTTCGGCGCGATGACGGCGGCATCGAATGGGAGTTCAGCCGCAAACGGCAGATCGGGCTGGGGCTCTAGGCTGGCCCATTCTTTGTTGATTTTTGTCCCGTTGTGTGGTACATAGATATATTGGAGTTGTCGGATGATCGTAAGCTTTCGGGACGAGTGGCTGCGCGCCTTCTTCGTCGAGGACGTGGCCTCCCGAAACATTCCATCGGACTTGGAGGCCCGCCTCTTCCGCAAGCTCCAGATGATCGACGACGCGGTGACTGACCAGGACCTTCGCGTGCCACCCAGCAATCATTTCGAGAAGCTGCGCGGCAATCTCGACGGATGGCATTCGATCCGCGTCAACAAGCAGTGGCGGCTAGTCTTCCGGTGGGAAGGCGGCCGGGGCGAAGCCTCGGACATCTACCTGGACGACCACAGCTACAGATGAGGAAAGGCAGGATCGCCGTGTTGATGACCAAGCGCAAGCCGACGACGGTGGGCGAAATGCTGATCGAGGAGTTCATGGAGCCGTTGGGGCTGACCCAGGGCGCGCTGGCCGAGGCCATGGGCGTGCAGCGCAAGCACGTCAACGAACTGTGCAACAATCGCCGCAACGTCACCGCCGCCACGGCCCTGATCCTGGCTCGCGTGTTCGGCACCAGCCCGGATTTCTGGCTGAACCTGCAGCGCCGCAGCGACATCTGGGAAGCGATGCACGACCCCAAGGAACTGGCGCGTATCGAACGGGCGAAGCCCTTGAAGGCGGCGGCGTGACGCAGGCAGCCGCCTCCGACCCTAAGCTGTTTCCGCCCCGCGCCGCCGCCCGCAAGTATTTTTACGCCACGGCGCGCGGAGGTTTTCAGCGTAGAAAAAGGCTATTCTTTCAAAGTCGTCGTTCGGCGATTCTGGACCAATGGCCAGACTTCGCAAGGAACGCCCGCCGACCGCATCCGAGCAGCTTGAAGCGCTGCTCGGCTATCCCTGGCCGTTCCCCGGTCGGCCGTCGAAGCATGACCTTTCGACCTGGACCGTCACTGACGACTGGCCCGAGCCCATCCCGGTCACGGAGGCCGAGGTGGACGTGTTCGAGGCGTGGTTCGGTGATCTCTTCGATGAGCTGTTCGGGCCTTGCCGATGAACTGGGAAGGAGACAGACACCATGACCGTGCCCCGCCCCCCGGAAAGGGCGCGCGCCGCCCTCTATCTGCGCGTCTCGACGGCGCGGCAGGCGGAGCATGATGTCTCCATCCCTGACCAGAAGCGGCAGGGCGAAGCTTATTGTGCCTCACGCGGCTATGAGCTGGTCGAGACCTTCATCGAAGCGGGCGCCTCTGCCACCAACGACCGCCGGCCAGAGTTTCAGCGGATGATCGAGGCGGGGACCAGCAAGCCTGCCGCCTTCGATGTCGTTATCGTTCATTCATTCAGTCGCTTCTTCCGCGACCACTTCGAGCTTGAGTTCTACGTTCGGAAGCTGGCGAAGAACGGCGTGAGGCTTGTCTCGATCACCCAGGAAATGGGGGATAACCCCATGCACGTCATGATGCGCCAGATCATGGCGCTGTTCGACGAATACCAATCCAAGGAGAACGCCAAGCACGTCCTGCGGGCGATGAACGAGAACGCTCGCCAAGGCTTTTGGAACGGCGCCTTGCCGCCCATCGGCTACCGCATCGTCGCCGCCGAGCAGCGCGGATCGAAGACCAAGAAGAAGCTGGAGATCGACCCGCTCCACGCCGACACCGTGCGGCTGATCTACCGCCTGTTCCTCGAAGGCGACGGCGTGAAGGGGCCGATGGGCGTCAAGGCCATCACCTGTTACTTGAACGAGCGGCGCATTTTCACCCGTGACGGCGGGCGCTGGGGGTTGGCTTCGATCCATCAGATTCTCACCCGCACGACCTATATCGGCGAGCACAGGTTCAACAAGCGTTCCTTCAAGAGCCGGGAACGTAAGCCCGAGAGCGAGGTCGCGGTCATGGCTTGCCCGCCGCTGATCGACCGCGAAACCTTCGATTCGGTGCAAGCCCGCCTCAAGGCCCGCGATCCCCGGATGACGCCAGCGCGCATCACCAGCGGCCCCACTCTCCTAACCGGTATCTGCTTCTGCGCCAAATGCGGGGGCGCGATGACCATGCGCACCGGCAAAGGCAGCTCGGGCGGGCGCTATCGCTACTACACCTGCTCGACCAAGGCGCGGCAGGGAAAGACCGGCTGCGAGGGCAGCTCGATCCCGATGGACCGCCTCGATCAACTGGTCGCGAGCCACGTGGAGGAGCGCCTGCTTCGGCCCGAGCGGCTGGAAACCATCCTCGCGAGCGTCCTCGACCGGCGCCAGGAGCGCACCGAGCGCCGCCGCGCGCACCTGGCTGAACTGCACAAGCGCATCGCCGAGACTGATCAGCGCCTCAACCGGCTCTTCGACGCCATTGAGTCCGGCGTCGCCGATCTCGACGCGCCCGGCCTGAGGGAACGCATCGCCGGCCTCAAGGCGATTCGGGAGCAAGCCAGCGCCGACGCCGAGCGCGCCCAAGCCGCGCTCGATCGTGCCGGCAACCAGGCCGTCAGCCCCGATATGGTCAGAACCTTCGCCCGAGCGGCCCGCCGGCGCATCCGATCGGAAGGCGGTGGCTACCGCCGCGACCACCTCCGCGCGCTGGCCCAGCGCGTCGAGGTCGCCGAGAGGGAAGTCCGCATCATGGGGTCCAAATCGGCACTGCTCCGCACCCTCGTCGCCGCCTCGGGCGGGGAATCCGGTGAAATCGGAGTTCGCAGTTTTGTTCCGAGATGGCGCGCCCGAAGAGATTCGAACTCCTGACCCTCAGATTCGTAGTCTGATGCTCTATCCAGCTGAGCTACGGGCGCGTCGTGGGCGGGGGTGTAACCGAACCGTCGCGGCCAGGCAACCCCCCACCGCCTCATTAATTCCTGGCCAACTCCGCCAGCAGTGCGTCTCCCATTTCGGCGGTGG